>DIUH01000200.1:12747-16045 GCA_002428205.1 Planctomycetaceae bacterium UBA6163
ACGCAGTGGGAAAAGTCAAAGGTCTGCGACCACTTCTTCGAAGGTCGTGACTCCAAGACGGGTGAATTGAAGTGGACCGGATCGCGTGTCGATTTGGTATTCGGTTCGAACTCGCAATTGCGAGCGATCGCCGAAGTTTATGCCGCTGAAGACGGACAAGAAAAGTTCGTCAAAGACTTTGTAACGGCATGGACCAAGGTAATGAACCTTGACCGCTTCGACCTCGATCCCGAAGCCCGAACCGCCGCCCCAACAGTCGCCTCGCGTTAACCGATTGTCGCAAGACGAGTAAGAACGAAAAGCCGCTTGATGGTTCATCGAGCGGCTTTGTTCGTTTACACGATGCAAGCAGGAATCTTTGAAACTCAGTCGTATCGATATCCGACGCCATAGACCGTATGAATGATTCGTGGCGATTGGGGGTCGATTTCGATTCGTTTTCTTAGTTGGCTGATCGTTTGGTCAAGCGTTCGACTGCCCGGCATATGGCCCTGTTCCCAGGCCGCTCGACACAGGTCGATTCGCGTCACCACTTGGCCACGTTTGCTCCACAGGGTCTGAAGTAGCTTCAATTCCCGAGGTGTGATTTCGATCGTTTGCCCGCCACGGACGACTCTTAACGATCGCGGTGATATCCGTAAGTCATCCATTTCAAAATCGTCGCCATGAATGCTGTCCGCGACACAGGTTTCGGTCGGCGCGGTAATGCATCGACGAGTGATCGCACGAATCCTTGCCAAAACTTCTTGGATACCAAACGGCTTGACGATGTAATCGTCCGCGCCAAGTTCCAAACCGACCACCTTGTCGATTTCTTCCCCTTTGGCGGTGATGAAAAGAATCGGCATCCGCCAGTCGCGGCCGCGAATGTAGCGACACAGGTCATAGCCGCTCGCCCCTGGCATCATGACGTCCAGGCACGCCAGATCGAACGATTGCCGTTCCAAGTAAAACATCGCTTGCTTGCCATCGGCGGCGGCAACGACTTCATGCCCTTCTCGGCGGAGCACTTCAACCAGTGCCGCACGAGTATTCGCGTCATCTTCTGCGACCAAGATCTTTAGTTGCATGATGCGATTCCCAGATCTTGTTCGGCGTTTTCGGTTGACACGCGAATCGTCACTTCAAAGCAGACACCTTTCGTCGAAGGGACGATCTTGACGTCGCCGCCATGCCGACGGGCGAGGCGTCGGGCAATCGTCAGCCCGATCCCCGTGCCGCTGGGGGCGGATATCGAATCGTCCAATCGCCTGAACGCTTTGAAAACATGCTTATGATGGCGTGACGCGATCCCCGGGCCAGTGTCAGAGACTCGCACACAGAGGTTGTCGCTGCGTAAAAACGATTCGATCTTCGCCAATCCGCCCGCGGCAGCATACTTTTCGATATTGCTCAACAGGTTTACCAGGATCACGTCAAGGCAATCGGCATCAAAGCCGATCGGCTGGCTCGCCCCGCGATGCCGCTCGATCCGAATCGCTGCCGCTTCATAGCTGGGAAAAAATTGTTCGATCACATCGTCGATCACTTTATCAGCGTTCTGATTTAGCAATCGCAGCGGACGCTTTCCTTCGTCTTCTCGAATCACCTCCATCACCCCAGAAACCAATCGACTCAATCGCAGCGATTCGCTATCGATGATCGCCAATCGCGAGGCGATCCGCTGGGAAGTCTTGTTGTCGGTCGACTGTAAATCGGCCTGTGCCAGTTCGGTATAAAGTCGAATGTTCGTTAGTGGCGTTCGCAATTCATGAGAGACTTGTCCGGCGAACGTGACCCGGCTTTTTGCGAGCCGGATTTGACGTTGCAGGTTTGTCAGTACGTAAGCCCCCAGCGCGAACAACACAACGCCCAGACCGGTGATCGCCGCATACAATCCGGTGAACCGAACCGGATTGGTCAACGGCCGGGCGGCATAGTACTTCAGGTTCCAGCTCGACAGCGGTTCGGACAATCCCAATTGCGTTTCGGGGTCTTTGGATAGATCAATATCATCGCCCCAGCGATAGATCAATCGATTCGATTCGTCGTAAAGAGCGATCGCTTCGATCGGGTCGCGGGTCGGTTTGATTTCGGCCGACAGATTCTTATAACTCGATCGATTTGCCGCTTGGATTGTTGGCAATGGAGTGTTTGGCAATCGAGTCATCAGTTCCGACATCCAGCGAGACCGAGCCAGCATCACGCCGACTGCCGAGCCGTTTTCTTGATACCACCACAGAGACAATTGTGTCCCCTCGTCGCGATACCAAACATGATAAACCGGTGCCGACAAACGACTGGACGAGACCGCAGTTTGTTGAGTGGCGGACATTGACCGATCATCGGGTTTCGCTTGCGCGCTAGTGTCCTCGGTCGCACGACGTGGACGCGATACGGCCAACGCTTTCAAGGCTGCGTACTCTTCAATCCTGGTCGGCTCGCTGCTGCTGGGCGGCGGTGGCGGATAGATCATCATGCCGCGCGGATTGATGATAATGGCACGCTGGACCAGCGGTTGGCTGCGCTGGAACCTCGTCAATTCGCCGTGTTGTAAGTCGCCACTTGCAGCGTCTTGATCGATGGCCAAGCGAACCTGGCCGGTCAGCATCGTTGCGATTTCATCAAACAGTGGCTGAACCGAGGTGTCGATTTCTTTTAATCGAGACCGCAAGACCGCTTCGATTTGACGCTGGGCCGTTGACCGATCGGCTCGCATCGTCGACGCAGAGACCCAACCGAGCAGCAGCAGCGGTGCGGCGATCAACGTCAACAATGCGATTAAGATTTTCAGCGGCATGGCGGCATTCTATCACTTGGGCGATGATCCCGACTTGATACCACTCGGTAACGCCCGCTGCTGTGATTGGTTATAGTTTTGCGCTTCGCGCATCATCTTGCGACCAGAGTACCATTTCGACTCGTCGCGAACCGTTGAAGCCTGGTTGCGATTGATTTCGATGTTTACTTCGAGTGCCGGCAGCACAATCTTTATATCCTTCGCTTCACAGATGGCCTTGATTGCTTTTAGTTCTTCTGTGTTTTGCTTCAGCAATTTTTCCGCTTCGCCGATCTGGCCCGAGTCGCGCAGCAGGGTTGCTTGGCGATTGCGTTCGTTGGCGATTTGGACGCTGCAAAACGCCAGCGTTTCCAAGTCACGGTCGTCTGAAACTTTGGTTTCATCATCGGTAAAACGGATGCCTAGTGATGCGGTAAGCTTCTCTGGCGTTTGGTTGATCTTATTGATGTAGTTCACCGTCACATCGACCAGTGACCTTGAAGTTCCCGCTTTTCCTGCCGCGACTTCCACTTCCAGCAC
>DIUH01000055.1:0-204 GCA_002428205.1 Planctomycetaceae bacterium UBA6163
GACGATCTGGCGACCGCGAGCGGACGCTTCGGCCAACACCGCAACAATCGATCGCAGCGACTGAATCGGCGCGACTTTGTTGGTTGCAATGTTATCGTAGGCCAACACATCGCTGCGGCCGATCAGCGTTACCGCGGCGCTCAATTCAGCCGGCGTTTCGATCACCAACGGCAACGGACGGCCACGGTGTGCCAGTTCATCACC
>DIUH01000055.1:260-2059 GCA_002428205.1 Planctomycetaceae bacterium UBA6163
GCCGAAAGACGCTGGAGGTACGAGCTGGCCAGGGCCGCCAGCGGTGACAGCGGCGTCGATCCCGCAGCCGCCAAATCGGCTTCCAACGCCCGCAGCTTAATGACGCTTTGACGATACCGCGAAACGGTTTGCGAATTCGACGGCGCCGCAGCCAACAGCCGATGCAGCCGATTGATTTCCGCTTCCACACGTCCGCGAAGCACTTCGTCTTCCTGGTCGTTTTGGACCACCGGCAACGTTCGCAACCGCGATCGCAACTGCTCGGCCAACGTCAATTTCTGGTTCATTCGCCCGATCGATTGCTTCAAATCAGCGACCAGGTCGTTCCGCTCGTCTTCCAGTCGCCGCCGAGTCGCTTCGCGCAAGTGACGAGTCTGGGCATGGGCCGATGCGGGTTGGTTCAGCACGCCATCGCCGATGGTCCAAGTCAATTCGGCATCGCCACGAACATCGCCCGCCGATCGCAAGTTGCCCGCACCGGTCGCGGAATATCCGAGGTTCAGGCCCAGCGAATCGATCGCGGGGATTTCCGGCGCGGCCGCATCGTGACGCAGCGAATGATCAGCCCAAGCGGCCGCATCGGTCGACGTTTCACAATCGCTCAACCAGTTCAATTCTTGTGCGGTGTCTTGAGCGGTCGCGCTCGAAACACGACGAACAAGTGCCCCACGGTGATTGACCAATCGCACCAAAGTCGCCACCAACTCTCGCTCGCAACGACGAACCGCGTCGGCTTGCTCGATGATCGGCAGGGCAACCCCGCTGCGTTGCAAGTCGGTCGCTGCTAGCCAAGCGTCGTTGGTCCAGTGACCGGTCACGTTCAGTTTTACTCCCCGCAGCCGACGCGAAATCGAATGCAGCGCGGTGCCGATGCCACGCATCGTTGCCAAGATCGCATCTTCGGTCCCATCGGCGCTCGATTCGCTGTCCGCCAAATCGTCCAACCGACGTCGACGCTCGGCGCGATGCAACGAATCGATCCGCTGGCGACGCACCGAATCTTCGACCCAGCCGCTGTCACGACGTGTCGACTGGCGGTCCGACGATCCGCTGGCGATATCGTCGATGAACTCTTGAGCCCCGTTTTCGAAGTGCGCTTCGCCACGACGACGCGAACGGCGAATCGCCTGTTCGGATTCCGTCATCGCGTCGCCAAACATCTCCTCGGCCGTTTGATCAGCGGCCAACCAATGCTGCTGTTCCGCTTCCAAGCGTCCGACCAAACGATCGACACAGCGGCACACGCCGTCCAAACGGGCTTCGATTTCCGCCGCGACACCCTGCGATGAGATCGCGTCTTGCGCCTCAGCAGCCGTTCCCAGCACATCGCCATCGGCGAACCCGCCATCGATCCGACGCCCAGCCAACCAACCGCGGTCAGCAATCGCCAATTCTTCTCGCGTCAACGGCGTCTGCAGCGCTGTGGGCGCTTCGCCACGCCCGGCTTGAGCCGCTGCCAACATTTCGTTGCTGATCGAATCAGCCCGATTTCGCCAATGATTTCCCGGCAAACTGCGACCGCTGAACCACAAATCGCCAAGGCTTCTGACATCCGCCAAAACGCGGCGCAGGGCGTCGACATGTTGGTCGATCCAGTTGACGCGTTTGCGAGCGATTTGAGCGATCGAGGCGAGGTTGTCTTCGCGTCGTGATTGAGCTTCCAGGCGTGCGAGCGTCGTTTCCAGGCTCGCAATTCGCTTGCGAAGGTCGGTCTCATGGCGTCGCAGCCGATCGACTTCGCCGACCGCATGAGTCATCGCGTCGCGGTCGCGGCGGCGCTGCTGCATCGCGGCATCGGT
>DIUH01000055.1:2095-3130 GCA_002428205.1 Planctomycetaceae bacterium UBA6163
CGCAATTGGCTGATTTCGTTTCGCAACGAGTTGATTTCATTGACCCGAGCTTGATGCCGAGCCGCTTCGCCCGATTCGCTGCGAGTGCTGTTGCGGTCCAAGCCCGATTCGACAACCGACTGAATCACACGGCGAACCGACGTCATCACCGTATCGGTCACGATGCCATCGACGATCGCTGGTGGCAAGTCGATCACCACCGAAGGACGATTGAAACGGTCGGCGTTGTAGCCACCGAGTCGACCTTCGAACTCGACAAATCGTCGCCCCTGGGTCGTACCGTCTGGCTCGCGGCGGCAATGATAAAGCCCGTCGGCAGCGGCCCACACAACACGTCCGCTCGACTTCGACATGCCGCCGTAAGCGGGAGTGGTGCCGGTCAGCGAATCGCGCAAGAACCGCACCAGGGCCGTTTTGCCCGATCCGGCCGCCGTGTGAACGACGTTAAGTTGTTGAGAAAACGGGCCCACGCCAATCCGTGCGAGCGGTCCGTGAGAATCGATATCGATACGATCGAGCAACATGGTTTGGCTCCTCCCTGGCCATAACAATCGGATACCCCGCTGGGTCGCGAGGCGTCTGGGTCGCGTCGGACTTTAATCGAAATCGTAAAATCGTGAAAAGAGCAAAATTTTTCCAGTCGTATACCGCATACCCACCCGCTACAGCCGCCGAGCCTTAGCTCCCGGTTCCAACCAACCAAAATCAAAAAGCCCACACCAACCCACTAACGAACTGCGAAACGGTAATAGGATGCAGCCATGGGCGCAAGCCCATGAACAAAAGAAGGTACCTGCCCGGTATTAGCCTCGTTGGTATTGGGATCTTTATGAAACACAGCTTTTTTGAGCAGAGGCGCCAAACCAGGTCGCCGGGCACAAGCCAAAGTTTTAACAGCTAGAGACTGCAAAACACGATTCCTTCGGCCTGCCCTATCGCGCCAACGCCATCGCGACAGAACCAGACAAGTTTCTGGCCCCCCTCCTCCCCGAACGCGGGCGAGCCTAAGCGAGTCAGTGTTCGGTTAAGAGCATC
>DIUH01000149.1 GCA_002428205.1 Planctomycetaceae bacterium UBA6163
GCTTGGCCACCGAACGCTAGCGTGGCAATTGCCAGTGCGACGCTTGCGATCACGGCGGATGGGAACGATAGCAAAGGATGGGCGGAAAGCATGCAACGGATTCCTGGCGGGATGAAAAAGTGGGAGATGAGGAACAAGGGTGGGTTGAGATTCGATTGTAAACCAAGCGAGCGATCGGTGAGAAATTGCGGAGACGAAAAGTTCGATTTTAGCGATTGGGGTGATCGTGCCGAAGAAAGACCAGTGTGGCGGTCTATCCGTCAGTACCGCGACTCGGCCATTGTCCCTGAATCAGTGTGAAATTCGATGAATAAGCCCCATCAGGCTGAACTAGATCGTCCCTTTCCTGGGGTTCCGGTTTGGCAACGTTACGTTGGCATCGGGCCGATCGAAGAGGCGCGGCAGAAAATCTGTCGGATGATCAACCGCGGCGAAGCGATCGGCGTGGTGATGGGACCGCCGGGAACGGGCAAGACCCTGCTGTGTCACAAGATCGCGTCGCTGCATCGGCAAAGTCACGAAATCGTGATGCTGGGCGATATTCGCGTCACCAGTCGCATGGGGTTGATCCAACAAGTGCTGTTTCACTTGGGCCAGCCGCATCTTGGCAAAGATGAAGACGCCCTGCACCTTGCTTTGGTGCAAACTCTGGCGAAGTCGACCGGAGCGTCGCGGCCGTTGTTGCTGATTATCGACGAAGCTCAGATGTTGTCGGCCGAATTGTTGGACGAGGTGCGAATGATGTCGAACATCGTTCGCGATGGTCGGCCGATGGTGCAGACGTTGTTGGTCGGCGGTCCGCGCTTGGAAGACGCCTTGGCCGACCCGCAAGCCGAATCGTTAACACAGCGGATTGCGGTGCGTTGTTACTTGCACCCGCTGACTCACGGCGAAGCCGACCAGTACATTCGTACGTCGATGTCGTCGATGCGTTTGGCGGTGGATGACGCCGCGATCGCTTCGGTACATCATGCCAGCGGCGGGATTCCGCGTTTGATCAATCAATTGATGGACCTGGCGATCGAAATCGCAAGTACCAAACGATCGACCGTCGTTAACGAATTGTGTGTCCAGATCGCCTGGTCGGAACTGCAACAATTGCCCAGCCCGATTCTGGAATCGGAACTGAAGCCGCGCGGTGGTGTGATCGAATTTGGCGATCTCGATGGAGCGACGTTCGATTTCGAAAACGAAAAAATCGAGTCTGTCGCGTCGCCTCGTACGCCCGTGACCACGAATGAAAAAGCGGTCGCCTCCGCCACAGCGACTTCCTCCGCCACTGAATCCACGACGTCATATACCGATATCGCATCGATCCTTAATTCGGCATCGATCGATTGTATGTCCGAGCCAGCCGGTTCGGCTTCCTTTGGTATTTGGTCCGATTCGCTATCGGTCGCAGCGTCCGAAAACGAAGCACCACAGGCCAACGTCCAACTGAAGGCGACTCGCACGACGATTCCGATTCACCCGGTTTCGGCGATGGACGGCAAACGGTTCGACGAAGGGCTGTTTGGTGACAATTTCGATGATGAGATGCCGGTCGATCTACACGCGGTGAACTTCTCGAGCTTGGCAACCGATCCGGCTAGCAAGGAATTATCGTTGCACGACGAGATACTTCGGATTTCCAAGGTTGCCTCCGGTGCCACAGAAGGCGACGTGCATGTGGACGAGCTTAGTGTGAAATCTGGCAGCGTACGACCAAACCCATCGTGTGACGTCCCGCGAGAATTGGTCGACGCCTTGGCCGTAGTTTGGAACGACGACGAAGCCGATTGTGATTCGATCGACGATCGCGATATGCTGGTGATCGAAGAAGATGTGTCGGTGATGATCGACACACCCGAATCGAGCTTCGTCGCATCCGGTGCGATGCGAAAGCCGACATTGAAGGTCGTTCAAAATTACCAAAGCCTCTTTTCACGCCTGCGTGGTCAGTAGTAAAAGAGATTGTATGAATCCTGAAACCGAATCGACGGATGACTTGCTTGGGCCGCTGGCGGATATCGTTTGCGAACTTGAGCAGAAACGTGGTGTCACGCCCGTGTTGGTCAGCGGTGATCGTGTCGTCCTGTCTGACGATTTCTATGTCGGACTGTGCGCCGCAGTCGCCAGACGCTCGGGTCGTGCGGTTCGGTTAGACCTGTTGCCAGGGCATCGGTTGTCGCCCGGCGGTCGTGTTTACCGTTCGTTCGCTGGGCAATCGATCGGGCCTTGGTTGCCAGCATCGATCGCAACGACGATATTTGCTCCGTTGCGACGACAGGCGATCCAGCGACTGGCGCGGCGATTGCCCGCTGGATCGAGAATCGAGTCGACGGTTGCGGTCGCACGTCCCGGCGGCAGTTTGCGTGAATTGGTGATCGGATTGGCCGGTCCCAAGGATGAACTGCCGTCGTTCGCAGAAGAAGTGGTGTTTGATGTTGGCCTGGGCCGTAGTGCGGCGTAGAAGGTAGCAGGCACTCTCCGAGTGCCGTCAGCCAGTGTTTGATGTTGGCCTAGGCCGATGTGCGGCGTAGGGTCCGCCGGTTGAGGTAGCGCAAGAGAGATCAGAAACGTGGAACCTGTGCCATTGGCAAAACGACCAGGCCAGGAAGATCCGCGGGTCTTGGTCGCCGTCTGCACTTACAACGAAGCGACCAACTTGCCTGAATTGGTCGATCGCATTTTCGCCGCGATGCCCAAGGCCGATATCGTCATTGTCGACGATGATTCGCCCGACGGCACCGGGCGGTGGGCAATCGAGCGAGCGGTAGACGATTCGCGTTTGAAGGTGATCATTCGGCAAAATGCCCGAGGACTTGGCGGGGCGACCAAACGGGCTTTTCAATTTGCCGTCGACCAGCAATACGATTTCTTGCTGAACCTCGATGGCGACCTCAGCCACGAACCCGAAGCGCTGCCAGTGATGTTGGCCGTGGCTCAAAACGATCCGGCGGTGGACGTCGTCGTCGGATCGCGCTACTGTGCTGGCGGGGCTGTACAAGGGTGGCCGCTGCGACGCCGCGTCATGAGCCGAATTGTCAACCGTTTTGCCGTCAGCGTGTTGCGATTGCCGGTGTCGGATTGCAGCGGATCGCTACGCTGTTATCGCGTCAAAACGCTCGCTGCGATCGACCCGGCCAGCCTGTCCAGCAACGGATACGCAATTCTAGAAGAGGTTTTGCTGCGATTGAGGGCGATCGGTGCCAAAATGGTCGAAGTGCCGATCGTGTTCTCTGACCGCACCAGCGGGGCCAGCAAATTAACGATGTCCGAAGCATTTCGCTCAGCAAGACAGTTGGTCAAAATGGCTTTGACCCGTTAGACGACGCTGAATTCGTGTCCAGTCTTTCCCTAATTGCAGTTCGCGAGGGTTCGCAGCCGGGCGCATCATGCGCCCGGCCCGTGAGTGATTCGCAATGACGATATTCCGAGGAAGTACGGCATCGAATCAGCAGTGATTCAGCCCGTGGCCGTAAGCTGAATCGACCCAATGCTCACGCTAGGCGAACTCGCGGAAGGAGATGGACCGCGTTGACACCCAAAAGCATACCCGCAAGAAAGTCATAAACCAGGGCTTGACGGACTGCGATTCAGTTATTTTCTTGAGAGGGGTCGGGTGGTTCGTTTAAGCTGTTGTTAACACTGGACTTGTGGAGTTTTGCTAGCTGCGAAATCGGACTGGACAGCCAGCAAAAAAATAAAGCTAGCAAAACAAAAGCAGCCCTTATTAACCATTCAGCCACCACCCATACGGCAACTAGAGGGCGGTATAGAGGGCCCGATAGCGGTCAATCAAAGAGTCGATTTGGTGATTCGTCACCGCCCGTTGCCGGTTCTGTCGGCCGAGTTCATTAGCCGCACCCGGGTCGTGCCAGAGCCTTCGAATCAGCTCGCGAAGGGCAGCCGGATCTTCGGGCAAACAGGTTTGGCCATCCGCGAAATCGCCCAATAATTCTTTGACACCTTCGACCGCCGTTGCCGCGACCGGTTTACCAGCGGCCATCGCTTCCAAAATCACATTGGGCATCCCTTCGTAACGACTGGGCAACACGAGCAAGCGACAGCCTTTGATCAGCGCTAGTGAATCGGCACGCCAACCGGCGAGCTGAAATCTTGCTGGTCCCAAACGTCCAGCGACAACGTTCCAGGCGTCTCGCTGCGGCCCGTCACCAACCAACAGGCATCGCATCGCAGGGATATCGGATGAACCGCCCAAAAGCGGCTCGATCGCTTCGATCAAAACGTCCAGCCCCTTTTGGTGATGCAAACGTCCGACGAACAGCAACACTTGCGCATCTTTGGGCCACCCCAGCGTTGTCCAGTCGATCGATTGGGTCCTTTCGATCAAGTCGAAATCGATCGCGTTACCGATTACATGAGTGGGCGGGATCGAGTGGCCAAACATTTCGTGCGCGAACCGCTCGACCGATCGGCTGACACAGACCACCGTGTCCATCCGACGAATCGCCCGCTTTTCGACCAGCAGACGCCAGCCATGCTTTTCGGCGACACGCAATCCGCCGACGCAAACTGGCACGCCAGCGGCGCGTGCGGCGAATGTGCCTAGGACATTGGCATGAAACAGCATGGTCTGAACGACATCTGGCCTGCCGGCGCGAAACCAGTTCTTCAGCCAGCGATAGGCTGAGAGTGCGTGAAACGGCGAATCACAACCGGCTGACTCGACCGTGATCCCGTGATCGCACAACCGCTGGACCAGCGCCGCTTGCTTACCCGTCGGCAGTGTGCCGATTGATGCCACTCGCACGATATCGCCACGCCTCTGCAAGCCGATGGCTAGTTCGGCCAGACAACGCTCGGCACCGCCGACAAACATCTCGGTGATCGCCAAATCGATTCGCAGGGGTGAATCAGCCATCGCAGTGCCCAAGACCACCTGCGGCGGCGAATAAACGGAGTGCTTCGACCGTCGGACGCACCGCATGGACACGAATCACATCTGCGCCGGCGGCCGCGACGGCTAGCGAGACGCCGATTGTTCCGTAGTCACGATCGATCGTCGAATCGCCGAGCACTTTGCCGACAAAACCTTTGCGCGAGTGGCCGATCAGGATTGGTACACCGATTCGAGTGAAACGCTCGGTCGCCCGCAGCAGTTCCAGATTGTGGGCGTGTGTTTTTCCGAACCCGATTCCCGGGTCAAGGCAAACTCGATCGGCCTGAATCCCTTGGGCGATACACCAGTCCAAACGTTGGCGCAAGTAGTCGTCAATTTCCTCGACCACGTCGTCGTATTGCGGATCATCCTGCATCGTTTGCGGCGTGCCGCGCATGTGCATCACACAGACGCCAACGCCGGTCTCGGCGGCGACTTGGGCCATATCCGGATCGCCTTCCAACCCGGTCACGTCGTTGATAATTTCGGCACCGGCGGCGACGGCGACTCGCGCAACGATCGACTTGCTGGTATCGATGCTGATCGGCACTTCGATTTTCCCGGCCAATTGTTCGATCACCGGAATCACTCTGGCCATCTCTTGTTCGGCGGAAACCGGTGTGCTGTAAGGCCGAGTGCTTTCGCCGCCGATGTCGATGATATCCGCACCGTGAGCGGCCATTTCGACCGCTGCGGCGACAGCGTTTGAGATCGAAAAGTGCCGCCCGCCGTCGGAAAAACTATCGGGCGTTACGTTCAATATCCCCATCACCAGCGGCCCGTGACCACCGCTATCTCGACTGGCGCGGATCGCACGCCGACCGATATTCCACCATCGCGGAGAGTTTGAAGAGCCTAGCGGATGGGTCACCATCGCATTTCCATCTGAGAAACGATTCGATCTGCCAAATCGTCGATGGTAGCTTGTAACGAGGTCTGAATCGATTGCCCAGCTTCGGGAACAAACCGATTGCTTTGCAACAAACTGGTCCCGAGATTCGCGTCGACAGCGACATGATTCTGCAGCAGCGGGTTCCCGCGACGATCGTTCCAAGTGACGATCGTCGACACAGCCGAATCGAGCGCACGCGGATCATCGCTGGCCGATTCGGTCAGCACGGTTTTCGTTTCATTGGTGATGCGAAGATTCAGTACACTGTCGGCCGCCGGATCGCCGGTGACCTTATAAGGTGTTCGCAGTTCGATTTGACGAATCACCGCTTCGGTCAATCGCGGCCCCAGGTCATGACGAAACGTTTCGTTGCGAGCAACGGGTACATAAACCGTGCGGATGTCGTCTCGGTAAAGTGATCGGGAACCGAATTGATAAGTCGCACAGCCGGTGTTCAGCAGGCAAACCGCCAAGCAAGCGATCGCGATTGACCATCGGTTGAACGACCAGTCAAACGATTGCTGTGATCGTGAGTGACGGTTGATCGGTTGCTGTTGCCACAATAAATCCATGGAAGCGATTACCTTAACAAGCCTGGACCTTCCGTGGTGACCAATGGCTTGGCTCGTTCGCCTTCAGGAAAGATCTTGGTCAGCCATTCCAGCGGTCGTTGGGGGATCGCTGCATAATCAGAGATCACATCCAAACGCTCTCGAGCTTGTTCGGCAAATGAAGTCCGATCATGGTTTTCTAAAATCTGTTGGTAGTAGATTCTTGCCGCGCCATATTCGCGTCGCTTTTCCCGATATTGAGCGCGAACATAAAGGCGCTCGGCTTTGCGATAGTCGACTTCCGCAGCCGCCCGAGCAACGACCTCGCGAATTTGCGGATCTTGCATCTTATCGGGAAATCGCATACGGGTTTGGCGAATCAGCTTATCCGCTTCATCCAACACCAATTGGCTGTAGCGTGGTCCGGCATACATTTCGAGTTTGCAACGAATACCTAGCAAGTGTGCGTTAAACAGATGTTCGCTGTCAGTAAACGTTTCCCTCAAGTCGGTCAAAAACTCATCCGCCTCGGTAAATTTTTGCTGGCGAAACTTTTCGACTGCTGCGGCCATCGTCGCATCATCCGCCAAGCGTCCGGTCGGATCGTCATAACGGATTTGGTCTAAGACCCGAACCGCGTGTCCTTTGGCATCGAGCCAAGGTTTCTTTTCGTCGGTAAAGTTGACCATCGCAATACCATTGCCACCCGCCTTTTCGGTTTCGATCCAATACTGGGCGATCGAAAACATTCGCGCTGCGGCGCGATCATTATGGCGTGAATTGGGAAACTCTGTCTGCAATTGTGCATAAGCTTGTTCGGCTTTGGGCAGGTGATCTGCGAAGAACAAACTTTCGGCCCGCATGAATGTTGCATCTTGGGCGATTGCCGAACCGGGGTGCGCCTTGGCCGCTTTCTCGAATTGTTTTGCGGCTTTAATAAAATCCGTCGCCGCGGCGTCGCGTCGTTTCTTTGAACCGGTGTCAAACAATTCTTGGCCAGCTTGATAATGCGACCGAGCTTGTGCCAATCGACGCTCGCGCTCCTGGGGCGTCAATTTGACCGCATCGGTCCCGTTGACCAATTTGTGGAAGCCGTCCTGAGGTGAACGCATCCACAACGGCGTTTGAAATGTTGAACAACCATTAAATAGAACTAAACAGCACGAGACGACTGCCCACCGCCATGCAGGTATGTCGAAATGCCGACTGGCAGCACACGCCGCAAGCGTCGGCTGCAGAATTGGCGGTATAAAAAATTGCATGAGTGAAGACATCCTTGTCGCGACTGTCCGATGGCAACTGCTAGCCGCCCAGACGATCGCCCCAACGAGGCTGACGACCATCCGACTTAGTTCTTAATGTGAAACCCAGCCTGCTGGCAACAGTGATTGTGTTCGAGGCACAGAGCCAAGGGTCGTCGTGATGTATCGGCTGAGCGTAGCCCGAAGTTCGCGATAATTCGGATATTCTGCGGAATCGCTATAGGTTTCCACGGTTTCGCGTGCGGTAAACCGCGTATCGAGCGAGTCGCCAGTCCCCGCTGGCGCGGTAATTTTCTTGCCCGTACCCTCACCTAGCCCAATTTCGCAATCCCCATCGAGACCACGATCGGGTTGTTGCAATCGTTTGATTTCCGCGATCACTTCGCGTTTGATCGAGACGACACCGCGTTGACGCGACCGACACTCGGGACACAGGACACCACCAAGTTCGTACGCAAAGGGGACCCTCGCACCGTGGGGGTCGATGTCGTGGCCGCAGCAGACGCAAGCTTGCGTCGCCGGGACGTTGCCCAAAATCCGCATCGCCGACAGTTCGAATCGCAACACAGCCATCAGCGCATCGCCATCGCCATCAATCGCCTGAATCGTTCTCAACGTCAGGTCATAAAGTTCGTCGCTGGTGACACCATCGTCGGTCCACAACCGCAACATTTCTGCGACATAATACCCGCAGTACAATCGCACCAGCGACTTTTGAGCGGCGCGAAAGCGGCGCTGCAATTTCGCTTCGGTCAGCAGTTCCAGCGCATCGGACGACTTGCAGATCACGACGATTCGGCAAACGGACAGAATATCGAGCGAGCCTTCGAATGGGCTTTTCGGTCGCCGCGCCCCTTTGGCGATCGCGGAGATTCGCCCGAGGTCTCGGGTATAAAGCGTCACGATCAGGCTCGTTTCGCTGAACGGCACCATCCTCAGGACGATCGCATCGGTCTGCTCCGTAGACATCGGTTTATCCGTTGATTGCCGCGAAAAAACGCTTACTAAAGTTCGCCCAGTTCACCCAGGTTGGCTAGCAATTCGCTCATTTCAGCGGCCGCGTGCGAATCGCCTTGACGTCTGGCTTCGTCGATTCCGTCGCGCAGGAATGTCCTTGCATCTTCGATCCGGCCTAAGTCGACCAATTGTTGGGCGGCCATAAAAAATGCAGGCACATAAGGCGGTTGGTCGACGGTCAATTCTCGCAACTTCGCAATGCTGGCGTCGTGATTCCCTTCGCTGCGGTACTCCATCGCCAGGCTGTAACGCAAAAACGTGTCGCTCGGTTCGTCCACTAACATCGCTTCGATTTTTTCTCGTCGGCTCATTTTAACTCCTTAGTTATCCCCCCAATTTAGTTCCCAAGCATCAATAGAAATCAGATGCCTGTATGAATCGATCGAATTGATTCAATTGATGCAACCCTCCTTTCCGATACTCCCGGTACTGGCAAACCCCAATCGGGCTGCGCCGTCCGGTTTTGGCTCATGAAACCCGATGGTCACCCCACCTGAACGAAAGAGTAGCTATCGATGGCTAATGGTTCATCTACCGCGAAATCGCGACAAGAACTGGTCAATGCACGCAAGGCTCGCCGCGCGACGATTCGACGTCGGTTGATCACCTGGGGTTGGATTATTGCCGCCGGGTTTCC
>DIUH01000038.1:0-7381 GCA_002428205.1 Planctomycetaceae bacterium UBA6163
ACCATCACTCGATCGTCATGACTGAGATTCAAAGCTTGGCGATCCAATCGTGGATCTTCCCAGCAAGTATTATAAACCAGATTGCGACTGTGGACGGCATGGAAACTGCGATCGCTGATCCATTGTGAAAGCATACCGAACATCCTCGTATGATGTCCCAGGGTAGCGGAGCGTCAGACGTGACGCTCGCCGCTCCCATCTGCCCGCCGAAACGATCTTGCTTCGGCGAACCGGAACAGCGAAGAACGATAGCCAGATTCTATGAACAAATTATGAATGCATGAGATTTTTTTGATCAAGAGATTTATCGGGCTAAGAACAGACGCACGGAAAACAAGCGAGGCGCGTTGATCGCAACGGTGACTTGGTCGTCTTCGGCTTCGATATCGTTGTTCGGTGTAGAGTCGATGTCGAATTGATCAGCCGCAGTGACTTGGAATCTCACCTGCCTGATCCCCGCCGTGTCGACGGACAGCTCGATGGTCAACGTCTCGGTTTCCCCGGGCAACAACGTCCCGACAACCCACAATCCGGTTGCTGGCGCGTAGATCCCTTGCGTCGTACCGCTGACGATTGTCGTTACCCCCGGCGGGATCAACGCCGTTAGTTCGACGCCTGTAGCGGTCGATTGTCCGGAATTGGTAACGGTGTAAGTGAGCGTAACGATATCACCGACAACCGGCTTAAGATTGTCAATCGCTCCGGTGACAGACAAATCGATTGCATTGGGAATGACGACAACGGTCGCGATATCGTCTTCGGTCGGGTCAGCGTTACCGGGAATACTGTCCGGATCGCTTTGGTCGGCGCGAGTGATTTCTGCGGTGCTCGTGATCGGTGTGAAGTTTCGCGCCCGTCCTGAAATCGTCAGTGTCGCATTGGCTCCGCTAGCCAGCGTCGGGATCACCCAAGTACCAGCCGTTGGCGTAAAGATTCCGGCCGTTGCGGTCGACCCGGTGAAATTAAAGTTGGACGCAATGCGATTGGTCACCACGATTCCCGTTGCGTTATCAGGTCCGCTGTTGGTGATTTGAACAGTAAAAGTCACCGTTTCGTTGCGATCGGGAGTCGGGTTATCGACGACATTTGTAATTGATAAGTCGGCGACCGGAGTGGTGAATACTGTGAAGGCGAAGTCGTCTTCGGTTCGGTCACCGTTGCCCGGCGTGCTGTTGATGTCCGGCTGGTTGGCCGTCATCACTTCGGCCGTGTTGATGAACGTACCGACTTGAATAACTTGGGCGATGATTGTCAGCCGCGCCGCCGCTCCGGCGGCAATCGGGCCGACGGTCCAGACGCCCGTTGCTGCGACATAATTGCCGTTGGTCGCAGTCGCTGAGACCAGCGAAACGCCTGCGTTCAATCGATCCAAGACCGTCACGCCCGTTGCCGTGCTGGGCCCGGCGTTGGTCAATGTCAGCACATAGGTGACATTCTGGCCAACGTTGGGCGACGCGTTGTTGATCGTTTTCGTGAGCGAAAGATCAATCAATTGCGGTGTGACGGTGATCGCGTCCTGGTCATCTTCGGCCAACACGTTGTTTCCCGGCGTGCTATCAGGGTCAAACTGATCAGCGGTTTCAACTCTGGCGACATTGACTTTCTGCCCGGGCGTCATCGCCGTCGCGACCAGCAACAGCGTGCGGTTGACTCCGACGCCGATCTCGCCAATCGTCCAAATGCCCGATACCGCGTTGTAGTTACCGATCGACGGCGTCGCAGATACGAACGCGAGTCCGGCGGGCAATTGGTCCAGCACGCTGACTCCGGTCGCAACGTCTGGCCCGGCGTTGGAAACGGAAACCGTAAACGTGACGGTATCGCCGAGATTCGGTTCGGCATTGTCGACGGTTTTTCGCAGCGACAGATCGGCGGTCGCAGGCTCTAAAACCACCGATGCTTGATCATCTTCGGTCGGGACGTTGTTATTTGGCGTCGAATCGCTGTCGAACTGATCGACGGCAAAGACTTCTGCCGTGTTGGTAATCACTTGCGCCGTGTCGAAGCTAGCGACCAATTGCAAGGTCGCGTTGGCGCTGGCGGCCAGCGACGGCAACGTCCACAGCCCGGTCGCCGCTGAATAAGCCCCGACGCTCGGGTTTGCCGACACAAACGTCATCCCGTTGGGAATCATGTTTCGGACCGAAATGTTTGTCGCCGTATTGGGGCCAGCATTGGCGAGCGTCAACGTGAAGGTAACGTCTTGACCGACCAACGGACGCGGGCGATTGACATTCATTGCCAACGACAGGTCGATCACTTGCGGAGTCACCACCGCGGTCTGTTGGTCGTCTTCGGCTTCGACGTTGTTGCCCGGCGTGCTGTTGGGGTCGACCTGGTCCGCTTCGATCACTTCAGCACGGACGCTCTTGGCCCCGGTCGTGGTTACGCGAGCGAACAGGTTCAGCGTCGCGTTGGCGGCTGGATTAATCGAACCGACGGTCCAGCGGCCGGTCGCCGAGGTGAATGTTCCTTGCGAAGGCGTTGCTGAGACAAACGTTAAGCCTGCTGGCAAGATCGCCGACGCGGCTACTCCCGTCGCGATATTCGGTCCATCGTTGTTGATCGTGACCGTAAAGCGAACGGTGTCACCGACGTTCGGTGTTGCGGTATCAGGAACGTTGGTTAACGACAGGTTGGCCGACGGAACTGTAATCGTGACGCTTGCTTGGTCGTCTTCGGCCGGATCGTTGTTGCCGGGCCGGGAGTTCGGATCGGGCTGATCGACCGCGATCACTTCGGCAGTGCTTGTCGCGGGATCGACCGTGTTCACAACCGCCGTCAATCGCAACGTGGCGTTGGAACCTGTGGCGAGCGTAGGCAACGTCCAGATGCCGTTGGTGGCGTTGTAACTGCCGACGCTCGGGTTGGACGACTGCAGCGTCAGCCCTGCCGGCAAGAGATCGCGCACTTGGATATTCGTCGCATTGGTGGGGCCAGCGTTGGACAGCGTGGAGGTGAAGACAATCGTTTGGCCACGATTGGGCGTCGGATTGTCGACGGCTTTGGTCAGCGACAGGTCGGATTGTTGAGCGACGATGATCACCGATGCTTGGTCGTCTTCGCCAGGGACGTTATTTCCTGGCGTGGAGTTGGGATCGTTCTGGTCGCTGGTCGCGACTTCGGCCGTATTGGTCAATTGCCCCGCAACGACCGGCGTGGCGATGATCCGCAACGTCGCTTGACCATTGACGGCCAGCGCGCCAACGGTCCAAATGCCGGTCGCAGAATCGTAGTTGCCCGATGGAGTCTCCGGAGTCGAAGAAGCGGAAACGAACGTCATGCCGGTCGGCACCCTGTCAAGAACAGTCACACCGGTCGCGGCATTTGGGCCCGCGTTGCGAACGGTGACGGTGAAAGTGACATCGGTACCGACATTGGGCGAAGCGTTGCTGGCCGTTTTGGTCAGCGACAAATCGGCCGACATGACGGCGATCGATACGCTCGCTTGGTCGTCTTCGGTCGCGATGTTGTTGCCGGGTGTGGAGTTGGGATCGGGTTGATTCGATGCCGTGATTTCCGCCGTGTTGACCAGCGTTCCGACACTATTGACCCGTGCGACCAGTTGCAGCGTTGCTTGGCCCGATGCCGCGACCGCTCCGACGTTCCAGATGCCAGTTGCCGAATTGAAATTGCCTTGAGACGGGTTCGACGAGACGAACGAAAGTCCGGTCGGCAATGTGTTTCGCAATGTGATTCCGCCGGCGTCCAGCGGACCGGCATTTCTGACCGTCAACGTGAACGTGATGTCGTCGCCGATGCCCGGATTGGCGTTGTTGACCGTCATCGCCAAGCTGAGATCAGCGGTGTTGCGGTTGTTGAAGTCGGCGGTGCGAACCGTTGGTCCGATCGCACCGACCAAGTTCGCGGCACCATTGACGTTTGCCGCTCCCGTGATTTCCAGCTCGATCGCCCCAACGCGAGTGAAGTCGGCACCACCGCCGCTGGTCGCCGTGAACGCCGAAAACGGCAAAAACTCCAGTGACGATGCCACTCCACCGGTATCCGGAATCTGGACCACGCCGGTCGAAAATCGTGTGCTGGTGCCCGCCACGCCGTCATCAGTGAAGATCCGAATCGTCGCCGTGCCAGCCGCAGAATCAGCCCCGGTTTCCAGTCGCAATCCGGTGGCTGTGCCGCCACTGGTCAGATCCACATTGCCCAACCCCGCGTCGTTCAAAACCGTTGCATCGCCGTCGATTCCGTCCCAAGAAACGATCCGCTGGCCTTGGCCGGTTTGAATCGAATCGAAACTGAGAAAGCCCGGCAACAGCGGATCATTGACGCTTATCTGCACACGGCCGTTTACCGAAGTTTTGTTGACCAACAAATCGCGTTCGCCGCCAAGGATTTCAGCAGTCGGCCCCTGGATCGAAGACGTTACCGGAATGCCGTCATTTGTATCGTCAAAGACCAACTGAGCGGCGGCATCAAACGAATCGATGACTGTGAACAGCGATCCGGCGACGTCGCTGGCGGTCAGCGCAATCAGCGGGCTGACGCTCTCCTGCAACGAGCGGCCCGCCACATTTTGGGTCGGCTGGCGGACGAAGTAGTTGCCAGCGGTGACATTGTTGAACCGGTAGCGGCCGTCGGGCCCGCTGGTCGTATTGGGCAGCGGCGTGTCGGTCGCAGGATCAAAGATACCGTCGCCGTTGTCGCGGAACAGATTGACCGTCGCGCCAGCCACTTCTTCGCCAGCGGTGAAACCGTCGCCATTAATGTCGACAAAAACTCGACCGGAAATTGCCGCCAGATCGGTCGGCGCGGCCAGCGGTAAACGTGTTTCAAGCTGTTCGATCAACAGTTTTCGGCGTCGCTGGGGCGATCGGTCGCGTCCGCCGGTTGGCCTGGTCGCCGCGGTCAACTCGACATTTTTGATACCGGAAAACGGGCGACGAAGACCGCTAAGTGAAAATCGTTCGAACACGGCGCATCTGGGTGGTTTGGGGTGATTGTGCGGACGAGGGAATTTGTGTTGTCGCGCACAGCTCGCTGATCTGCAAGTAGTGGCTCATGCCCCCTTGGATCAGAGTCCACTGCCAACGGATACTTGGACGTGACAAAGCCAAGGCAGTTTCAAAGAAAGCTTAGGAGTAGCGAGATTATGCGGATCGCATTTTTTGACACGCAATCGTTCGAACGCCCCGTTTTTGAAGCGACCAATGCGGGACACGGACACACGATCACGTTTTTTGACACGTCGTTGAACGCTTCGTCAGCGGCGTTAGCGCGGGGGCACGATGCGGTCTGTGTGTTTGTCAACGACCGAGCCGATGCGGCGGCGATCGGCGAGTTTCGCGAGCTGGGGGTTAAGGTCATCGCCACGCGATCGGCCGGGTTTAACCATATCGATCTCGCCGCAGCGGCCGCCGCTGGCATCGCCGTTGTGCGGGTCCCGGAATACTCACCGCACGCGGTCGCCGAACATGCGATGTGTTTGATCCTGGCGCTCAATCGCAAAATCCATCGCGCGTATGTCCGTGTCCGCGAGTTGAACTTTTCGCTCGACGGATTGATGGGATTCGATCTGTTTGGGGCAACCGTCGGAGTGATCGGCACGGGACGAATCGGCCGTGCGATGATTCAAATCTTAAGCGGCTTTGGATCGAAAATTTTGGTTTACGACCCGCAGCCCGACGAAGGTCTCGTCGCTCGGTTCGGAGTGCAATATGTAGAGTTAAGTGAACTCTATGCGGCCAGCGACGTGATCACCTTGCACTGTCCGCTGTTGCCCCAAACACATCATTTGATCAATGCCGAGGCGCTTTCACAAATGAAGCGAGAGGTGATCTTGATCAACACCGGTCGTGGTGCATTGATCGACACCAAGGCACTGATTGCGGCGTTAAAAGCGGGACGAGTCGGCGGTGCCGGATTGGATGTTTATGAGGAAGAAGAAGGAGTCTTCTTTCACGATTTGTCTAAGGGGACATTGCAAGATGACGTGCTAGCACGCTTGCTAACTTTCTCCAATGTCCTGATCACCTCCCACCAAGGTTTCTTAACCCGTGAGGCTCTTCGCAATATCGCATCGACCACGCTGGCAAACTTCTCAGCATTCGAACGCGGCGAAAAATTGGTTAACGAAGTACGGCCAAGTGGATCCTAGTTCGGACTGCGGAAGATAAGTCGGCATAAGATCGGTGAAGAGGCACAGCAATGTCGTGCCCGATGCGCGGCCATTCGGGGCGGGAGATGTGCGTCTGCTGGCAATGCCAGTTCGATCGCGGGCAATTGTCATGCTCGTTGTACCGGTTTGCTTCTGCCGGTCCGTTTAACGATGCGAAAGCGCTTCGGCGTGGCTATGGATTTCAGGCTGAGGCGTGCGAAACCCGATGTTGGAAACCCCGAAGACGGCGACGACAATTACGCTTGGGTTACCGATAAAGCGGATGCGATAAAGCGTTGGACTGATCGACCGCTTGACGCTTAAGCCGTTGCGCTCAAACTTGTGGTCGTCAACCAATCGCCCAATCGCAAAAAGCGTCGAAGATTTCTCGTCTCGATTTTTCGTGGCGAGGTTCGACTTTTCCGCCTTCCTTAACTCACCCCCCCGATTTTCGTCATGGCCAAGTCCGAACCAGTGATCGAAATCTCGGCCGACCTACTGCAGCGGTTGCACCGTATTTATCGTCAGCGGAATGATATTCAGGGCCAGATCGATCGCTGTCCACGTCAAATCGCCGCCGGCGAGGTGCAGGTACAAAAGTGTCGACAAGCGGTTGTTGATGCGACTGATGCGATCAAGCGAACGAAAATGGCGGCTGACCAAAAACAGTTGCAATTGAAGGAACGTGAAAGTCGGCTCGACAATCTGCAAGGAAAATTGAACGCAGCGTCGAACAATCGCGAGTACGATCTGTTGAAGGAACAGATCGCCGCGGACAAGCAGGCCAATAGCGTGCTGAGCGACGAGATTTTGGAATTGCTGGAACGGCTTGACCAGTTAGAAGTGGAAAAAGTCGAGCGAGAAGCGGAAGTCATTGACCGGGTCGCGGAGCACGAAGTGATGGTCAAGACGGTTAACGAGCGACTGGAGTCGTTGAAGGGTGATTTGGCACGAGTCGAAGCCGAACGGGTCGAAGCGGAAACGTTGGTACCGACTGGGGCAAAGCAGGAATACGAACGATTGGTCGCCGCGCGTGGCGAAGACGCGTTGGCACCGGTAGATGGCGATACCTGCGGCGGTTGTTATCAAATGCTGACCACGCAGATCATCAATCGGATTCGGCTGTCGCAATTGGTCCGGTGTCCGGCCTGCAACGCTTTTCTTTACACCAAAAAAACCGGATGACGGTGACGCGATGATTCTGATTGGGATTTGCGGCCAGCCGGCTGGGGGGAAATCGGCGGTTGCGGCAATCCTGCAGCGTTTGGG
>DIUH01000038.1:7396-25024 GCA_002428205.1 Planctomycetaceae bacterium UBA6163
GAAGCTGTTGTTCATCCGGAGACACGACGTCGGATGAAGACCGAAATAGCCAATGCGATCGAAGAAGATGCTAAGGTCGTTGTTCTGGATGTTCCCTTGCTGTTTGAAAGCCAGTGGGACGTCTGGTGCGACGAAGTATGGTTCATCGACACGCCTCGCCAAACGGTCGTCAGCGCGGCAAAACAGCGAGGATGGTCGGTCGAGATGCTCGACAAAAGGATTTCTAATCAGCTTGGTATCGACGAAAAACGGCGGCTAGCAACTCGTACCGTTGACAATCACGGATCGTTAGAGCAGTTGGAAGCATTGATCGGAACTTGGTGGCAACGCTGCGTCGTTTCAAGAATTGAATCGCCGGAAGTGATGCCGACGGGTTCCATGGGGCTATCCGCACAAGAGCGGCTTTTCGAGCTGATGGCGATGGAGGATCCCAGCGGTCAACATTGTCGAGATCGTTTAGTCGATCGCAGGTGATAGTTCAGAGAATGAGTTGAATTTATTGACGGATCAGTTGAACCAACCCCACGGNNATTTACGTCGCAAGACGTGGCGTCCACACTTGTCTTTTTGCTGCAGTCCATTTGGCTTACCCCGCCCATACGCAAAAAATAGTCTTTCCGTAGTCCAGGATATTTGCAAAACAGAACCTCGCACGGGGTTTCGACTTCCGATCTAGACCACAACTAGACGATTTCATTGCTAATCCACTTTTCCCCGCGAATCACACCATGCCGCGCCAGCGCGGTAGCTCCTGTATTAGAGCTTTTCGATGCAACCCAACTTTCCCCGCCGATCACGTGATGACCAACGGAATCACGATCCCCGATCTCGGCGCCCGCTCGCTACTCGAAACAACGCGTCCGGTGGCGGAGGCGGCCCTGCTCGACATCCGGATTCGGAGGTCGATCAGCGTGTCCGTGAACTCGATGCCGAACGCGACCCGTTATCGTTGCCCGAAGAGATCGTCAGTGAAGCGAATCGCGCTGGCCAGCGGGTCGGAATTCCGACCCCGTCGGCCGACGAACCGACTTTGAATGTCGCCAAACTGCAGCAAACCCCTTATGAGACGCTGCTCGATTTGGCGGCAAGCGAAGGGCTTGCGGAACTTGATGGGATCACGAAACAGGAGCTGATTTTTCGCATTCTGAAAACCCGGATGAAGGCGAACGGGTTGATGTATGGCGAAGGGACGCTGGAAATTTTGCCCGACGGCTTCGGCTTCCTGCGCAGCGCGGAGTATCACTACTTGTCATGTCCGGATGACATTTATGTATCCCCCAGCCAGATTCGTCGCTTCGGCTTGCAAACCGGCAGCCACGTTGCTGGGCAAATCCGTCCGCCCAAAGAGAACGAGCGTTATTTCGCACTCCTGAGGGTCGAAGCGATCAATCGCCAAGAGCCGACGATGCGTTCGCGGGTCAAGCCGTTTGATGAACTGACGCCGTTGCACCCGAGCCAGCGGCTGATGCTGGAGCACAAGAGCGACGAGATGAGCACTCGCGTGGTCGACCTGCTGACTCCGATCGGTTTTGGCCAACGCGGGTTGATCGTCAGCCCGCCGAGGGCTGGCAAAACCGTGTTGATGCAGCAGATGGCGCGTGCGGTGTTGAAAAATTTTCCCGAATCTTACGTCTTTGTGCTGTTGATCGATGAGCGGCCCGAAGAAGTCACGGACATGGAACGCGAGGTTCGCGGACCGCAGTGTGAGGTGATCAGCAGTACGTTCGATGAACCGGCCCAGCGGCACATTCAGGTCGCTCAAATGGTGATCGAAAAAGCCAAGCGGATGGTCGAAGCGGGCATCGATGCGGTCATCTTCCTCGATTCGATCACGCGACTAGCACGCGCTCACAACAGCGAAGGTGAAACGACCGGTAAATTGCTGTCCGGCGGTTTGGATGCCGGGGCGCTACAGAAACCCAAGGCGCTGTTCGGGTCGGCACGAAAGGTGGAAGAAGGCGGATCGCTGACGATCATCGCGACGGCGCTTGTCGATACCGGCAGCCGCTTGGATGACGTGATTTTCGAGGAGTTCAAAGGGACCGGAAACATGGAAATCGTCCTCGACCGCGCTCTAGTTGATCGCCGCATTTATCCCGCGATCGATCTGAGTCGCAGCGGAACGCGTCGCGAAGAAATGTTGATGGATCCTGAAGAGTATCGTCGAACGTGCCTGTTGCGTGGGGCGTTAGCTGAAATGTCGCCCGTTGACGCAATGCAGTCGTTGTTGGGCCAGTTGCGAAAGACTCAGAATAACGCGGAGTTCCTAATGAGCTTGAAGGAGCCACGATGAAAGCTGACGATCAGTCTCAGCCAGTTGCGTTCGAAGGCGAAATCGACGGTCTCAGCGGTGGATTGCCCGAGGGGCATGTCTACATCATCGCCTCGCGATATCACCGCGCGGCATGCGATTCAATGACTCAGGCGGCGATTGAGTCGCTGCAGGCTGCCGGGTTTGACGCGGATTCGATTCATGTCGCGCGAGTCCCCGGAGCTTGGGAATTGCCGCTGGCCGTTCAGGTCGCTCTCGATTTGCCAGAAACGATCGGCGTTATCGCAATCGGTGTGGTGATCCGAGGCGAAACATCACACGACGAACACATCAATCGGGCAGTTAGCCTGGAATTGATGCGACTGGGCAGCGAATATTCCAGGCCGGTCGGTCTAGCACTGCTGACTTGCAACAACCAACAGCAGGTTGACGCTCGCACCGGTGGCGAACTGGGCAACAAGGGAACCGAAGCGGCACAAGCGGTTGTCGAAATGTTGCGGCTGATAGAGAAAATCGAACGCGAATGATCGTTGTGATAACGTGACCGCTTTCGTGTCATGCAAAACTCACGCTTCGGATTGGGATGAGAACCAAAAGTGCATCTTCAAAACTCACGATCGTGGCTGCAGCCACCTTCCACCGGAGTTGTGTACTGTTGCCGTTGGCCTAATTTGCACTGCCAGACGCGGCCGCAAGCTCCTGACGATACCGTCGTACTTCGTCGGTTCTATCTGTAGCTTCATAGAGTTCGATAATCGTCTCAAGCAACTGAATATATAACGATGTGGGAACGGATTGGCGTCGAGCCTTAAGGGCTTCAATGCCTTCGACCAGGATTGGTTCTGCTTCAGCGTACTTTTTCTGACCAAGTAGCGCAGCGCCAATGTTTGCCTTCTGAACAAACGAAGGCCAAGCTTCGGGAATATACTTGGTGAAAAGTTCGGCGGACTCGCGGAATGAAGCTTCCGCGTCTTCGAATTTTTTGCAAAGCATCTGGCTAGCCCCTAAGGTTGCAAGCGATGAAGCGAGGCTGATAGGGTCAGGGTTTTCCTGGGTTCGCATTTGCTTGACGCCATTGAGGTAAATTGCAAGTGCTTCGTCCAAACGTCCGAGAATAGTCATTGCGTCCGCTTGGTACTCGCGTGTCAGCAGAACAATGGGATTGTTTTTGTCAAAATGCGATTCGAAACATGTGATTGCTTGTGCCAGTAGTTTTTCGGCTTCTTCGGCTCGTCCTAACGATACGTAAATTAATGCTAAATCGCGTCCTGCAAGATGTGTATTAATAGCGTCGGGCCCAAGAACCCTTCGATTGCGGAGCATCCGCTCCAAGTAATACGGTTCTGCCTTTTCTACGTCCCCGGCATTGTTGTAGAAATTGCCAATTGTAAAAAGAGCGTGCTCGGTCATCGAATGATCGTCACCGTACATATGGCGTCGTGCCGCGAGTGATTTAAGGTGAAATCCTTCCGCTTCATCCGCTTTGTTGATCACCATGTAGCTGGTTGCCAAAGAATCCATCGCGCGTACCGTATTTGGATTCACTTCGCCGAAGGTACGGATACACCCCGCGAGCACTTGCTCTAGAATATTTAATGCACGATCATACTGACGTTTTCCTGAGGCAATTGAGGCCAATGCGTAGCGAATATTAAGCTTTTCAGGATGAGTATCGGGTAACCAATCCAAAGCGTCGAGCGATTTTTGCACGGTTGATTCGGCTAGGTCCAGAAGGCTTGGGTCGTCCTTCGCGATACTCTCCTGTTGGTACAGCGTTCCAAGAGAAAACAGTGTTAGATTTACATCAAGGTCATTCTCTCCGAACATGCTGTTTTGCGAGGCATGTGTTTCGATATATAACTGCTTCGACAAGTCTCGTTTTTTTGCATCTCCATTCATGCGTCCCTGCAATCCATAGCAATGTGCAAGACGCATTGCAGCACGTAGGCCTTCGCGGGTCAAACCGCCACTTTTTCGATGTCTTTCTAAAGCCTCGCCCAGCAATTTTTCGGCTTGATCAAGTTTTTCCAGGCTTAAAAACACGCTACCAATGTCCTGCTCCACCTGTAGCGTATTTTCATCGCCGAAACCTTTCCGTTCACGGTAGATTTTAAGAGATCTTTCGAGGTGGGATTGCCCGAGCGAAAACTCGCCAAGGTCCGAATACGCACGCCCGATTGTGCGGTGCAGTGCGGCGGCGACGAGCGGTTGATCGGTGAATCGGTCGTTGATGCCGCTCGATGCACGGTCGAGCGCCGTTTTGACTTTAAGGTCCGGATCAGGTTGTATTAAAGATTCACTTTGCGTTGTAGCGCTTGCCTGAGCAAGAATGTCATCCCGAAGAAATGAACTGATTGCTGACTGAGTGAGTGCCTCAATGCGTGCAAGTTCGGCTTGTTTTCGCGACTCGAGCCACCCCCACGTGGTTCCAGTGACGCCTAGGATCAGCGCGGTAAGAATTAGTGACGACGCAAGGACCATCCCTCGGTTGCGTCTTATAAACTTCGAAACGCGATACCCCGTGGATACGGGCCGAGCTTCAACAGCTTCCCCAGCCAAGAATCGTTGGATGTCTCGCGCCAATCCGATTGCCGTGTCGTACCGCCGATCACGACTTTTTTCAAGGCATTTCATAACGACCCAATCAAGTTCACCTTTCAACAGTGCAGTTAACCTTCGTGGAGCAATTTGTCGCACAGCGGCCAGCGATGGCAAGGATTCGTTTGTTGAAAGGCGAGTGCTAGGTCGCGATGGATCTTCCTCTTTAATGATGCGAATCATTTCCGCCAGTCCGGCCTCACGCAATCGCGACTTGTCAATGGGGCGTAGACCGGTCAGCAATTCATATAAAACAATACCCAACGAATAAACGTCTGCGCGTGTATCAATATCGATTCCCGAAANNGCAACACCAAAGTCGATCACCTTTGGTACGGGGCGACCATCAATCTGCGCTACCAAAATGTTTGCCGGCTTAAGATCGCGATGAATGATTCCTTTTTGGTGAGCATGCTGAACGGCTTGGCAAATGGGTACGAACAACTCGAGACGCTCATTGGTAGTAAGCTTGGACTGGTCGGCAAACGTCGTTAGCGGAAGTCCGTTGACCAGTTCCATTACAAAAAATGGCTGCCCCGTTTCGGTCATTCCCCCATCAAGTACTTTGGCGATATTGGGATGATCCATCATCGCAAGCGCTTGGCGTTCCTGTTCAAAGCGTGCCAATACAGCACCCGAGTCCATTCCACGCTTGATCAACTTTAATGCGACCTTGCGTTTAATCGGCGCAGTTTGTTTCGCGGCCCAAACTTCGCCCATGCCACCTTCGCCGATTTTTGTTTGCAACACATACCGATCAACAATCGTTGTTCCGTCACCAATCATCGGTTTACTGTCAAGTGTCGTCATCAGACGCGGAACTGAAGCGTGATCTAGATCGCTGGCTAGAACCGAAGCAGTCTTTTCCAGGCGAGAGTCGGGTAGGTTTGATTCTGAGGGTAGCGGTTTTTCAAATTGGTCGTCGGGAATGACTTTCTCGGGACTCGCCAGTTGTTTTCGGAGTTCATTCTCAAGTGCTAGGACACGTCGCAGTTCAGCTAGTTTTTCTGGATTGTTAAGGCACTGCTCGACCAGAAAGGCTTCTCGTTGGGCATCTGATTCGATACGCAGCGCCCGAATCAATATTTCTGCGTCGCTCATAACCGTTCATTCCTGCGGATCGTTCGTTGTGATTTCGCTAGGACCGCGCTAGTTTTACTCATATTCACAGGGTGAAGAGTATCGTAGGTAAGGCGGGTTTGCCAGCTTTTTGAGCAGCAACTATTTCGGAAAATTGCCGAAACCAAAGCGTCTGAGCGGAGCAAAGGGGAAGGCCGCTTTGATGATCTTCAACAGGGTCGCACAGAAGTTGTGTGACCCCGATGGTGTGAAGCACCCGCACGGCCATTCCGGCCATTGGGACCAAACACGTCTTCAAGAAGCGCAAGATCCAGCCAGTCGCGTTATGACCAGCCCGTCACGCCGCCCGCGACTTCGATTGAATAGCGCCCACGCCCAACAACCGGCTCAACTGCTGAACGGTCTTTTCGGTTGCACCGCGGTGCGACATCACGATCGATCGTGCTTGGCGACCAAGCGCATCAGCGGCCGGTGGTTCATCCAAGCAGCGGGCGACGAAGGCGGTTAGGTCAGCAGGTGTATTGAGCCGAACGGCTCCACCGCCGGTGAGTAATCGTCTTGCAATGTCGCGAAAGTTTTGCGTGTTGGGGCCAAAGCAGACCGCGCTGCCATAGCCCGCCGGTTCCAGCATGTTTTGTCCACCGCGGTCGCCGAAGCTGCCTCCGACAAATGCGATCCGGCTGATTCCCCACCAATTCCGCAGTTCGCCCACGGAATCGACCAGGATCACGGTATCTGAAGACCAGTGTTCGGCAGGAGTCAGATGTTCACTACGTCGTCGGACCTGGAATCCGGCCGCTTGGATCAGCGCCGCCACTTGGTCAAATCGCTCGCGGTGACGCGGCACAATCGCCAGACGCAATTCGCGATGACTTGCGGACAATTGGCGATAAGTCGCCAGCGCCAGTTCTTCTTCGCCATTTTGCGTACTGCCAGCGATAACGACCTGATGCCATGGGTCAACGGCTGCCCATCGAGCGATGCGGCTGATTTCGGGTGTATCGCGACTGAGCGGTGCGTTATCAAACTTGATCGATCCGGTGATCGCAACCGCATTGGCGTTCGCACCGCAATCAACAAATCGCTCAGCGATTTCGGCATCTTGGCATCCGATCCAGTCGATCCGCGCGAACGTGCGAGCGATCACGGCTGAGAAACGCAAATAACTTCTTGCGCTGCGTTCACTTAAACGTCCATTGGCAATCGCGACCCGACATCCCCATTTGCCTGCGTGCTTGATCAGGTTTGGCCACAGTTCGAGTTCGGCCAACACAAGAAGCCGGGGACGAAGCGTTTGAAAGGTTTGATCGACCGCCCAGGTAAAATCGAGCGGGCAAAAGAAGACAGGTAAGTCAAGAAAACGCGACTTGGCCAAGTCGTATCCCGTGTCTGTCGATGTGCTGACCACGACTTGATATTCGGGATGCGCTTTCCGAAATGAGTCGATCAACCCGGCGACCAAGTTAACTTCTCCAACACTGACGGCATGAAACCAAGCGACCGGTGCCGAATCGGCAGAGGAAGAATCAGCCAGCGATGGCGAAAAATCGTCAGCTCGCACTCCGAAAAACTTTTGCCGCACACCTCGACGATAGCGACCGTAGCGCGCCGATCGGTAGATCACCAGCGGTGACGCTATCCATAGCGCGATGCAGTAGAGGATATTCAGCAGCATGTCACACGAATCCGTTCGAGTGTTGTTTTTAGCGGCACGGCACAAGCCGTCCGGTCTTGTTCTTTAGCGGCACGGCGCAAGCCGTACGGTCTCCTAAGCCATATTCTTCATACAACAACTCTTATACTTCTTTCCACTGCCGCAAGGACATGGATCATTTCGACCGACTTTTGGCCCCAAGTGCCGAATCGGCTCTGGCTTCACATCCGCGTCGCCCCGATTGCTCTGCTCCGCCGCTCTCTGGTTTGGTGTCGAAGTGTCGTTATCCGCCGACGTTGCACGCGGCGAATCCGACTTGATCGTTCGCGCGTCGACCCAAGTACTTCTTACGAAATCTTCATTGAACGATTCCATCCTAAAAATCAAATCCGTCGCGCGTTCACCAATCGACTCCCACATCGACTCGAACAAACGCATCCCTTCGCGTTTGTACTCGACTTTGGGATCGAGTTGCGCGTAACCCTTCAATTGCACGCTGCTTCGCAAATGGTCCATCGCCAACAGGTGGTTTTTCCAAGATTCGTCGACGATCGTTAACAAAACCTGGCGTTCCATGCGACGCATTTCAGGGTGATAACGGTCATCAACCGCACGGTCGACCAACAACTCGACCTGGCCACGGTTCATCCGGCCTAAGTCTTCAATATTCGCGTCAAAACGAAGATCGGATTTCAAAAAGGCTGCGAAATCAGTAATCTGGGTCGCATTGCTGACCGCCACTGACAACGTGGTATCGTTGTCGGCGTCGCCGAACAATTGAGCAACACGTTGATGTGCGGCTGACAGTTGTGAAACCGATTCATCGGCTGCGGACTGACTTTCCAGGATCAACTGGGCCTTTAGATCATCACGATTCAATTGCATTGAATCGATCGGCATCACTCGGTTGAACCGACCTTCCATCCAGCTTGCCAGCCCTTCACGATCCAAATGGATCTGAGTCCCTTGGCGCGAGGTGAACGCGGAAATACCGGTCAAAACCGGATACTCTTTTTCCTTTTCCGAATAAGCCTGTTCAGCCCGTTCAATCAACAAATCGGCTACCGTCGATCGATTCTCAATGTCATTAAACTCGTCGGGTGTCACTTCGATCCCGAACTTGTGCCTGACCCAGCCACACAAGGAACGCAGACCGAAGTTCTCTTCCAAGAACATTTCACCTTCGCTTAAATCGGTCTCGCGCAATTTTTTGTGCGCCTTAGTCACCAATTGGTCGATCATTTCGTCACGATCGAGCTTTTGCAGGTCGCGGTCTCGATAATTGGTTCCGAAACGAGTGTTGGACCATGACGCCAGGGCTTGCCAGTTCCAGTCTTCTTCGGGCATCTCTTCGGGGAGGTTTTCTTCCACGATTTCGATAACGGCAATCTCCGCAGCCCGTTCGGCTTGATCGCGCGCATATTCGTCTGCGGCGCGGAAATCCATGTTGCGGAAATCTTTCGGCTCTAAGGCACAACCGAGTTGGCTGCCCGCGTAGCCAGCAAACGATGCGGCGCCGTAATCGGGTTCCAAGAAGACTTTCACAAACTTAGTGATCTGGCCACGAATTTGTTCCAAAATCAGTTTGCGGCAACTGACGCCATCAAGGATCTTTTGGCGGTATCCGTAGACCCGCTTACGTTGTTCGTCCATCACTTCGTCGTATTCGAGCAAACTCTTGCGAATCTCGAAGTTGCGTTCTTCGACCTTCTTCTGTGCCGCTTCGATTCGGCGTGTGACCAGCGACGACTCGATCGCTTCGCCTTCTTGCATGCCCAGTCGCTGCATCACGCTGCGGACGAAGTCGCCCGCAAAGACCCGCATCAAATCGTCTTCAAGCGACAGATAGAAACGGCTGCTGCCGGGGTCGCCTTGACGACCACAACGGCCACGAAGCTGTAAGTCGATGCGTCGTGATTCATGACGTTCAGTGCCGATCACATACAGACCGCCCAACTGGCGAATCGCCTCACCTTCGGCCTTCATATTCTCGCGCTGTTCGATCTCATTGACCAGCGTTTCCCATTCCTCCTCGGGCACTTCCAAGCGAGTCGGGTACTTGTGTTGTAACTGGGCCCAGGCCATCGTTTCGGGATTACCGCCCAAAATAATGTCGGTACCACGTCCGGCCATATTCGTAGCGATCGTTACCGCGTTGCGACGCCCGGCTTGAGCGACGATTTCCGCTTCACGACCGTGCTGTTTTGCGTTCAGCACTTCATGTTTGATGCCGCGACGTTCCAGCAGCGCTGATAATCGTTCGCTCTTTTCGATGCTGACCGTGCCGACCAAGACGGGCCGCCCGGCGCGATGGATTTCGGCGACCGTCGAACGATCGACGTTCTCCGGTGCCCGCTCGCCCTTGGATATAAATCGAATCTGTCCGGTCGATTCCGACTCGTCCAATTTTCCTTCAATCTTACCCCACATTTCGTCGCCATTCTTCAGCACCAAAACGTCCCACTTATGAGTCCGTTCGATGTCTTCGGCAAGCGCGGCGAACTTGTCTTTTTCGCTCAGGTAGATCTTGTCAGGGTGTTCGATCCGTTGCATCGAACGATTCGTCGGAATCGCGATCACGTCCAGCTTATAAATCTTCCAGAACTCGTTCGCTTCGGTCATCGCCGTACCGGTCATGCCGGACAACTTGTGATAAAGCTTAAAGAAGTTCTGCAGCGTGATCGTCGCAAAGGTTTGCGTTTCCTGCTTGATCGGAACGCCTTCTTTCGCTTCGACCGCCTGATGCAAGCCATCGCTCCATTGGCGGCCTTCCATCAAGCGTCCCGTAAACTCGTCGACGATGATGATTTGACGATCTTTGACGACATAATTGACGTCCAGCTTGTAAAGATAATGTGCCTTCAGAGCGTTGTCGATCAAGTGCGGCCAATCCATATTGCCCGCGGTGTAGAAGCTCTCGACGCCCGCTAAGCGTTCGGCTTCGCGAACGCCATCATCGGTCAAGGTCACATGATGCTGCTTTTCATCGACCCTAAAGTGAGTTTCGCGATTTAATTGACGGGCCACACGATCGGCTTCGGCATACTTGCCCAAGTCCATGTCAGCGGGTCCGCTGATGATCAGCGGTGTTCGTGCTTCGTCAATCAGGATATTGTCGACTTCGTCGATGATCGCATAATTCAAAGGCCCTTGGCTTTGTTGCAATTCGGTTGGGAAACGGTGGTCACCGCGAGACGCTGGCCGCATGTTGTCGCGCAAGTAATCGAAACCGAACTCGTTGTTGGTCCCGTAGGTGATATCACAAGCATAGGCACGTTGCTTTTCGAGCGTGCCCATGCCGCTTTGAATTGCGGCGACCGTCAACCCAAGTTTGGTGTACAGCGGCGCCATCCATTCCATGTCGCGGCGGGCGAGGTAATCGTTGACGGTGATCACGTGAACGCCTTTGCCTTGAATCGCGTTCAAGTAGGCGGGCAACGTTGCGACCAAGGTCTTGCCTTCACCGGTCACCATTTCAGCGATCGTGCCGCTGTGCAGCACCATGCCGCCGATCAATTGTGTGTCGTAATGGCGCATGCCTAGGAAACGGCGTCCCCCTTCGCGACAAACCGCGAACGCTTCTTCGAGTATGTCGTCTAGGTCTTCACCGGCACGCAGTCGCTGGCGAAACTTTTCTGTCTGTTCCTTTAATTGGTCGTCGGTCATCGCCTGGAACTTCGGCTCCAACGTGCCAATTCGCTCGGCACGCTCGCGCATGCGACCTACCTGGCGAGCATTACTGCTGCCGAAAATCGCCGTAATCGTGCGTTCGATTGAGCCAAAGAAACCGCCGAAAAGCAGTCCAATGACGTCCCAGATTCGTTCAAAAAATGACATCGCGTCGTTGCTTAATTAGAAATCGTCAGTAGCGACCATATTGGGGTGCCTCGCGGAAAACTCCGTCAAATGCCATTGGGCACCCCGGCAACCTCTAAGGCTACGTGTTTGGGCAAAATGGGTCAACGCCGATCAAAAAATGCTTGCATTCGCTCGGCGGGTGGTTTTGCAGACGGCCCCCGGAGAGTGACGCTGCTGTTGCGGACGGCACGCGGAGAGTGCCTGCTACCTTAGAGCCGGACGGCTAGTCCCGCAGCCCGCATCGCCAGTTTCGTTTCGGCGATCGTGTATTGTCCAAAGTGGAAAATGCTGGCTGCCAGCACCGCGTCGGCCCGTCCAAGCTTCACGGCGTCGACCAGGTGCTGTGGCCCGCCCGCACCACCGCTAGCCACGACTGGGATCGACACCGCCCGACTGACCGCCTCAGTGATCGGCAAGTCGTATCCGTCGCGTGTGCCATCGGCGTCCATGCTGGTCAGCACGATTTCGCCGGCCCCGAGGCGTTCGACTTCCTCTGCCCAAGGCACCGCCTCCAGTCCCGTTGGCGTTCGACCGCCGTTGATGTGGACTTCCCACACCTCGCGTCCGTCTCGATAAACCCTTTTTGGGTCGATGTTTACCACGATGCACTGGCTGCCAAACCGCTCAGCCGCCCGGCGCACAAAGTCGGGGTCTTTGCAGGCTGCCGAGTTAATCGAAACCTTGTCACAACCGGCCGCCAGAAGGTTGCGAATGTCGTCGATCGTGCGAATCCCGCCACCGACCGTCAACGGCATAAACACTTGTTCGGCACAGCGGCGAACGACATCGGCCATGATTCCGCGATCTTCATGGCTGGCCGTAATGTCCAAGAACACCAGTTCATCGGCGCCCTCGTCTTGGTACCGTTTGGCGACCTCGACAGGATCACCAGCGTCGCGCAATTGAACGAAGTTCGTCCCCTTAACAACACGGCCTTCACGAACATCTAGACAGGGAATGACTCGGGTAACCAGCACAGTAGCGTTTCTTTCGAAAGTCAGGGAGATTCGCGGTCAATAGACGGCTAAGGATCGAACTTGGCGAAGATCATCCGCCCGGCATTGGTTTGCAGGATACTCGTGACCGTCACGTTCAATTCTCGTCCGATTTGGTGGCGTGCCCCTTCAACGACGACCATTGTGCCGTCGTCGAGGTAGCCGACCCCTTGGTCTGCCCCCTCACCCGGCTTAATGATTTTGGTTACGAACATTTCGCCCGGCAAAAGCCTAGGCTTAAGGGCGTTGGAGATTTCGTTCAGGTTGATCACCGGAACGCTGTGGATTTGGGCAACTTGATTGAGGTTAAAGTCGCCGGTGACGACCTTGCCTTCCAGATGCTTGGCCAAAAGTACAAGCTTCATGTCGACCGGATGACCTGCAAATTCGGGCAAATCGCGATCAAAGATCTGCAGATCAACTTTTGGGTCGGACCGTAAACGATTGAGAATATCCAAGCCCCGTCGACCACGTTGCCGGCGCAGTTTGTCGCTGCTGTCGGCAATCGCTTGCAACTCTGCCAACGCAAACCGCGGCAAAATTAGCTGGTTATCAAAAATCTCGGTCGCGACCAAATCTTCAATTCGGCCATCGATGATCACGCTGGTATCAAGGATTAATGGTTTGAAACCTTTTGCATCTCGAACGAACTCCACATAGGGGATCAAAAAGCGAAAGTCGTCTTTCGTTTGAATCAAAACGCTAATGCAGATGTAACAAGCGATCACCGCGGTAACCAAGATCACCGATCCGGCATTGCCGGTCCGATCAAGCATCGGCGCCGCAGCGATGCTGAGTATGTACGTCAGCAACATTCCGACCAGTAGGCCGAAGTAAACCGCAGAAATCGTATCGATGCGTTTCCTAGGGGCGTAGATATCGCCCACAATTACCGTAGTCGCCAACCCCATGACGGCAAGGAAAACCATCCAGGGGACGTGCGTACCGCTGCCCTCGGGCAGCGATGCGTTGATGATTGCCGACACGCCACCGGCGCAGATCAGGAAGACGCAGCGAAGTATAATAAGTGCCATGATGGCGCGTAGTTTAACGCAAAGCGATCCGATCGCCCCAGGGGGCAAGCGGTTCTGGGGCAACGGATAGCAGGATTACGATCTGTAGACTTAACGATTTTGCCGAGTCTTCGTACACGCCAGGGGGCGCGCCGGGAAATCAGCGATCATCCAGACGTCGTACGTTGGCACTGGGGCTGAACGGTTTAAGTTGCGTTAAATTTCGGTATCGGCTCGGAAAATGATTTGCAGACGTTTTTCCAAAACGTGCCAACAACCGGTGCTGAACAATCCTGGCCCCCTGTGGTGAAAAAACGTTTCCTCCGCTACATTAAGGCTCCCTAACGATTTTCCCATGCACCACTAACCCATCGTCGCACTATGGCCCGTAAGGTCGTCAGCCGAAAAGAGAAAGCCGCCGAGATTGAGGCTGCTGCAGCTTTGGAAGCCGCTTCGCCCGCAAAGAAGACGACAAAAAAGAAGGCAGCCCCGCGGAAAGCAAAGGTTGTCGAAGACGTTCGCAAGAAGCTTTATTGGGGTGTTTTTAGCCAGAACCTAAAGCGTGTCGCAGTGTTTGAGTTCGATCAAAAGGACGAGGCCGCTGCGCGGGCGGAAGAGCTGAGCAAGGGCGGAAAGAGCCCCCACTTCATCCAAAAGGTGAAGGAAGAGATCCAGTTGGAATAAACTGGGTAAAGTTTGTCATCCCAGAAAGGCTCCGTTCATTTTGGCAACAGCCCACGAGTGCTAAATCCAATGGTTTTCACGTTGCATTCCGCTGCTGGTTCGCTTGTCCTGGCGATCGCATTGTTGTTATCCGCCACCGGAATGAACTCGATCGCTGCGGAGTCGCTGTTGGATCAATATACAGAACAGACGTTTGTTGACGCTGACGGCCAGAAACATCGTTATCGATTATTGTTTCCCGCCGATTTTGACAAGGATGCTGATAAGAAGTATCCGCTAGTTCTGTTCCTACATGGTGCCGGTGAACGCGGCGATGATAACGTTGCCCCCTTGAAACATGGGGCAGCCGAGTTTGCTCGCCCCGATCGTCAAGCCGAGTACCCATGTTTTGTGCTCGTTCCCCAGGTTCCCAAGGAACAAAAATGGGTCGATGCCGACTGGAGTCACACCGAAGGTAAGGGGACTTTTCCCGAATCACACTCGACCGCTTATGCCGCCGCGTTGGGTGCGGTCAAAAGCTGGATCGATTCAGGACGCGTTGATCCCGCCCGCGTTTATGTGACCGGGTTGTCGATGGGCGGTTACGGCACTTGGTACGCTTCGGCCGTTTCGAAAGATGTTTTCGCCGCGGCAGTCCCGATTTGTGGCGGTGGCGATCCGACTTGGGCCCAACGATACCAGGGGATGCCTATTTGGACATTCCACGGCACCGAAGATAAAGCGGTTCCGGTGGGGCGATCGAGAGAAATGATCGAAGCGCTATCCAAAGCCGGTCACAAACCCGAAGCGATTTACACCGAGTATGACGGTGGCGGACACGACGTGTGGACCGAAACTTATCGTCGCGACGATCTGTTTCGTTGGTTGTTTTCTCAACATCGGCCGGCGAAGTGACGCCCAGCGACAACGATCAATCGACCGTTGAATCTGTCGATGCAATCGTACAAACGTTATCCGCTCCGGATGGTGCGACCCGCCGTTGGCCTGCGGAATGGGAACCACAATCAGCGGTATGGTTTTCGTGGCCGCACAATCAGGAAACCTGGCCGGGGCATTATTCTCGGATTCCCGAAGCATTTTCGACACTCATTCGTGCCGCTTGCCAATTCGTGCCAGTCAAAGTTTTGGCGGCTGGAAATCTGGCCCAAGAAGCTACCCGGCATTTCGGCCGCTCCGACCGGATCGAAATCGTCGACATCCCGACCAACGATTGCTGGATTCGCGATTACGGCCCGACGTTCGCTTGGGAAGGCGACGAAGTGATCGGCATCGATTGGCGTTTCAACGCCTGGGGCGGAAAGTATCCGCCTTGGGATGATGACGCTGCCGCGGCGAAAAAAATTTGTCAACTTGCGTCAATTCGTTGCCAGTTCAGTGAAATGGGGCTCGAGGGCGGGGCGATCGAAGGCGATGGGACCGGACGATTGCTGACCACGCCAAGCTGTGTTGAGACCGCGACGCGAAACCTCGGCTGGTCACGCCAAAAAATCGCTGCCGAGCTTCATTCGCAACTCGGGACCACCGAGATCGTCTGGATCGATGGCGGCGGTTTAGACGGCGACGACACCGATGGGCATATCGATCAAATGGCCCGTTTCGTTAACCCGGAAAACGTGCTCTGTGCTGTTTCCAGCGATCCCGCTGATCCGAACCACCTCGGACTAGAACGCAATTTTAAGCAGTTGCTCGCTTGGGCCGACCAGACCACGCCACGGGTCAAGATTCATCGCCTGCCGACACCGCCGCCACGACACATTGGCGACGCGCGGGTGCCAGAAAGTTATTGCAACTTTTTAATGCTTGGCTCGGCCGCCGTACTCATGCCGACGTTCCGCCAACCGGTTCACGATGCCGCAGCGATTGGCCTGGTGGGCGATCTGTTACCCGGTCGCGAAATTATCGGTGTCGACGCGTACGATTTTGCGTGGGGATTGGGCGCGTGGCACTGCGCCAGCCAGCAACAACCGGCACCGCCAAGTCGTTGATAGGGCGATTCATCGCCTGGCAGATCGACTATGATAAGGGCTCGACTGCAACCCTACCCACTCTTCCCCACCGATCCACTAATCCGATCAATACCGATGCGTATATTTTTTGGCCGCTTGTTTGGTGGACTGGTCGTTCTTGGCCTGGCCGGATCGATCACCAGTCCGCTGCCGATTCCTGTTGCCCATGCTGACGAACCGTTTATCCCGCGTCGTCAAAGCCAACCGCCCGGTCCACCGCTGTCGCCGCAGCAGGCGCTGGAAAAAATGGTCGTGCCCGATGGCTTTAAAGTCGAACTGGTCGCCAGTGAACCTGATTTGGTCAATCCGGTCGCGATGGCATTCGATGATCGTGGCCGAATCTATGTAACGGAAAGCTTTGAATATCCCCGACGCGAACCGGGGCCGGGACGCGATCGGATCAAAATCCTTGAAGACACCAACGGGGATGGGCGAGTCGATTCGGTCAAGATATTTGCCGAAGGTTTAAACATTCCTTCGGGCATCGCGGTCGGCCACGGAGGTGTTTGGGTCGCTAATGCGCCAGACATTCTCTTTCTGGAAGATACCGATGGCGACGACAAAGCCGATAAACAAACCGTCATCGTGACCGGGTTTGGACGCGATGACACCCACGAATTACCAAACGCACTCACTTGGGGACCCGACGGTTATCTTTATGGCCTCAACGGAGTGTTTAATCGCAGCGTCGTCAAACAAAATGGTAACACATTCGACTTCACTTGCGCGATGTTTCGCATCGACCCGGCGACTCATCGATTCGAATTGTTTTGTGAAGGGACCAGCAATCCGTGGGGCATCACATTTGATCACGAAGGCGAAGCGTTTATCAGCGCTTGTGTGATCGACCACCTTTGGCATTTGACCGAATCGGGATACTACCATCGTCAAGGTGGCCCCTATCCGCCACACACATGGAAGATCGATTCAATAGTCAAACACAAGCATCAGATGGCGGCCTATTGTGGAATTGAGTTCTTTGACTCGCCCGCCTATCCGGCCAACTACCGTGACAGACTTTATATGGGTAACATCCATGGCGGTTGTATCAATGTCGATTCTGTGCAGCGAAAGGGAGCAACCTATCAAGGCACGGGACATCCCGACTTTCTGACCGCGAACGACGTCTGGTTCATGCCGGTCGCACAAAAAGTCGGCCCAGACGGATGCCTTTATATTCTCGATTGGTACGATCGATATCACTGCTATCAAGACGCCAACGCTGACCCCAAAGGTGTCGATCGTGGTCACGGCCGATTGTACCGTGTTGTTTATGAGCAACGGCCCGAGGTCGAATTTGCTGATCTATCAAAACTCGATTATTCGCAACTGATCGACTTATTGGTTCATCCCAATATCTTCTATCGCCAACGTGCATCGGTAATCTTGGCCCAGCGGTTGCAATCTCGCGACGACCAAGCCAATCAGGTGGCCGCGGCAATGGTTTCGCGATTATTATCGAGCCCGA
>DIUH01000038.1:25116-60202 GCA_002428205.1 Planctomycetaceae bacterium UBA6163
TTGCCACGGATTGTTTGGCAGAATCTTCAGCGGCGTGTCGTTGCCGATCAAGCAATGATCGTCCAGCGGCTTGCAGATGCTTCTGCGGAAGATGCTTTGTTGGTCGCTATGGCACCAAGAATTGCGACCCGATTGTTGGCCGATGTGAAATCTGATTTGTCCGCCCCCAGCGATGCTGCCACGCTCACTTCGGTGTTAGCGATTGCCGATTCATTGGCTGCGCGTAACGGGGCGGCCGAAGGTGAAGTCTTGCGATCAGTACTGGCCAAGCTGCGCACCGGCGAGATTCGTGCCGTCGCGGCGAAGGAATCACTGACCAAGTGGTTGGGCAAGACCGAATCGACCGGCGACTATCGTATGCAAATAGCAGCCTTCGCCGGCGATGCGTCCGCGCTCGATCAAGTCGCGGCGATGTTGATCGATCGCGGGCGCTCCCCAGACCAGCGTCGCGACGCACTCGAAACGATTGCGATGACGAATCCGTCGGCGATGCAGGCCGCGGTTTCGCAATGGATTACCGACCTAACCGATAAAGGTAAGGTGGACGATGGCTGGCGTGATGCATTGGTCGCCGCTGTCATCAGGTACGGCGACTCGGAAACTCAGCGTAAGATTTTGGCTCAATTGGTTCACCTGCCGATCGGTGTTCGCACGATGATTGCGGGCCGCATGATCCAGCGCGACGCTACGGCAAAATTGTTGCTGGCCGAAATCAGCTCAGGCACCTTAGCGAAAGATATGCTCGGCCCCGACCAAATCAAACAATTGGCTGCCAGCCCCGCAGCAGACATTCAAGCGAGCGTAAAGGAAATCTGGGGTTCGGTGCGAATGAAAGATTCCGCTAATCGCCAAGCGGTAGTGCGCGAAACGACCGAATATCTTCTCAAGGAAGCGCATGGCGATGCCACCAAAGGTTGGGTGGTTTACGATCGCATCTGCGGCCAATGCCACAAAATGCACGGCCGCGGTTATGAGGTCGGCCCCGAGATCACGCGCAATGGTCGCGGCAGTTTCGAACAATTGGTGGTCAGCGTTTTTGATCCCAGTTTGGTAATCGGCGAAGCTTATAAGAGCGTTTCGGTTTTAACTTCCGATGGGCGTTTGATCAGCGGATTGGTTACCGAACGTTCAGACCAAAGGATCGTCCTGAAGGTTCAAGGCGGTAAGTTGGAAGTGATTCCGATGGATGAAGCCGATGAGATTCGTGATAACGATCAATCGCTAATGCCCGAAGGTCTGGAAACGCAAATGACGCGGCAAGAGATGGCCGACTTGTTCGCGCTGCTTTCGCTGGAACAGTCGCCCGAAACTGCCGGTTCCCAAGTGATCGCGGGAACGCCGGAGGGCCTGCACGCGAAACCTTAACGGACCGCAACTCACTATTCTCTCACGCGTTTTGCCAGCCACTCTGCTACCCAGCGGTCTGCTGGCGGACTTAACGGCACGCGGGGCGGCTTGTCGTAATCGACGATCAAATCGTATCCCGCTCGGTCGTAGGCCGTGTTCAGTACGTCGCCCAAATCCAGCTCCGCATCGTCATCAACGGGTAAAAGCGGAATCTTAATGATTGGTAATCGCTGCGAAACGAGAATCGGCCACAGGATCCCCTTAGGCCGCTGGCCTCGCTTGGAAACGTGAACGAGATAATCGTGAGGTGGTAGCCGTTCGCCCGTGTAAATCGGCTCGCCATCGCGCAGCAAATCGATCTCGACCAAATGAGCCGGCGACTGCATCACCTCCAGTCGCTTGGTTTCATAATTGGTCCGGCCTCGTGAACCGACGATCTTGTTCGTAGGGCTCAACACTTCGATCACCGTCACCACCTGTCGTCCCACACCATCGACGATCACGATTCGCGCCTCCCGCATCTCTTCTTCGATCATCGTCGTTGCAACCACAGGTTCGGCGACGGCAGTGTCAGACGCACGATACCGAGCGCCATCCGACGCGACCTGAATCGCAACATCGGGCACGATCGCTCGTCGACCCGGGTCTTGCTCGTCCGAGATATAAACCCGCTCCTCCACCATCGACCGATACTTCGGTCGCAAGCTGCGATTAAGCGACGCCTGGATTTCAGAAATCAATCCGTGATGAACGTTCGGCCAAATCTCGGGTGCTTCGAGATACGGGTCCATCCCAGGAAACGGAGTTGGCATGGTGGAAGTTTGAATGGTGAAGTGTGAAGTTTGAAAAGCAGCGTCGCCCTATTTGGCAACGGGGCCGCCCCCTTTTCAAACAGAGCCTGCAATCATTCTATGCGATTGTCGTCGCAACGGCCTAAAGAAAGCCGGGGCTCCGGGGCTCCGGCGCTTTGGTGCGACAATGGCGAGCGGAGAGCTGATCATGGTTCGATCTGCGATGGAGCGATCACGTTTGCATCTTCCGCTGAACCGGTCCACTGGGCGAGCTCGCAGCGGTTGGCCTGCCATCCGGCGTGTACCAAAGTGCCGGATCGTTTTCCGGCCGCAGCATCACCCACCCATTGGTATCGCAGGGGTGAAGCCGACTCGGGTACATCGACGCTTTGGCCCTCGGACTGACCCAGCAGCGGACTGAGTTCGAAAATCCGGGCGATCGTTGACCGACACTGTGATAAACAAGGCCTAGCGGCCGCCCCGACTTGCGCATCGGAATATTGATCGAGCGGTTCTTGAATCAAATCGACCAAGCGTGCTTCGCGTTGCAGCGTAGCCAACAGGGTAACTGCATCGCTGCGGATCGGCTTAGCTGGGACGACCGGTACCGCGATCGGTGCGGCGGGCTCGGGCTTGGTGGGCGGCGGTGGAAGTTGGTCAACGACCGTCGACGCGGCGTCATTATCCAAGACCGCCTGGATCTGTTTTGCCTTTTTGTTATCGAACAACGCAATGAAAAACGCTCGAAAAGCGACGGCAATGGACATGATGGAAGCAACCTGCGGTGATCGGGCGGAATCGGTTTGCGGATCGCGACCGCAATTCAAAACGCCCAACAGCTTTACTAACCCTGCGTAGCCGTCAAGGGTATTGCCACCTGGGTAGTGTCCCAGGGTGGCCTGTAGATCGCTGGTACACCTAAGGATTCGGATCCGGCAGGCTCGATTCAACAGGGACTTCGGTCGCTGGTGTTGTTCCCGGTTCGATATTGCTGGTCCCCTGTCGAGACATGACGAAATACGCGGCCAGGGTGATCAGCATGATGATCAAAATGATCGGATAGGCACCCATGACCAAAGCCAACGGGGCCGTCGGTTTCTGCTTCTCCATCAACTCGGGATCACCAAGCATTTCGTCTGGTGAATCGACGATCGAATCAGGCTTGTCGTCATTGATAGGTCTTACTGGTACTTGATTGCTCATCGAACCTCTTCCATTTCGGGTATCAGATATTTGTTGCCATGGTTCTGCCGCTGCATTCATATGGCCATAGCCCACATGTCGGGTTCGGCAATGGTCTAACAATCTAACTATCCATTTATTACGGAGGTTTGCGGTTGAAATTCGCGTTATCCGTTATTTCAGTGGTTAGCAATAAAACAGTCAGTGCACTGGACACTGCCCAAGTGATGGTGTGTGGAAGACGATGGGACACGATCGGGTACGGCAATTGCATGCACCCATATCGCTCGTGCAACGGATGATCGCTGTAGCCTGATCGATCAGGCATCGAAATGATTTGGAATCGCTATCATGAAAATCTCTAAGCTTTGCGGTGGCACTTTATTTATTGTCGCCACTATATTGCCAACGCTTGCGAGTTCACAAGCCAATGTTTCCCGTCCTAGGACCGGTTCGCCGGTTGTCCCGGGCGGCGCGGCAATTCCTGGTTCACAAGCGGTGCCGATCCTCGACCCGGCGGTCCCGGCTCCTGACGCAGTCCCAGGTCTTGAGTTGCTCGATTCCCAACAGCGAGAGCGCAGGGCTGCCGCAGCCGCTGCCGCAGCGGAGGAATCTGTGCGCCGCGGCGATGGGGCAACCGTTTCGGTGTCGTCTGGCGGTATGAATGAATTACAAGCCTTGATTGCGGTAAGACTGCAGATCGACAGTCTTGCATCGATTGAATTGACGCAGTTTGCGATCGAGCGGGTAACCAACAGCGATGTTCGACAGTTTGCTGAGGCGTTGGTAACGGATCAACAACATTTTTGGCGAGCCTTAGAGCGTTTGAACGAACTGCAATCATCGGGCGAGTTGCCAGCACCGAAAGGTGACAGAGTTGGGGATCGCTTAGAAAACGTCGAAAATGGTCAAGGTTCGTTTTCAAGGGGCGAGCAAGCAAACCCGACACAGCTTGGGCGAACATTGCCGATCGAACGACAGATAGGTCAAACGCCAATCGGCCAAACATTGCCTGATCAATTCCCGTTGTCACGTCGCCCGCCCGCACAATCGTTGGTTCCTCCGGCGGATGGCGGCATCCGTTACGGCGGTACGCTTCCGCCCGCAGGCGGTGAAACTCGGGTTCCTCATGGCGAAGTGCCTGGCGATTCGCTGCCACCGCCAGTCCCCCGCGCCACGGAGCCAGTCCGCGACACGGAGCCAGTTCAAGCGGCCGCCCCTGCCAGCAATCCATTGGTCACGATTGCCGATCGTGCGGCGCAATCACAACTTGCAATCACGAAAGCATTATTGCTGCGAAACGAAGGTATTCAATTTGACCAAAGGTTTGTCGCGATGCAATTAGCAGAACAAGTGCGGATGTTAGCGCAATTACGCGCTGTTGCTGAAATCGGTTCAGACGAGTTTCGCGAGATCATTGAAACCGCGGAAGAATTAACCATGGCCCATCTGGCGTCGGCTGAGTCGCTTGCCAGTCGTTTGGATGAGCGGTAGGGAGTCGATGCGGTAGCATCAATCTTCATCACGGCCTGATAGATGGCCGCTGCGGTTGATTGCGATATACAGACGCAGCATCATCATAATGCTGGCCGCCGCACCGCATAGCCCCAGAATACTGATGCGATGCAAACCGAAGTGGGTCGGTTCCAGAAATATCACGGGGGGAACATTCATCGATAACATTAGCGCCGACCCGAGAAACAGCGCACTACAGATCAGGCCTAACACCAAGCGGTTGACCGATGCGCCTAAGCGATGATGGTTCATGTGAACGCTCAATTGCCCGCGCCGTGCTTGGTCAAGCAACCCAAGGATTTGATCGGGCACGACTTCCATGAAGTATTCCGCCTCCATCACCATCCGTAACGCTTGGCGAAGGCGTCTGCGGGGACTTAATCGATTCAGCGATGCCTTGCGAATAAACCCCGCCATAATCTCCAGCGCGTCAAAATCGGCGCTCAGTGCCGACAGAGTCCCTTCTAATGAGATCATCATTTTCATCAGCATCGCGGACTGGGTTGGCAGTTTGATCCCGTGTCGATGCAACACTTCGCCAAGATCATTGAGCGCGCCGGTCAAGTCAAAGCTGCCCAAATCTTGATGTCCATAAGTCGCGATGAACTCAGACACGTCGACCGACAACGCGGCCTCGTCTAAGTTTGCCGGTGCATTACCGGCACGTCGCACCAATTGGGTCAAACGACTGCTGTCGCCGTTGCCGATCGCCATCAGCATTTCTTCGATCTGTTCTCGCAATCGTGTGTCGATCCGACCGATCATTCCGAAATCGAGAATGCCAACACCGCCGTTGGCCAGCATCACAAGATTTCCGGGATGGGGGTCGGCGTGAAACATGCCATGGGTAAACAGCATTTGCATGTAGACGGTGGTGATCAACCTGGCGGCTTTCAACCGCTCGTCGCCGCTGAGTTCTTGGATGGCTTGAGAACGCGACAAGTCTTGGCCCGTCAATCGCGTCATCACGATCACTCGCCGCGTGCACAGCGTGTCGATCGGACGCGGGATCTCGATCCCTTCGATCCCCGCAAGCAAGGTCGCAAAGACGTGCAAGTTCTGGCGTTCACGGCCGAAATCGAGTTCGCGTCGAACCATCGGCGCCATTTGCTGGACCAACTTCTGCGGTGAAAATGCCGCCAAACCCTCGACCTTCTCCGCCAACACCGCTAATCCTTCAAGGACATCCAAGTCGCAGACCATCATCGCTTCGATATTCGGCCGCTGGACTTTAATGACCACATCGGTGCCATCGGCCAAATAAGCGCGGTGGACCTGGCCGATCGATGCGGTCGCCAGCGGTGTCTCGTCAAAATCGACGATGTCGGTGTCGATCAGGTTCCCGAGTTCCGCCCGCAGCGTATTGCGAATCAACTGCGAATCGACCGCCGGGACATCGCTGTGCAATCGCTTCAGCTCGTTGGCCATCGAAGTGCCGACCAAGTCAGGCCGGGAGGCGAGAATTTGGCCTAACTTGATGAACGTTGGCCCAAGTTCGGTCAAAGCCATTCGGACCCGAACTTCGCGGGAATGCGACGACAGCGGCGTTCCCTGTGAATCCTTCAGCCAATTTTGAAACGGCAATTGCGGAAACTGGCTTAACCAATCCGCCAAACCGTACCGTTGCAGCACCGTCAAGATTTCTCGCCAGCGACGCAGGTTGCGGTACAGTTGTGGAATTGCTGTGATCTTCATCTGACTAATCGTAACTATCAATTACCAAGATTGAATGTCACTGCCACAATTAAGCTGCGCCGCGGCGCGGTTGCGCGTGCCGCAAGTGCCGCCAGACGCGGTTGTTCCGCCGTAATTGTCCGAGAAAAATCTCGCCCACGAGCGGATGTTTGTTGTTGGTAGCGGTTGTAGCGATTCGCGGCCACCGGTCGGCCGCCATCCGTTAACGGTGATACCCGTGCCTGCTAAGATTGAGTTAAGCTAAGACGCTGCTGAACTTGTCCCGTCCGACCTCCCGAAACCGATCGCCCTGCGATTAAGCCGGAGTGGCTATGTTTTTGCCTTGTCATCGAACTCACTTTCATCGCCCTTGTACGCCGCTCTGCCGGTGCGCTTCCGCAGACGCATTTAACTCGTTTTGTGGTTTGGTCTGCGGTCTATGCGTAAGCGTTTGCTTGGCATTTACGCCCACCGCGTTTGCGACCGAACGGATTCGATACAAAAACGACAAGGGCAACGAGGTGGAGATCGTCGGTGAGGCGATTGTGACCGCGCAAGACGGTGGCCAGATGATTTTGACCGATGACGGACACATGTTGATTGTCCAGCCCGAGACGGTGGTCTCGCGTGAAACGACGCCAGAACCGTTAACGCCGGTTGATGCCGATGCGATCAGCCACCGATTGCTGGCCGTTCTGCCGGAAGGGTTTGCGATTTATCGCACAAAAAACTACGTGATCGCACACAACACCAGCGATGCGTATGTCCGTTGGGTTGGAGGGCTATTCGAATCGTTGCATCGCGGTTTCCACGCCTATTTCAAAAACCAAGGCATGACACTGTCCCAGCCGCGTTTCCCGCTGGTCGCGCTCGTTTTTGCCGATCGAAAATCGTTCGACCAATACGCCACCGCGGAACTTGGCGAGGCAGGTGAGTCAGTGATCGGATATTACAACCTCGAAACGAATCGAATGACGACTTTCAACGTCCCGAATCCGGAACGTAACGTGGCCACAATTATCCACGAAGCGACCCATCAACTTGCCTACAACACCGGACTGCAAACCCGTTTTGCGGATAATCCGATGTGGTTAAGCGAAGGATTGGCTGTTTTCTTTGAATCGCCAAACTTTGCCAATCCCAGTGGTTGGAAAGGGGTTGGTCGTGTTAACACGGTCAACCTAGCGAGGTTTCGCAAGTATCAACAATCGCGGCCACAAGATTCGTTAATCACACTGCTTTCGGATGATTCACGATTCCGAAACGGCGCAACCGCTGAGGACGCCTATTCAGAGGCGTGGGCCATGACTTACTTCCTGATTCGCACCAAGCGTAAAGAGTACTTTCAATATATGAAAGAACTCAGCGAGTCCAAACCGTTGGTTCAACTCGATCGCCGCGAGCGAATCGAGATGTTTCAACGAATATTTGATACCGACCTGCCAACGCTCGATCGACAGTTTTTGCTTTACATGGCACGAGTCCAATAGTCGTTTCGCATTATCCATCATCCGATTCCCTGACATCTTTTCTTATGCATAATTTTTGCCAGGTTGCCAGGTTTTTTGTCGCCAGGTTTTGCGTCTGCTTAGTTCTCATCGCAAGCCCCGGTTTTGCCAGCGATTTTCCGACACCGGTCAATACCGAAAAATCGTCGCTGCAACCGATGGCGCCTGACGAAGTGGTTAAGACGGCTACCTTGCCTGAAGGTTTTCAGTTATCGGTTTTTGCGGCTGAACCGGATGTGCAAAATCCCATCGCGATTACAACCGATCACAAAGGTCGGTTATGGGTCGCGGAAAACTACACCTGGGCCGGCAACTCGCTGGGAAACTATCGTACCGATTTGCGTGACCGAATCATTATTCTGGAAGACACAGATGGAGACGGAAAACATGACAAACGGACCGTTTTCTCGGACCGATTGACAAAGGTTACCAGCGTTGAAGTCGGCTTCGGTGGTGTCTGGGTGATTGCGCTGCCAAATCTTCTGTTTATTCCCGACCGCGACGCCGACGACATCCCCGATGGGCCGCCCGAGATCGTCCTCGATGGATTCAACGAAGATTCGGTCAGCCACACGCCGGCCAACGGTTTGCGGTGGGGGCCCGACGGTTGGTTGTATGCTCGTCACGGCATCCTTGCCACCAGTTCGATCGGCGTCCCCGGGGCGACCGAGTCGCAACGAGTAAAAATCAATACGGGAGTTTGGCGTTACCATCCGACCCGAAAAGAAGTCGAGACGGTGATGCATGGGATGACCAATTCATGGGGATTTGATTACAACAAAAATGGCGACATGTTTTGTATCAATACCGTCATCGGCCACCTTTGGCATGTGATTCCCGGGGCGCGGACCGAGCGAATGTTTGGCACTGATATGAACCCGCGCGCCTATCAATTGCTGCCTCAAGTCGCCGATCACGTTCACTGGGACACTGGTGAAGTTTGGCACCAAGTCCGCGAAGGCGTCAGTGACACGACACTGGCCGCCGGCGGTGGTCATGCCCATATTGGATTAATGATCTATCAGGGCGACAATTGGCCGGCGGCCTATCGAGATAAGGTGTTTACTCTGAATCTGCACGGCAAGCGGATCAATTGCGATCGCTTGGAACGTGAAGGTGCCGCTTATGTCGCCAAACATGAAGCGGACCTAGTGATCTTTAATGATCCGTTTTTCAGAGGAATGGATCTGATTACCGGGCCTGATGGCGGAGTATTCATTGCGGACTGGAGCGACACCGGGGAGTGTCATGATCACGACGGAGTCCATCGTACTAGTGGTCGGATCTATAAACTTACTTTTAAGACACCACCGCCCGTTACGAACCTGGATCTCAGCAGGCATTCTATCGCCGAACTGCTTCAAGCCCAACTGCATCCGAACGCTTGGTTCGGACGGCAGGCTCGGCGCATCTTGCAGGAACGCCGCTGGGCGGATCCAGCGATAAAAGTTTCAGTTGATGATTTTCCCTCGGTGGAGACCGCTGATCAACAACTCTCGCTCGCTTGGGCAAAACGGGCCGCTGGAATAAACGATCTTGACTTTCTTTTTCAATCACCCGACGAAAATCACAAAGCGTGGGCGGTTCGATTTGCCGCCGATGATTTCAAGGCCGACGTTCCGTGCGATGCCAAAGTGATCAAGCATTTGCAATCCGCAGTTCAAGACGATACCAGCGGCATTGTGTCTTTGTACATCGCATCAGCCGCACAGCGATTACCGTCTGGCGATCGACTGAAGATTGCGGAAACGCTAATTCAGCGTGCTGATCTCGCGAACGACCGTTTTTTCCCGATTATGGTTTGGCTTTCAATCGAACCGGTGGTAGGCCAAGGCGGTTTGGAGGTCGTTGATCTTTGCAAGATTTCCAAACTGCCATTGGTGACGCGAAACATTGCTCGGGCGGTTACTGAATCGATAGAGTCAAGGCCACAGGATGTCCAGCGCCTGATCACGATCGCTTTGAATAGCTCCGGATCATCCTCACAATTCTCCAACAGTCGTGAAATCATCCTTGGCATGTCCGAAGCGCTTGCCGGTTGGAATCGCGCTCCCAAGCCGGCCAATTGGTCTAGCGATTGGAAGTCTTATACTGCGACTGCCGGCGATTCTGATCACGATAGTCTGCAACAAGCGGTCACTCGATTGAATCTGGTTTTTGGCGATGGCCAAGCTATGGACCTTTTGGTGTCGATCGCTACCGATGCCGCTGCTGATCCCCGGTCACGACGGCAATCGATTGCCGCAATTTCAAGCGCGAAAGTGGCAGGATTCGATCGTGTATTATTGACGCTGCTGGCCGATCGAGCGGTCCAACGCGAGACGCTACAAGGGCTCGCATATTATGATTCACCAGAAACGCCCAGCCGCGCGCTAGCGATGCTGGGGACGTATTCGCCCGACACTCGCCAAGAATTGATCCGTTTGCTGGTCACTCGTGCTCAGTTCGCCAAAGAATTGCTCAATGCCATACAGGATGGGCGCATCAGTGCGACCGAGATTTCCGCTTATCATGCTCGACAGATACAGGACCTCAGCGATTCCGAATTAACCGAGCGACTGCGGTCGTTGTGGGGTGATGTTCGGCCAACGGCCGAAGATAAGCGGGCGACCATCGAATCACTGCGTTCAGAACTGACGCCCGAACGTTTGGCGAAAGCCGATCTGTCCCGTGGCCGTGTTTTATTTAATCAAGTTTGTTCGAATTGTCATGTCTTGTATGGGCAAGGGCAGAGAGTTGGTCCCGACTTGACGGGGTCGAACCGGAATCATCTCGATTACCTGCTAGAAAACATTATTGATCCCAGTGCGAGTGTCGCCGGGGACTTTCGCAACACGATTTTCGTCTTGGACGACGGGCGTGTCCTGGCGGGTGTCAAACAGATGCAGACTGAAAAAACGGTCGCTGTCCAGACCGCAGACGGGGTATTGGTCATCGATCGCGATTCGATTGCCGAAAGCAAACCGACCGCGAATTCGTTAATGCCCGAAGCTTTGCTGCAAAACTTGTCGGTCAACGACATTCAGAATCTGTTCGCATACCTTATGTCAACCTCACAAGTGTCGCTTGAACTTGGTACCCAATCTGAATAGTAGATTAGGATTCCATGTTCGAATCGCCAGACGCACCTTTGCCGTCCTCTTCTTCGGATTCGCTGGCGGCTTGGCCCAAAATGGCTGCGGCTAGCGCGCCATCGTCGCTTGGTGGAACCCAACGCAGGTCGATTACCAGGACATCGCCATCCACGGTTGCCAGGACCGCTGGAACGCCTTCAGCCAACTGCTGGGCCCAAGAATCTGGCGACTTCGTTTGGTGTTGCAAACGCAACTGACGCGATGCGATTCGCCACGGCCCGGACGTTGTCAGCGATGCCGGATCGGAGGAAACTTGGCACGTTCGCACCGATTCATCGCCCGCGACACGTGTCGCCAATCGTTCGGCGCGGCTGCGAAGATTTTCTTCGCCGGTGTGCAGCATCGACAAAATCGGATGTACCGACGCGTGCCCGCCCGATAACGTTTCCAATGCGTGTGCCATCATGGCCGTGGTCGCTACACTTGCGCGAACGGTGCGCCAAATCACCGATTGGCCGATCGATTCAACCAATTCCTTTCGACCAATGATCAATCCGCACGTCGGTCCCCCGAGCAGACCGTCGCCCGAGACAATCACCAAATCAGCAATCGTCTGATTCGCCTCGCCGGACAAAAACTCGGCCGCTGAGCGCAACGGGGGTTTGAACATCTCGCGCAGATCGACGTCTGATTCCGGTTTTGGGCGCAACAGTCCGCCGCACGCCAACATCAAGACAATACGTGTCGACGGATGATCTGTCTTTGATCGAAACCAAATAGGATCGCTGCCGCCATTATCAACCGCCAAAAGGACCGCCTGGTCGGGCAACGAAGCGGCATCCGCGTCGGTAATCCCATCGACCGATCCGACTTCGTTGACATGGTCTCGCCAGTCAGCACCAGCGGACTGCGGCACGAACGCTTCGGGAATCGGCGTTCCGCTTGCCAAACGCAGCGATTGACTGCGATGCATGTAAAGCGGCTTACCGCCCCGCGTCATACCGATTGCTAGGCAGGCTGCGTCGACACTATTCGCGACCAGAATGGCCAGGTCATGGTTACCCGCACATCGATTAAGTCGCCGATGCAGTCGATCTAACGCGATCGGGGTAACAAGCGGTGGTGATGCGAGCGCTTCGGCCGCCACATCGACAGTGCCAAGCCCCACAGGCACACCTTGAATCCGCGGCTCCAACAAACTGCCGCTGGCGTTGATCACAGGAGTGACCAGTGCAGTGTGCCGACGTGCCCAGCGGTCGATCATTTCCTTGCCCACGCGTGCACCCCGCATCACCGAATCAACGCCTCGAGCCGCTGATTGGGGAAAATCGTCCAACCACTGGCCAGCCCGCTGCTTGATCTGGTCAATCCGCTCCGGTGGAACCTTATCGACCACCGAGCCCACACCGCGCATCAACGCTTCGACTGCCCATGACGGAATTGCCATCGTCGTTCTCCCCCGTTAGCCTCAAAACAATTTAACTTGCCCACATTTCATTGTATTCGGTTGCAAGTTAAAGGCCGAGGCGTGGTAATGACTCGAAGATCGAATCCGAGTCGACCGCGTTGGCGTCAACTGCGGGGAAATTCTGCAGCGCTAATGGCGGCAGCGTAAGGTAAGGGGTGGCGATCAATTCGGGTGTGGTTGGCTTAGAAAGTCGTTTACCGTCTTGACTTCTTTTTGAGGCGTTTTTGATCCGAAAACGCTTCCCCAGAAACCTGGTTCCGACTTCTTGGCCGACGCTTTTGATGGTCGTGGATCAGGGTCCGATATGAACATTTTGGCCGGATTTAGGACGTCTTTCGTCTTCGTCCAGCCACGTTTGGCAGATTGGTTCATCCCCGACATGACGCCCGTCGATTTCTTCTGAATTCTTGGTGGTTCCGACCAAGGCATCGTTGGCCACTTCCACTCAGTTGGGGCCAGCCAGCTAGGTACCGGTGCCCCGAACCCGGACTTGGGCGGGTCTGCAAAAGCGGGCGATGCGATACCGAGGGCCAGAAAAATGGTGATCAATCGAAAGATTTTTGACAGGTTCATGTTAGATTCCCGATTTTGCAGCACATATTCACTGTGCCGGTGAAATCGCAAATTTTGGGTGGACGAGTCTAGGTCACTTTTTGAAAACGCTATCGGCGCCTTTTCTAATCGCAATTTTCGATTCAGAAGCCAGCATATTCGACCAATTCAAACTGAAAACCGGCACAATCAATCAAGTGCAAACGCTGTGGGCATGACGCAGGCGTCGCTCAGCCTGCATTGCATCGCCATGCAGGCCCATCTTCAAGATGCCGCGAAAACCTGCCCGTCCGCCGGATGTCACGCTACAGCCGCGAAGATCAGCCAGTTACCAGCTCTAAGCGGGTCTGCATATTTCTTTCGGTATAATATCTTCACGACGGAAAGAGGGTCAGGCGTCAAAAACCGGAACGGCCCAAAGGGTGCTTCGCATTTTGGCGCCTGACCCCGTTTCCGTTCGACCCAAGCGGCTTATTCCACCCAGATAATTGCGCAGACCTGCTTAGTACGATGGATTAACCAAATGCAGGAATCTTGTCCGCGATTCATGGGGCATGCCGAATAGTGTCTGACGGAGTGCTCGCCTTCTGAAACGTCTTAATACGAGCCAGTATCCACCTTAGCACCAGTGGCAAGATTCCGATGATCGCGAAAGCGAGCAATAATTGCCATGACAGGACATTGCCGACGCCGTCAGATGCCATTTCTTGCAGGCTTGGAAATCGCGAGCCGGCATAAACGTAGGCAATCGTCGCGGGAAGCATTCCGATTTGGCTGACCCACCAGAATGTCGCCACGTGAATGCGGGTCAAGCCCATAAGTACGTTGATCAAAAAGAAGGGGATCGCTGGCATTAAACGTAGCGAAAAAAGATAAAATGCACCTTCGCGTTGCATCGCGTCTTGCACACTTTGCAAGCGCACAGAAAGCTTTCGTTGGACCAGACCCCTGAAAAAATATCTCGTAAGCAAGAACGCAACCGTTGCGCCGGCGGTCGATCCGAGACTGACGATCAAAAGCCCCTGCCAAAAACCGAAATACCACCCGTAACCGAGCGTTAACACCGTAGCGCCAGGGATCGATAAACCAGTAACCGCTATGTAGATTAACGTCGCAAGAACCGCTGTGATCCACGGACCGTCGGTACGATACTGCCGAAGAACGGTTTCTTGCTCAGCCAGATACTCGAGCGACAATAAATCGCCGAATTTCCAGTAGAATGAAGCCACTAAGGTGATCAATAGTATGAACGTGATCAGCTTTAGCTTGCCGCGGCGATTTGCAGAGGAATGGTTTACCGAATCGTCTTTCAGTTTCGGATCGATACTCATGTTAGATTTTCCAGAAACGAATGTGATTCGATTGATATCTTTTCGAAATGGTACCACCAAAAAGGCAATTGACCACCGCCAGCGACAAATCGACCCGCTTTTTCATTGTGTCGACCCGTTAACGAATGGCCGAATTTTATTCGGCACAAAAATTGTCTTGTCAATTGCGCTTTTGGCGTTGATCTTACTGCGAAAAAAGCTGCGATTGTTTGGATTGCCAAGGCATGTTTGCTTTGCCCAAACACTAATGAACCCCGCCATAGGAAGCCTTGCTTTCAGTCGCCCCATCGACTTTCACTGATTCACGCCACCTTCGTTGAGTATCAATTGGGTGACGCCCCGAAGGTTGTTATCCGGTGGTCGTAATTCTGTTGTGTACCTGCTAAACGCATCTTGAATCATCGAACGGTCAATCGAAGACGTCGCTGACTAAAAATTCGAGCGGCAAAGTTTCTCATGTGATCCGGTTCATTTATGTACATTGGCAGGATCGTTTTCTGTCCGTAACGATGGCCCGAAAATGAATTAAACTTGCATCATCGGTTGCTGCTTTGTAAGCATGTGGCGGGGTAGTTATCAGGCGGTACGCAGACTTGGCATTTCTCGGCACCTTCGATCGGGCGTCCTTGGCTGAATACCCACTGTCAGATCGATCCTCCGAATGGGCAGCGCGGACAGGCCGGCGTTCCGCAAAGCTGATAACGCCGAACTAGTCGAATAATCGCGTTTCGCGCGCCAATTGCGATAATTGCTGCTGCGCAACGAAGATCGGTTCTGTCGCGGTTTGGTGGCTTTGGTGCGTGACTGGCGCGTAACCGATCTGTGGGTTATAATCACCAGCGACGGGAATTGTGGTGGCCGGGGTGCCTGCGTTTGGGGCCATGCGGACTCGTGTTTAAGCGAATAGGTTTTTTCAGAATGGAGTACCGGACCAGCGTACCGCCGATCGTTGAAGAAGACGAACTGGGGTGTGGGCCGATAGGTTGTTTCAAAAGTTTAATAATCCCGTTTGTCAATCCATAGCTTGGTTCAGGTCTTTGATGTTTTCGGTATTCATTAGCAGAATATTTCGTTTTTTCTCGACTGTTTTTTGTGGTGACCAGCACCGTCGCATTTGTTGACTGCCGCGGGGAGTGTCCGACAGTTGTTTTTGTTTCTTGTTTCGCGTTCGCTATGTAGCGGCGGGTGGGGTATCCTTTATTAGGTTCTATGGAATAGGAAAATTGCATGAGATACGCGATTCTGATTTTGTTGTTTTTTGCATCGCAAACGCAGGCAGCCCTTTGGCCGCTGGACAACGCGGCAGACAACCTAATAGTGCGAGGGTCTGCGAGAATTGCCTCCGGGGCAGTCGGGCAGAGCTTAGTGCTCGACGGTGAGTCGCTGATTGAACTTAAAGGTAGCGCGAAACTCGCTAGCGATGCGTTCACCGTTTCAATGTGGTTCAATCCGTACGATCTTGCTGGTGGCCAGCAGATGCTCGCTGGCAAGAACCGTTACTCACAGAACGATCGCCAGTGGAGCGTAACCATTGAGCCCGATGGAAAACTGAAAGCGCATTTGCATCAGAATGGTTGGGTTACGATTACATGCGACCGGTCGCTTGCTGTCGGAACATGGTATTTCGTAACTTTGGTTGTTGATACGGATAAGGCAACACTTTTTTTGAATGGTAAGCAGGTCGGCCAGGTGGCACTGAAGACGCCAATCGCCAGCACAGAGGCGGCGATCACATTGGGTGGTATCTGGGATGCGGGATCAGTTCGTCAAGCCTTTCACGGTGCCGTGGACGAGTTCGCATATCAGCGGCGGGTGTGGAGCAAAGAGGAGATTGCTGCGGCGTACCACCCCGCTTCGGGAACTCATGACGTTCCACAACTGACAACCGCTTTTCCGCTTTGGGACGATACTCAGGAGTTGCCAAACGCTGCCGAATTGTCACAGGTTAAGAACGTGGAGTTTTATGTTATCAAGCGGCAGCGCCCAGATTTTGATGGTTGCAACTTCACGCTCGGCGTCGGTCTTGCTTGGCACAAGGGGAAACTTTACGCGTCCTACGGTTACAACAAAGGTGAAGAGAACACATCCACCGAAGAAGCGCATGTCCGAGTAAGTGAAGATGGGGGCAGGACGTGGCAGACGCCCACTGTGATGGACTCCGGTGAGGGCGGACTTGCGGTCAGCCATGGCGTTTTTCTTTCGCACGGCGACAAATTGTGGGCCTTCATGGGTGCCTTTTATGATCACGCCAATCTCTACCATCGCGTTCATGCCCGTGCCTACTTGTTGAACGAACGCTCCGGACAATGGGAGCCGAAAGGGAGTGTCGTAGAAGATGGGTTTTGGCCGATGCAGGAACCGTTAAAGATGGCAGATGGAAATTGGATCATGGCCGGTTTCCGAATCGGGGGCCAGTTCGGTCAGCCTGGCAACTTGCCCGCCGTCGCAATCAGTCAAGGCGATGATTTCACGAAATGGGATCTGGTGGTTATTCCTGCGGCACCCGGGCTCGGAAATCTTTGGGGCGAATCGACGGTTATTGTCCAAGATGATCAAATCCTCAATATCGCCCGCTACGGCAAGAAGGCCCTTGCGCTGGTCTCGACCAGCAAAGATAACGGCCGCACCTGGACCCCTTCCGCGCGATCGAATCTGGCGATGGCCACCAGCAAGCCTTACGCGGGGACCTTGAGTACCGGCCAACGATATCTTGTCTGCACGACGACGGCAGACACCGGTGACAAACGCTCGCCGCTTACCATCGCCCTCAGTAGGCCCGATGAATCGGTATTCAGCAAAGTCTTTCTCATTCGTAATTCGGTGTATGCCGGGACGCCAGGAGTTTCCGACCCCAAAGCTGACTTCAGCTACCCATATGCCGTCGAGCACGAAGGAAAACTCTACGTCGGTTACACTCATAAAAGCCACGTTGCGAACGAACTGGCAATCATCCCGATCGACCAATTATCGTTCGATTAAGAACCTATCGGAAAACCGCCAGCCGACGGAGCTAGCCGCTGGCCCTGCTGCGGTTTTCCGACAGACTCTTGATCGAAACCGTTTCAATCATGCCACCCGACGCTAATGCGGAAATCTACGAATGCGAGAAGTGCAACGGCAAAGATTCTCCGCAGCGAACGCGAACTGCTGAGCGATCATGTTTTGGGGTACGTTAATAGCGTGACCAAGGAGATTGCCAAGAGCAATCCGCAGGCCAAAGTACTAGGCTCTGTTTGAAAGGATGACGAAGCGTTGGCGTTGTTTGAACAGGCAAAGCGGCAAGTCGAAACGACCGGTAATTATGGGAAACGGGTTGGTTTGATCGATGACTGTCTGAAAGGATAGTGGATGAAGTCACAGCAGTTTGGCCAGAAACGCGGTCCGGCGCGTAAGTTGCGGCTGGTCGGTGACTGCCGCGATATTGTGATCGACGGCATGCTGGATGATGAATATAGGCAAACATGCCCGTCCGCAGCAATCGGCAAGTTGCGCGAGTTGCAGACCGGTCGTGCACCAACTTTCCCGACGACGTTTAAAGCTGCATGGCAAGGGAGCAATCTCTGTTTCGCGATTCGATGTAACGAAAGTGAGAGCCCGCATTCCAGCATGCCTGGCCATTTACCGTCGCAAAATCGCGAACGCAACCTCGCCGATGACGATGGTGCGCTAGAAGCTTACAACCTCGGCGGCGCTGGCCGAAAGCGTCTCTGCGGCGCCTACGAATACGCCGCATTGCCATCGATCGCCCGCATCCAGCCCCGTCGTGGTCGATACGACGAAACGTTGCAGACACTCGATCGCATCGGCCTTGAGAGTTTGCAGGGAACATGACGCAAATCATTCGCAAAGGCGATTGAAGAGACCAGGCATGCGAAACGCGAGGCTGGGACGTGATTGCTCAAGCAATCGAACTTAACGTTCTTGCAATCGGTAAACTGATGGGAAACACGAACCGTTTGAATTGTATAATGACCACGAAAACGATGATTAATTTTAGACGATGTTTTGTCCGAATCGGATTGATGATCCTTGGCGTCTCGTTAGGCGGTAAGTCCGTTGCGATGGCTGAGCAGGAAGGTACCAATCGCAAACCGAACGTTTTGTTTATCAGCATCGACGACCTATCCTGTGCGCTAGGCTGTTATGGTGACCTGATCGCGAAAACGCCCAACATCGATCGATTGGCGGCCAGTGGTGTCCGTTTTGATCGCGCTTACAACCAGCTACCGCTGTGCAATCCGACTCGAGCATCGTTGATGACGGGCTTGAGACCCGATCAGATCAAGGTCTATGACCTCGACAGGCATTTTCGCGACGAAGTACCCGATGTCGTTACATTGCCGCAAGCCTTCCAGCAGGCGGGTTATTTTACGGCCCGAGTCGGCAAAATCTATCACTACAATGTGCCCACTGCGATTGGTACTGACGGAAATGACGATCCGGTATCCTGGCACCTAGCCGTCAATCCCAAAGGACGAGATACCGAGAATGAAGAGCGGATTCATAATGCCCAACCGGATCGTAAAATTAGCGCCGCTTTAAGTTGGTTGGCAGATGATGGCGAGGATGGCGACCAGACGGATGGCATGATCGCGACGGAAGCCATTCGAATCCTTGAGCAGAAGCGGGATCAGCCGTTTTTCTTAGGTGTGGGTTTCTTCCGTCCACACACACCGTATGTTGCACCAAAAAAATACTTTGATTTGTATCCCGTCAGCCAGTTGCGATTGCCGTATGCTCCCGAAGGTGATCGCGATGATATTCCGACCGCCGCATTCGCTCACAACTGTCCGGTTTCAAATTACAACCTCGACGAAGCGACTTTGTTGCAGGCAACGCAGGCGTATTATGCCTGTGTGTCTTTTGTTGACACCCAAATAGGACGTCTGCTAGATACGCTTGAACAGTTAGGGCTTGCCCACAACACGATCGTGGTGCTGTGGAGTGACCACGGTTATCACTTGGGCGAGCATGGCGGAATCTGGCAAAAGCGGACATTGTTCGAACAAGCGACGCGTGCGCCCCTGATCATTTGGGCTCCGGGACGTACTGGCAACGGGTCGGATTGTCGCCGAATCGTTGAATTTGTCGACATCTACCCGACGCTTGCTCAACTGGCCGGTATCGACGCTCCGGTCAACCTTGCAGGCCGCGACTTAACACCGTTGTTGGATGATCCGCTCGGTGATTGGAATGGATATGCGGTTACCCAGATCCTGCGCCCGGCTGACGACCGCCTGGGACAACCGGTAATGGGACGCAGCATTCGAACCGAACGATATCGTTATACCGAGTGGGGTGAGGGAACCCTTGGTGTTGAAATGTATGATCACCAGACCGATCCGTCGGAGTTTCATAATTTGGCGATCGAGCCAGACGAGAGAGCCGTAGAGGTGATCGAACGACTGCGGCCGCTTCTGCACGCCAAGGCGTCCGGCGTCGTTCCCACGACACCGTTTAATCCGGCAAGACTTTAGAACCTATCCGATAACCGTGAGCCGACGGCGCGAGCCGCGGGCCATGCTGGAGTTTTCGGATAGGTTCTTAGTCTGCCATAGCTGACAAAACGGCAATCGCGCACCGTGAGTTGAAAACAGATCCCCAGCAAACTGGAATCTATTTCCACCGATAGAGTCGCTGCGCGTTTCCGTCTTGCAAATGGCGTTCGATAATTTGTAGTTGCTTACGACCGAGATTGGATTTGCGGGCGCAGCGCCCGTCGCGATCAGCCAAATTATTTCGAACCAAACGCGTTGACCACAACGATTTAACGGAAACTGATTGGCGGCAACACACCGTCGCATCATTTGGATGGCAGCCTGGTCACTGGCTTTCGTGTAAGTTCGGAGGGTCATCGCAGTTCGACGCCGATGATTGAAATATCGTCTTTTGGTCCATTGACGCGACACCATCTGATTATTTCATTGCAAATGCTTTCGACGCTTTCGTCGATCGATTCATTGACGCATCGCTTCATCAACTCCAACATTCTGCTGTCGCCGTATTCTTCGAGATCGGCGTCTAGCCCTTCGGGGATCCCATCGGAATACAGATACAACCGATCTCCGACGGCGAGCTGGACATTAACCTCGGTGTATTCGACGTCTTCCATCCATCCGATCGCAAACCCTTCTGCGGGCAGCATTCGTGGCGGTTTTCCGGCGGGTAAATGAACCATCGCTTCATGACCCGCAGATGCGTATTTCAATTCGAGGGTTCTCAGGTTTAAAATCGCATAGACCATGGTGAAGTACAGGTTGCCTTGACCTTCCATGGGAAAACGCCGATTCAATTCCGCCAGGACTTCGGCCGGTGGAGTAATGACTTGGGTGTTTGCGTCAGTCTTTCGCACCAGTAGTGATGAGGCGCCGGCGTCCGGGGCAAGGCTACGTCCCACCGCAACGGATAACAGGGACGATGGGACCCCATGGCCACTGACATCGACCACGAACATGGCGACGTGTTCACTGTCCAATGAGAAGCAGTTCAAGAAGTCCCCTGCTAATTCATCGCACGGCAAATACTTCCATGTGAACGCCGCGTGAGGCGTCTTAGGCAGTGAAGTCGGCAATAGAGATTGTTGAATCTTGGCCGCTGCCTCCAAATCACGCGTCATACGCCCATTTAGAAGTTCAAGCTTTCGGTTCCATTTCGCCAATTGCTCCTTCGCGATCGTCAATTCTTCATTATACCGCAGCAGTTCAAAATTTTTCTCGACGGCATTTTCGAAAGTCGAAACCAACAGATTTAAAACTTGTTGGCGTCCAGATCGGACCTTGTAGAGCGTGCCTGCCAATGTCACCTCCAACTCAAGTCGCTCTTCGTCTTGCTGGCCCAACGGGGTCTGCAGCAGCGATTCCATGCGTGATATGAGGTATTCGATCCGATAAGGCTTAGTAACGTAATTATCCGCGCCACAATCGAGACCGCGGATGATGTCCTGTGGTTCTGAGAGTGTGGAAAGCAGGATCAGCGGAACCGACCGCAATTCTTCGTCGCTTTTGATCGCTCGGCATAACTCATGTCCAGTCATAATTGGCATCTCGATATCCGAGACAATGATGTCAGGCCGGTGTTCGCGAGCCAGTTGCAGCGCTTCGGCGCCGTCGCGTCCGACACGTACGCGATAACCAACGCTAACGAGTCGGTCTTGTAGAATCTTTGCTTGTAATCGATTGTCTTCGGCGATCAGGACATCGGTCTGTTTGAGGGCGTTAGATTCGGTCACGATGTTGCCCCCATGCGCGAGCGGTGGACATGACGTGTGATCGCCGGCGCGATCTTAGCCAAAGGTAAGACACGGTCTGCCAAGCCTGCTTCGGCGACGACGCGGGGCATGCCATAAACCGCTGATGTCTCTGCGTCTTGGGTATAGACTGTCGCGCCATGTGATTTGGCACATTCACAACCGGCAAGGCCATCCTTACCCATTCCGGTCATGATCACAGCAAGCACTCGGCTACCACAGAGATCAATGGCCCTTTTCAAGGTGTAATCAACCGCTGGACGACAACTGTTGACCAGTGGATCCGTATTTAACTTCACGACCACGTTTTCACCGATTCGTTGTAAATCTAAGTGGTAACCGCCAGGGGCAATGTAGATATGGCCTGGGCGAATGATTTCGCCATCAACCGCTTCACTGACCTGCATCAAGCATTCTTCGTTCATCCGTCGTGCCATCATATTGGTATAATCAGGCGGCATGTGTTGAATAACAATGACGGGGCACGGGAAATCTGCATCCAAGCGTGGCAAGACATGACGAAGCGCTTGGGGGCCGCCGGTGGACAGTCCAATCAATACAAGTCGGCATCCTGGGGACTGGACAGACGCATGATGTTTGAAACTAAGTTCGCCAGAGCGTTCCAATGGCTTTGAGGCAGTTGGCATCGGGATGTTAGGAATATTGGCTTTCGATCGCGAAGGTTCTTGTTGGTGGGTTCGATAAGCAACAATTTTTTCCGCTAACGCATCTCGCAATTTTTCGCGAGACGACAGTAGCCCACCGGATGGTTTGGTAATGAAGTCGAATGCACCTTCGAATAGGGCGTCGAGCGTGACGCGTGCGCCCGCCTCGGTCAAACTGCTGACCATGATGGCGCGCGTGGTTAGGCGAAGCGAGTTCATTTTCCGTAGGGTCTCGATACCGTTCATGACAGGCATCTCGACATCCAGGGTCAACAGGTCGGGATTAAGTTGCATGGTTTTCTTAATCGCGTCTTCGCCGTTTACCGCTGTGCCGATCACCTCGACCCCTTCGACCTGTGCAAGTGCGGCGGAGATCGTTTGGCGATAAAGCGCGGAGTCGTCAACAATCAGTATCCGAAGTGGCGAGTTCAAGGCTTCACCCCCTGCTGTCTGGTTACGATAGGCGGTGGATCAATCATTTCAATCTGAAGCCTTCCGGATCGAACATCAAACACAAGCCTCCGCGCTAACGTGCCGCCACAATTTTCCGTAACGATCGGGATTCGACGCGACAGCAGTAGTCTTTTCACCGCGGCGGTATTCAAACGTCCGACGCTGCGGGCTTGCGAAACGGGAAACATGTCGGCGCCGCCGGCGATGTGCGCCACGGGAGAAATTTCAAGGCGCGAACGTTGTTGTAATCGTCGAACCAATTCGGGAACTGCGGTATCGGCGAATCGCCCAAGATCGGAGGGCGGTTGATCGAAGGCCGAAGGCAACTGGACGTGAGCCAGTGCCGCGGTTCGGTTGACAGGGTCGTGAAGAACGATTGCAACACAGGAACCAACAAATGTCCTTAAACAATCCGTATCGATACCAAAGCCGATTTCACCGATTCGAATAAAGTTATTCACTGTTCGCCACGACGTGTTTGTAGGCTTCGCAACCTTTCCGCCGTCGCCATTTTAAACAATTCCGTGACATCCAGCATGAGCGACACTGACCCATCACCCAAGATACTTGCTCCGGCCAGCCCCTGAACACCGGACAGGTTTTCAGTCAGCGACTTAATCACCACATCTTGCGTTCCAATCGCTCGATCGACACTCAAACCCATTACGCGTCCTGAAGATTGTAAGATTACAACCTGTTGCTGTTTCGCATCAGAGGGTGCCGGGCATGAGTCAACGCACTCGTCATCGCTCGTATCGGACAGTTCCGGTGGCTTAGCGTTCCATCGAAAGAGACCGCCGACAGTAAGCAGCGGGATATAATGCCCACGTACGGCGAAAGTTTGCTTTCCATGCACGTTTACAATCGATGACATCGGTAACTCGACAATCTCGCGGACATCATCTTTAGGGATGGTAAACACGACGTCGCGAATCTTAACCAGTAAACTACTGATGATCGCCAATGTTAAAGGCAGTTTCAGCGTGAATGTTGTTCCGATACCGATGTCGCTGACGACCTCCACGCTGCCCCCGAGTTGTGCGATCCGGCTGCGGACGATGTCCATGCCGACACCGCGGCCGGATACCGACGTGAGCGCATCGGCGGTGCTGAAGCCCGGATGCCAAATGAAATCGATCGCTTCCTGTCGTGTCATTGCGCCGGCTGCGTCTGTGCCTAGCAGCCCCCGCTCGATCACCTTGCGTCGAATTTTTTCGTCATTGATGCCGCCGCCATCGTCGCGGACTTTAATATAAACGTGATTGCCACGGTGTTGGGCTGAAAGCGTGATCAGACCTTCGGGCCGCTTTCCCGCTTCGATCCGAGTCTCGGTGCTCTCTAGTCCATGGTCAATTGAATTGCGAACCAGATGAACCAACGGGTCGCCGATGGCGTCGATCATCCGCTTATCCAATTCTGTCTGGTCGCCTTCAAGGATTAAATCGACTTCTTTATTTCGCTCAACGGCTAAGTCGCGAATCACTCGTTTAAATCGGTTGAATAGTGGACCGATCGGTACCATGCGAGTGCCTAAGACTCCGCGCTGCAGTGCGGTACTGACTCGCGACAAATTGTCAACCGCTTCATCCAGCCGACCAAACAATCGTCGACTGTCGTCGAGAATCTGCTGTTGTTGCTGCAGTGCGTCGAGTCCCATCTCCAATTCTTGAACAAGGGCACTCCAGTCTTGCCCCAAGTTCACCTCCTCGTCTGCGCCGCGCAGTCGTGAGATGACTCGTCGTAGCGAATCTTGTAATTCGCGAGCGCGGCTCGATGCAGAAGGCCGCCTCAGTTCACCGCCAAGATCTTTGGCGACCTGGGTGAATTGAGCGTGACTGACAATTAATTCACCGGCCAAATTCATCAAGTCGTCCAGGCGATCAATGTCGACTCGCATTGTCTCCTGAACGCGCGGCGTCGCGGTTTCCGGTGCCGTTGATTTGTTCTTGAGAACCTGGGCGGCATCACTCGGCGACTCCGTTGGATTAGGCGGCATTTGCGGTAACGCCGCTTTAGTTTCCGGTGCACTCTCAGGCTCCGGCGCGGATTTGACCTCAGGCTCGGGCTTGCAATGCGGCTCGACGACGCTCTGGCTAGAGGCGGAATAATCGATCCGCGCCAGCGGTGCGGCCGACTCATCGCGAGGCACACGCACTTCGACCCAAGCGATGCCGGCAATTTCCAGGTTCCTTGCGATCTGTTCCGGTTGTTCCCTGGTGAAAGCAATCACGTCAAGCGTGGAAGGTGGATCGCTGGAGTCAACCGCATCAATTGGCGGCCGAGTCGCCTCGACCCGACCGAACGTCTCCACTCGCGAAATCACCCGGCGCAGCAGTTCGCAATCCGCAGGAATCGACTCGTCGAACCCGATGGCGATGTGTAAGTAAGTGCCGTTGGGATCATTCGCTTCACCATTATCACCATCATCAGTAGCGTCATCATCAGGTTTTGACTGAGGTTGTGACTCCGGTTGTACCAGTAACTCAGACGCGATTTCGATCGATGCGGGCGTTATCGACGCCACCGTTCCCGCGCTGGCAACGTCGGCTTCGGCCCTTATTTCTTTTTCAGCGACGTCTTCCAGTTCATGCAGTTCCATCAGCAGCGTGTCGGGCGTTGGCAATTCACCACCCTCACGAAGACGTTCATTACACTGTCTTAGAAAATCGATACTGCGTAGCGTCAAATTCATTGTGACTTGATCAAGACGAATCCGCCCGCTGCGAAGCCGCTCGAATCGACTTTCAAGATGATGGGTTAGCACCGTAATTTGGTCAAAACCCATCATCCCCGCTGCACCTTTCATCGAGTGCAACAAGCGGAAAGCGTTTACCAAAAGCCCCATGTTTTCGGATGAGTCCTCGAGTGCGAGCATCGTCTCGACGAGATCGTCTAACTGCTCTTCTGTCTCATCGACATACATCTGCAGGTACTGTGACAGATCGCTTGCCGAATTGTCTGGCGCAGGGTCTTTCAAAGGATCATTCACTTAGGATTCTTCTGATACAAAAACGTATTGATCTTTGTGAGCGGATTATCGAGTCCATAAATCCCTTCCGATGGGCCGACGACGAGGTAGCCGCCGGGTAAGATTTGATTGACAACGTTGGTCAGCACAGTTTGTTTGGAAACGTCATCAAAGTAAATCAAGACATTGCGAAGAAAAACGCAATCCATCAGTGGACGTTGAAGCGGATGCATCAAATTATGATGGACCCATTCTACTTGATTGCGAAATTCCGAGCGTACTTGGTATTCTCGTGGTGCGCTGGACGACGCACCGGGGGCCGCGACGATTTCATCGAAAAACTGTCTGCGAATCGAGGGGGCCAGGGTATCGACGAATCGTTGGGGGTACTTTGCCGTTTTTGCCTGATCAAGTGCAGCGACGCAGAGGTCCGAAGCGATGATTTTCACCTTCAGGCCATTGATCAGTGCGCGATGGTCGTGAAGACAAAAAGACAACGAATAAGCCTCCGCGCCATTGGAACAAGCGGCTGACCAAATTCGCAATTCGCGATTCCCCAAAAAACTGCGCCGTCGCGAGTGGACTTCAGGCAAAAAAACTTTTGTGAACCAGTCAAAATGAGATTGCGTGCGAAAGAATGAGGTTTCATTGGTCGTCACGACATCGATCAGCGATTGAAGTTCGTCGGTGCCATCGGGGCGAGTAACGATTCCGAGGTACTTTTCGACATCGTCCATCGATATTTGACGCAGTCGTCGTTGAAGTCGAGTGCGCAGCAATAATTGCTTGCGATCATCCAACCTGATCCCACAGTGCTTGTAGATCAAGGTTTGGAACCGTTTGAATTGGTCTTCGTTGATCTCAAGCACTATAACTCCCTTTGAGATGCCCCCCAGAATTACGCATCGCCGCATACTGCGGTCGGTGCGACATTGATGCTGGCGTGCCGCTCTCAAGCGGCATCAGTTACCGAAAAATTTAAAGGTTATACTTCGATACCAGTCCAAGCAATGTCCTGGCTTGCGCTGTCAATTCTTCGGCGCTAGCGGCTAGTTCTTCACTGCTTGCGGCATTGGATTCGGTGGTGTCTGAGATAATTTTAACACCTTGCTGGACCTGCTTGGCGCTTTCGGATTGAGTTTCGGTTTGCTCCGAAATTTCGCCAATGCGCTGGGCGGTTTGATTGATCGCGGCAATAATGCATTCGAGCGATTGCCCAACTTTTTTCGACAGCCCCGCCCCCTCGGCAACGCGTCTTGATGATTCTTTGATCAGTTTAGTGATCTCCTTGGCCGCCTCGCTCGATCGCTCGGCCAGCTTTCGTACCTCGTCGGCGACGACGGCAAAGCCAAGTCCATGTTCGCCCGCTCGCGCCGCCTCAATCGCCGCGTTCAGGGCCAGCAGGTTGGTCTGGCTTGCGATCTCACTGATGACCTGAATGATCTCAGAGATTTGCTCGCTCGACTTCTCGATCAACATCATCGCGCTGAGCGATTCCGCGACCGCTTTGCCACCATCAACGGCAAGCTTCGTCGTCGCCTTGGCTTGCTCACTCGATTCGGTCGTGCTTTCTGAGATCCGCTGAATCGATTCGGTTAACTCATCGATCGAAACCGTCATTTGCTCTACCGAAGCTGCTTGCGATTGTGCTCCGTCGCTGAGCGTTGCGCTGCTTTCAGCGATCACGCGAGCACCTTCAGCGAACTCATTGGCGCACTCAATGACTTCCTCGGTCAACTGTCTGGATTGTTCGTACTGTCGGTGTGTGATCTGTTGCAACTTAATTCGTTCGGTAATGTCAGTCGCGATCTTTATGACCTTGACGACATTGCCAGCCGAATCGAACAACGGGTTATAAGAGGCTTGAATCCAAACCGCTTCTCCGCTTTTCGTCACACGCTTGTATTCAGCTTGATGGAAGGATCCTTCGTTCAGGCGTTTCCAGAAATCGCGGTACGCTTGGCTGTTGGCTTCTTCGTCGCAAACGAACATGCGATGGTGTTTGCCAACCACTTCATCGATCCTGTAGCCTAACAGGGCAAGAAAGTTTGCGTTGGCGGTCAGAATGGTGCCATCAAGCTCGAATTCGATTGTCGCCTGCGAACGGTCGATCGCATCGACAAGCGCGCGGAGCCCGGCAACCTGCAGTTCCTCCGCATGGGCAATTGCGGTCCGCGCGTTACTGCGGTTCGACGGGGTTTGCGATCGTGAAGCTGCTTTTGCCATAGATTACTCGGGCTTGAAAGTGGACTCGGTCACGAGTTGTGAGGTTTTCGCACGCTCCGGATTAAGTAACTCCGCAACGTCAAGGACAATAACCAAGCGATCGTTCACAGTCGCGAAGCCGCGAATGTAAGTGCGGCCGTCCGCGACAATGGTCTCGGGCGCCCGGGCGATTGCCTCTTTTTCGACGCGTAATACACGGGTCACGCGGTCGACCGTACAACCCATGATCTTTTGGCCAACGTTCACTACGATCGTCCGTGTTTCGTCGTCTATCGGACGGAAAGGCATTCCGAAAAGTGCACGTAAATTGATGATCGGGATGATGCTGCCGCGGAGATTCGCAACCCCATCGACATAGGCCGGCACCTGCGGCGTGGGCGTGATTGATTTCAAAATTACGATCTCGCGAATCTCGCCAATCGGGAATGCGTAGTTTTGATCATTGACTTCGAACTCGACAAACTGCGCCATATCCTTTCGGCGACTAACAGCCGCCGATCGGACCGCGTCATCACTAATCGATTCGTTGATGGGAACGGTCATGCTGTTGCGTTTTGCGTCGGAAGAGATTGGCTAGAAAAGCGAACGCAGTGAGGGACCAGTAGTTAAGTTCAAACCCCACAGGATTTCAAGGTTTGACCCGGTAATCAACCAAAACAATCGGTCGACGAACACCTCTACAGGACGGTTTCTTTCGGGTTATGACGGTAAGGCCCACCTTCGCTGGGCGACGGTCGGGCTCGCCCCGACAACGTCGTAACCGGTTTGGCATGCTAGATCGATCCATGCAAACTAGCGAAGCGGGCAATGGAAGCCGCCGAAAGGGTCGAGTGAAGATGTTTGCGTGGCTTCCAGCAGATTCAGCGAGGCCAGCAGATTGCGTTAGCGTTCCCCGGGATCTCGAGTACTGGCGAAAGGCATCTGTGCTAAGGGGGCGGTAGGCGGGTGTGGCTCAAACATCTGCTGGGCTCCCTGAATCAGCCGGGCACCCAAAAATGGGTGCACAATCCTTTCAGTCGCACAATCTTTTGATTCGGTGATCGATTGGGGTGGGTGAAACACGGGAAAAATTCGATTCCTGTTCCCCCTATTGTTGCTACTCGCGGCCTATCGCTTGCAATCGCTGAAACGAAAAAACCCCGATAAAATCGGGTTTTTAATGGGCAACCTCAAGTAGTTGCCGTTCGCTTAGTACCCCGCTAGGACTCGAAAGAGTGCCCGAAACACGGGAAAAACGGGGTCCGACGATTTGCACCCCCGCCGGTTACCCCATCGGTGGCCATCTTAGAATCGGAGGCCTAGGAACTGTTGGCGATTTGGAGCCAGCTAGATGATCGTGGTCGTGCTGACTTGATGGCTGTTGCTCGCGGTCTTTTGGGTAGCGTGGCACCAAACCTGAAAAACTGATGCCCTGGGATTGTGCGCAAAATACGCAATATCCGGTTCTCACATTGGGTACCAGAGTTTCGCGTATTTTGCGCACACATCCGCACGAGTGGGAAAACGGCACCGATCATGAATTGCCATCGGTGCGGTGTCCGTGATCGTGACGCCACAGCAAGTGAGAGCGATTTTGCTCGGTGCGTTAACCATCGCTTGCGTCGTTGCCGATAAGCGGATGCCCAGTTCAATGTTGTCTGGAATGTGGGCAGCGGTCCTGGCGTTCGATTGCCAAACGTGGAACGTGCGACTGCTCTGCCAATCGCTTCCCGCAGTCGCAACTCCAGAGATTGATGATCGGTCATCACGTCGGTGGGCCGCTTGCCTGACGTTGTTGCTGGTTAGTGGTTCAAGTCCGCCGTTGCCTGGAGCGTTTGCGATTCGCAAGATCCGTTGTTTGGTGATCAGACTTTCGGCCACAAATCGTAAGTCGCTCGATGTTACCGACACGGCAGCGAATGACTCGATCAACAGAAAAATCCAGTTTCAGCTGGGGCAAAAGACCAAGTCGTCCCACGATCGTGGGTTTCGCTGCTCCTGACCGATCCAGTTCACCAAGGCGGTGGTGAAAATCGATCCGGGCGAACCGGGCAGGTCCTCTTCATACGGTGCAAAGAACGCGCTTTCACCGGGACTGGAAATGGTAACATCGACAACTCCGTTTGTATCCAAAAACAGACGCTTGAAAACCGGCGTCGGCAGAGACGGGCTGGTCACTTCGACATAGGGTGGCGCATACAGGTAACCATCGCTGCGCGTGTTACAGCAGTCCGTAATCAATGCGACCAGGCGAGCACGCCTAGCCGTCAATGCCGCCAATAGATCTTATCGGTCGCCAGCGCCAGATAATGCCCCCGTCATCGACCGAACCGTGGCCGGTAAAATAAAACAGTATCGCATCTTCGGGCCGCACCGTCAGTTCATTGACCGTTGCCAGCACGTTCGCTGGTGAACTGTATTCATCTTCGCTGATTTCAAAGCGCACCAGATTGACCTGCCGCTTGGGCATGTTTTTGGCGATCGCTATCGAGACCAGTGTCAGGTCCATTGCGACTGCGGAGGTGTACTTACCCATACCGCTGACGGAGACACATCGCCTACTACAACTGCGTGCAACACCTGAGCAGATGCATCCCCGCTGGTCCACGACGCTAGACGGGCGAATAGCAACAAGCAAACGATCGCCCCATAAGCCTTACGACTGTTCATGTTCATCCACACTTTCTTCGGCGTTTTATTCACCGACAAGGATTGCATTATACCGCAGATCGCTTGCCGGTAGATACTCGCTGATAAAGTGTTTTACGATGGGTTCACAAAATCAATAGTAAAGGTTCCCGATTCGCCGCCTGCTGTGCTGACATGCCGCAGGCGGCACCTCCAGCGCCTATAGGTTTTTGCGCAAGTACTTTAACGACTCGGCGATGCCCTGGTCGTCAGGATCAAGTTGTGCCGCGCGTTTCACCGCCGCGACGCCTTGTTCGATATTGCCGGTGCCGACCAAAGCCAGCCCATAGCGGAACGTCGTTTGGGCGTCATCGGGGTAGGCGTTTCGCGCGATCGTTGCCGATGGCAAAGCGTCGGCGAACCGTTTCAGTTCCAGCAAAGATTGGCAAATAATGTCGTGGGTTTCTGCGTTTTCCGGGTCAAGCGTGATTGACGCTTCCAGGGCATTAACCGCTTCATCATACCGACCCAGGTTATGCAAAGCCCACCCGGCATAACAAAACAGTTCGGCGTCTTTTGTATAAGATTCGACAATCGACTCGAGCGTCGCGAGCCCTTGTTCAAATTGCTCTTGATCGATCTGAGTAAACGCAATTCCGCGGATCGCATCCTGGTAATCCGGATCGATCTTAAGTGCCGCTTCAAAATCCTTTCTTGCTTGGACATACAGTTCCAACTGTCGCTGCACGTTCCCGCGCGATACCAGATACTCAGGATCCTCAGCGTCATTGCGAATTGCATTGGTAAAGTGCTTCTTGGCCTCCTCCAGGTCGCCACGCTGCCAGGCGACATGGCCCAAGCCGTCATGTGCTCGAGCAAAATTCGGATCGATTTTCACAGCTTCCGAGAAATCGGCTTCGGCCGAACCGTCATCCTCTAGATCGAATCGGCACCAACCGCGCAGCGTCAACAGTTCAGACGATCCGGCGTCAAGCTTAGTGGCCTTGGTCGCCAAGTTCAAAGCGATTCCCGGGCGGCCTTCACTTAAGTGGCGATTGGCGGCCAATTGTAGGTCTGCTACGGTTTTCGGATCGACGCATCGAAGCGCTTGGTCCAAATACTCGACCAACGATTGCAGGTCAATGTAGATACTGACCAATCGCGCGTCGGTGCTGTGGCCTTCGACCACGGCGACCACCTTCCCATCATCATCACAAACGGGCCCGCCACTGTTGCCTTGATTGGTCGCCATATCCGATTCCAACAGCATCGCTTCGAAATCATTGGCCATTAGGCCGCGGACAATCTGACGGACGTGGCCGGTCGAATAGATCCACAAACTTTGTGAACCGACAGTGCTGCCCGCTAGCGAATGAATCCGCTGGCCGGGCGTCGCACTTTGTTCGGCCAATTCAAGCTCAAGAGCATCTTGGGGAAGCGGACGTTCGAGTTGCAGTAAAGCCAAGTCGAGCGTTTGATCGCTATCGACAACGCGCGCCTTAAATGCACGCGACGGATCGAGCGACGTTAACGGATCAGTATTCAGTCGCCCATCGATAAACTCGGGGAAGAAGATTTCACAGGTTTCCGCACCTTCGATCACATGATGATTCGTGACCACCAATCTATTTTCGGCGTCCACGATCCAACCCGTCCCACGACACGCTGAATCGTCGACCGTGTGCTCGATCAACACGACGCTTTGCAACATCCGCTTATAAGTCGGATTGCCGATTTCTTGCGTTACAGGAGTGCTTGCAGTCGCTGGCTGCTGCGTCAGACGACGTTTCTGTATTTTTTCGGCTAACGAACTCTTCTTTTCTTGTTCCTCCGCATACGTTTGGGACTTCGTCAAGCCGAACGTGTTCGAGTAGGCAGTGATCAACAGGACGCAGCCAACAGAACGAAAGAATGGTCGCATGGCAAAGTCGGTTTGGAGGGGTAGAGCGAGGCTTGTCGCAGATGCGGATTCGGCGACGCGTCGGAACTCTAACCCACAAACCAAAGCCAGAACTAAGGGCTGCGTAAAGTTTGCGGCCAGTTGCCAGGCAGATGTTCCGCCTAAGCCGGATTTACCGTGCACAGCCTACCCGAACGTGGGAAGAGGAATGGCCAAACGACGATGTCAGGCACCCTAACTTTGTCTCCACGCCGAACGCCTGCTGAGCAGCGCACAAACCCGTGGGGTAGGCGAGGCTCCGTTTAGTCTCTAACGATTCGCAACCGCACAGCTAGATCGTCTCCATGGTGATTGGTAAATCTTCCGCTGTACGCGGGCGGATTGTTCGTGATGCGAACAAATTGATAGGTGCCGTTGGCACGCGGCAAATCCGAGCGAGTGATTTCTACTTTGGCACGATAGCCGCTTTCGGTATAAGTGCCTAACTCCTTTTTGCTATGAAAAATCTTCCCGTCTAGAGCCAAGAACTTTTGGATTGTTATCAACGTGCCGTCGGGACGAAATGCCGATATTTCCCAGATGATCCCGTTGATTTCCCCCTCGGGTGGATTTGGCTCGCCAGGCGGCACGGTTCCTTTAAGCGACGCGATTTCCTTACGAAGCGCGTCGCGTTCTGTTCTGACGGCAGCGATCTCCTTCCTTAACTCAGCGATCTCTGCTTTTATTGCGGACAACTCATCTTGCCCACAAGCTGAACTGGTGACGCTTGCGCAGATAGTCAGCGTAAGAATGACACAAAAATTAAGATGACGCACTTTATTGGATTCCTTGGTACTACTAAAGGGAAGAGGCGAAAAAAATCAGTCACCCCGCGACTCAGACCAGACGACGCTGTAACGAACTTCGTTATCTTTCAATGCCGATGCGATCTGCGTCGGCAACATCCCCTGGCCACGGAGCTGTTCGCGGCGCGATTGAAAATCGGCTTCGCTGAGATCCGCGTCATACTGCCATTTGATTCGATGCGGATTGTCGCGAAAAACAACAGCAAATCGTTGTGTGTCGAAGCCGATGTGCTGCATCAAGCGGATCGGGCGCCAGGCACGCGAGCGATACTCGTCCATCTGTCTGACGAGTTCTTCGTGGTCGACATCCGGCAAATAGCGGACTTCAGCTCCGGGGATCGGCACCTTGGTGAGCGTCCAGGTAGGACCATCGGCAGTATTGATCGCGAAGATCGATCCAGGCGAAAAACCTTCGATTCCTAACTCCCCAGCTTTTTCCATAATAAAGTCGAGCGGGCCAAACCAGGTTTGCCAAAATGGGATGTCAACCACCCATAAGAAAACTGTTTTAAAATCGGTTTCTGATTCGGTCGCTATTGGCATTCGCCAGGCCGGCCGGTGGTTTAACGCCAACATTGTTTCAAAGTCTGCCGACGCATCTTCCACGCAATGAAGTTGCCATGAAGACTTTGCTTCATTGACAATCGCGATCGCATCGACAAGCGAAGGTTGGGTGCCATAACGCGGATTCATTGCGACCGGGATATGGCCTTGGCCAAGTTCATCGACCCACTGCAGCAATTGTTGATGCGTTGCACCCAATAAGAGTTTGACCTCCGACGGGATCGGTTCGGCTACCGCACGCCGCACAGTGACGGGGATCGCGATCCGGAATCCGGTGGAGTAATTGGTTGGCAGCTCGGGTGCCGCAGCAAATCGTCCGGTCGCCCTACTGTCGGCGGGCCCATAAAAGAAATCGCCGCCGCGGGTAACCCGATAACCTTGACTGCGCGGTCCGCGTGGATCGACCGCTATCCCTGTTGATGATTCGGTATAGCCATCCTGCGACCAAACATCTTGCACCCATTCATTGACGTTGCCATGCATATCGAAAATACCGAAACCGTTTGCACCGAGTGAACCGACCGGTATCGGCCTGCCGATTCGGCCGGAGATGTTGGCGATTGCGACCAATGCATGTTCATCGGTCCCGGTGGCAAACGGACCTTCGCTGCCGGCCAAACATGCAAACTCCCACTCCGCTTCAGTCGGCAGACGGTAACCGGTCGCGATCTCGGCAACCGTTGGAATGCCGTTGATGATCTCATAAGCGGGACTAAGATCTTCGCGCCGTGAAAGTTTTCGACAGAAGTTTGCCGCATCCAGCCAAGACACGGCTTCTACAGGCAAAACACCCGTATCTTCGGGCAGGTCCGCGTTTGCCGCGTCGGGATTGGAATGCTGGCACCACGACGGATTCCGGTTCATCACCTGGGTGTACTGTCGCTGGTTGATCTCATGAACTGAAAGGTAGTAGGGTTGTGTGATCACGACGCGATGTCGAGGGGCTTCACTCTTTAGACAGTTCAAGGAATGTTGGCCATCAGTGATGTTTGGTATTAATCTTTCGATCTCCTCCGCAGTGGAACCCATCATGAACTCGCCGGGCGGAATTAGGCGAAATCTTATACCCAGCGGGTGTTTCCATTCGACCGGAATCATCAAATAATCCGCCCAGGCTTGGGCGTGCTGTGCGGCCTGCTGGGGCGAAAACGGGATCGTCGCTAGTGGCGG
>DIUH01000222.1 GCA_002428205.1 Planctomycetaceae bacterium UBA6163
GTTCACGATTTTCGGACAGGTCCTGCGTATGCCCTGTCGCCTTTAAGGCGAAAGTTGCTGCCGACGGATTTCGTAAAGCAAAATGCCAGTGGCAACCGCAGCATTCAATGAAGTTACTTTCCCCTGCATCGGGATGCAAAGGCGTTGATCGCAAATCTTTAATAGGTCATCACAAATGCCTTTCGCTTCGCTGCCGATGATCAATGCGGTGGGGCCAGTAAGTTTTGCACTCCAAATATTGGCTTGTGTGTTGGCATCTGCTGCGACCAGTTGTAACCCAAGTTCCTTCAACGCGACGGATGTCGCAACCAGATCATGAACCTTCACGATGGCCAAGTGGTTCACGGCCCCGGATGACGACCGTGCGACGTGTGGCGTTACCGCTGACTGCGAGTGATCGCCGACAATTACGGCCAGGACCTTCGCGCCATCGCAACATCTAAGCACAGCGCCAAAATTGAACGCATCTTGCAATCGATCACAGATCACAACCAATGGTACAGTCGCTGTGCTCGATTCCGGGCTATTAGTTGCGCTAGCGAGTCGATGCATCAGATTCTCGATCGGTTCGTATGGGAACGCTCCCATCCGGGCGACAAGACCCTGGTGTTCACTCGATCCACATAACTGCTCGAGCCGATCACTGCTTACCAGTTCAAAGGGTATTCCGGATTCCTGTTTTGCTTTGATCAAATCCGAGAACTGATCGAATGCTTTCTGATTCGCATAAAGCTCGATCACCGGCCAGGTGCCCGTTGCCAGTGTTTCGGTAACTGCGTGGTGACCCCACATCCAACCACGCTGGTGATTCCCGCTGTACTCACGTTTTTTTTTCCGCTTACGAGCCGAGTTGTCGGTATCAGGCTTATGGATCATCGACAAATTGTCCGTGACCGGTGGTAAAGTTTGCAGGGTTAGCATTTTTTGCGAAATGCAAATCAGATTCCATTGTAGTTGTGATTCGGTTCCGGTCGGTCGACGCCGAAGACGAGGTTCTGGCGGCCGGCCCCTCGGTTTGTGGCCCTGCCGCGTGTGAATGCAACCAAAAACAGATCGGACTGGTGGCGGCCGACGGAAGTGCGGCGCCATACGCTACGCCTAAATGCGTCCTTTTTGATCACATGATGCTATATCAATCTACGGATGCTATGCCCTGTCTGGACCGAGGTTCTGTGCCCTTTCCAAACAGAGCTTAGCGTTTTTGGTAGATTTTTAGACGCGATCAAGATAGCGGTTGATCAGCGCTTCGAGCATTTCTTGGCGGCCGCTGGTGTTGGCTTCGACTTCGCCTTTTTCCAGCATGTAGGCTTCCAGATCGGCGAACGTCGCTTGACCCGATTCGATCTTCGCGCCGATGCCGCTGTTCCAGCTGGCGTAACGCTTGTCGACGAAGTTTTGTAGCGCACCATCGGCACGGATCGCTGCGGCGATCTTCAGCCCCTTGGCGAATGCGTCCATCCCGCCGATATGGGCATAAAACAGATCGATCGGCTCAAACGATTCGCGACGCACCTTGGCGTCGAAATTGACGCCGCCTGGGGCGATCCCGCCGTGCTTTAGGATGGCGAGCATCGATTGGGTGGTCAGGTAGTAATCGGTGGGGAATTGGTCGGTGTCCCAGCCGAGCAGCAGGTCGCCCGTGTTGGCATCGATGCTGCCCAGTGCCCCTTGGATCCCAGCGTAATCCAGCTCATGCATCATCGTATGACCTGCCAGCGTCGCGTGGTTGGTTTCGATGTTGAGTTTGAAGTGATCCAACAGATCGTATTGGCGCAAGAAATTGATGCACGCTGCGGCATCGCTGTCATACTGGTGCTTTGTCGGCTCTTTCGGCTTAGGCTCGATCAGAAATTGACCTTTGAACCCGATCTGTTTGGCATAATCGACGGCCATATGAAAGAACTTGGCCAAGTGGTCGAGTTCGCGTTTCATATCGGTGTTATAAAGATTTTGGTAACCTTCGCGGCCACCCCAAAACACATAATTCTCACCACCCAAACGCTTGGTGACTTCCATCGCCTTTTTGACCTGAGCGGCCGCGTAGGCGAAAACGTCTGCGTTGCAACTGGTCGCCGCGCCGTGCATGAAACGCGGGTTGCTGAACATATTAGCGGTGCCCCACAACAGTTTCACACCGCTGCGTTTTTGCTCTTCTTCGAGAACGTCCGCGACGGCGTCGAAGTTCGCGTGTGACTGGCGCAAGTTGGCCCCTTCGGGCGCGACGTCTCGGTCGTGGAACGCGTAGTACGGGGCCTGTAGTTTTTCGAACAATTCGAATGCGACACGGGCACGTCGCTGGGCATTTTCGACGCTGTCCGTTCCGTCATCCCACGGGCGAACCGCTGTGCCAGGGCCAAACGGGTCGCTGCCGGTTCCGCGGAACGTGTGCCAATAGACGATCGAAAATCGAAGATGATCTCGCATCGACTTTCCTTCGATCATTTCGTCGGGGTTGTACCAACGAAAAGCGAGTGGGTTGTCGCTGGCAGGGCCTTCGTACTGGATCGTCGGGATGTCAGGAAATGCGGCCATGGGTTCACAGGTTGTTGTTGGACTGGGGGGTAAAGGGGACAACAGTATCAACGCAAGTTTGCGGATCGACAACGGGGCAGAACGCACCCGTCAACTGGAGCGATTGCCCCACCCTGGACCAACTGGCCTGCGTGAATAGTTGATGAAACTCACCACGCGAGAGGCTCGGTCGCGTTAAACTGCGGATCGAGAAAACGTCCGCTGGTCGCTTGTCAGACTCAGTCGCGGGCCTCGTTCCGCCTTGGTCATACACCGACCACTCCCACCCTGCCCGAGGAAAAACGATGAACGTCGCGACACCCGATCGTTCCCGCCGCGAAACTCGCCAGACCAAGTTTTTGAAGTTTGTCGTGCAAGAAACGCGACTTTCATCGATCGCTTCGCCGCTGGCAATCGTTGTGCTTTTGGTGGTTTCGCAATTCTCGACTAGCGTTGTTCGAGCCGATTGGCCAACATTTCGTGGCGATGCAGCTCGGACCGGATTCCTCGATTCGGCTTTGCCAGATTCAGTCGCTTTGCGATGGAGCTACGACGCATCGCCACCGACGCCTGCTTGGCCGCGGTCGGGCCGGATGCCGTTTGACCGGGCTTATCACAGCGTGATCAAAGGCGATCAGGTTTTCTTCGCCAGTTCCACCGATCATTCGCTGTATCGGCTGGACTTGAAAACCGGCGAAGGCGGAGTGATTTTTACCGCCGACGGTCCGCTCCGTTTCGCGCCGACGATTTGGAAGGACCGGCTGCTGTTGCCCAGCGACGATGGATTTCTTTATAGCCTGTCGTTTGACGGTGAAGTGATTTGGAAACATCGCGGCGGCCCCGGTGACGCTCGTCGATTGGGCAACGAACAATTGATCTCCAAGTGGCCCGCTCGTGGTGCCCCGGCGGTTGTCGGCGATACGGTCTACTATGCTGCGGGAATCTGGCCCAGCGACGAGATTTTCGTCTATGCGCTCAATTGTGCGACGGGCGCGGTCCGGTGGGTCAACGACGATTCAGGCGGAATTGAAATGCCACAGCCACACGGCGGCGCGGATGCCGAAAGCGGCGTTTCGGCTCAAGGCTATCTAGTCGTTTCGTCCCCAGCGGCGACAAACGTGCCGTTCCCTAGCGACGAAGAATCATCGCCGCGTTTGTTGATACCGACTGGTCGCGCCGTTCCCGCTTCGTTTGACCTTGGCGATGGCAAGTTTCAATATTTCCACTTGCAAGCTTATGGCCAGAAGGGCGGGTTCGCGACGATGGCGCTCGGTCCGATGTTTTTTAACAGCGGAATCGCCTTTGATGCGGCTAGCGGCAAGGCGGGCGACACGATCGGTGCCGGGCCATTCGCCGCGTTCCCTGGCGGCTTAGTTCGTGGTACCGAAAAACAGGTGGCGGCCTATCGCTGGGTCGAGCAAAACAAGGCCGACCGCAGAGGCAAGACGTCTCGTGTTTGGGGTTTGGAGCCGGCATGGACGACCGAAAACGTCGACTGTGCGACTACCGTGATTGTCGTCGGCAACACGATCGTTGCTGGCGGTGATGGCGTTGTGACGTTACTGGACCGAACATCCGGTGCGGTAAAGCAGCGGTTGGAAGTGAACGGTGCGGTCTATGGTTTATCAGCATCCGATGGGCATCTGGTCGCCAGCACTGACAGCGGACAATTGTTCTGCTTTGGCGGCAATGTCAACCCATCCGGATCACAACCGATCGCCGCGATGCATCATCAGCGTCCCACGGTTGCAGACGCGTTTACTGAAAACTCTGCTGTCGTCGCGGCGGCAGAAAAAATCGTTGCTGGGCTGACCAGCAAGCTCGGGTATTGCCTCGATTTCGGTTGTGGCGATGGCGAATTGGCTTATCAGATTGCCAAGCGAACCGAGATGAAGATTTATGCGATTGATGATGATGCCGATCGCGTGCGGACGGTGCGTCAAAAATTGTTATCCGCGGGCTTTTATGGTTCGCGAGTGACCGTACACCTGGTACAAGATTTAGCAAAATCTCAATATCCCAACTACTTCGCCAACCTGGTTGTTTCTGGGCGCAGCCTTGCTGATCCGGATGCCGATTTTCTGGCGACGGGGTGGCAAGCGTGCCAGCGGCCTTATGGTGGCGTTGCCATGTTCGGACCGGCCGATCAGATGCGAGTCGTCGATCGCGGGCCGCTGGAGAAGGCTGGCCAATGGACTCACCAATACATGAGCGCCGCCAACCAACTTTGTTCGACGGATGAGATGGTGCAAGGGCCGCTGGGAATGTTGTGGTATCGCGACGTCGATGTCGACCTGCCCCAGCGGCACGGTCGTGGTCCGGCACCGCTATTTTATGATGGGTTGCTCTATCACGAAGGGATTAACGAAATCGTTTGCGTCGACGCTTATAACGGGACGGAAGTTTGGCGTTATTCATTGCCTGGGATTTTGAAGGCCTTTGATGGCGACGAACTGATGGGCGTTTCGGGGACGGGCAGCAATTATTGTGTCGGCGACACGGGCGTATACATTCGTTTGGAAGATCATTGCTTGCGTTTGGATCGTCGCACGGGTGAATTGCTGGGTAAGTTCACGGCTCCCTTGCAAACCGACGGACAACCGGGAACCTGGGGCTATTTGGCGCTGGAGCACGGTCGACTGTTCGGGTCGCTGGCCAATCGCGACCACTTGGTCACGTTTCGATACCGTGCGACAACCGGTGATATGAAAGACCAGTTGACCGAATCGAGCACTCTGTTCGCTTTGGATCCCGAATCGGGTGAAGTCAAATGGCGATTCGATGCTAAAGATTCGATCCGTCACAATGCGATCGCGATTGGCGATGATCAAGTCTTTTTGATCGATCGGCCGCTGGCGTTGTATGATCGCAATCGCGAAAAACCGAATGAACAGCAACCCACCGGAGTGCTGATCGCGCTAGATGCGAAAACGGGAAAAGAACAGTGGCGCAATGACCAGCAGATCGACGGCACGACGTTATCGCTGAGCCCTGAGTATCGAAAATTGTTGATGAGTTACCAGCCGACACGGTTCGCACTGGCATCCGAAATCGGTGGACGTTTGACGGTGTTTGCGACCGATAAAGGCGAGATGACGTGGACCAAGCAAGCCACCTATGCCAGTCGGCCGCTGATCAACGATTACACCGTATATGCTCAGGGCGGCGCTTGGGATTTGTTAAATGGTGATGAAAAACCTTTCAACTTTGGTCGATCTTATGGTTGTGGTGTTTTGGCCGGATCGCGTCATATGATGGTTTATCGTTCGGCGACGCTCGGCTATTTCGATTTGTTGAAGAATGAAAAGACCGAAAACTATGGCGGCATGCGGCCCGGTTGTTGGTTGAACGCATTGCCAGCCGGTGGGCTGGTTTTAGTTCCTGATGCGTCTGCCGGATGTGCGTGCAGTTATCTGAATCAATCTTGGGTGGCGCTAGAGCCGGTTGGGATTCGGCCGCCGACAATCGTCCCCAGTGGTGGCGCGTTTGGCGAAGCGGTCGCCGTCGATATTCAACACGAAGACCGGTCGGTCGTTGTCAGATACACGCTCGACGGCACTTCGCCGGGAGTCGATTCGCCCAAGTATGAGGGGCCGCTGACGATTCCGGCCAGCGCGAAGTTACGTGCTCGCGCATTTGCCGATGATGGTCAATTGAGCCGGGCGAGCAATGCGGAGTTTTTGATCGAACGCGATCTATTGCCGCTGGAAGATTTTAAGTGGCATGTATGGGATTTGTCGGGCAACGTTCATTCGGCGCCCAGCAAATGGTCGGTTGAAAAGGGTGTCGTGCATCAACGGTCGAACATTTATTTTGGCAGCGCGACGGATACGAATCCAGAAGTTGAACGTTACGGAACGCTGCGGTTTTTTACCGACGGCAAAGACTTTACTGATGGTGTGATCGAATTTGAAGTTCGTTCGGGCGATGATGATGGAATCGGTTTAGCGTTTCGCGCCGCTGATGAAAAGCGAAACTACTTATGGTCGACCGATCTGCAGCGGAAGTACCGGATTTTGGCAGTAAAGGATGGCGATCGATTCGAGGTGCTTGCCAAGAACGATAAGACTTATCAGAAAGGCGTTTGGCAACAGGTAAGGATCGAACTAGAAGGGCCTCGCATCACTATCTTTGTTGATGGGGAAGAAGATTTTTCGATCACCGACCAGACGTTCGCCAGTGGTACAATTGCGCTGCACAGTTGGGGTTCGGACAATGTGGAGTTTCGTCGAATTAAAATGCGGGCCAAGTAATCTTCTTAGGGTTTGTCCGTAGTGGAATTCGCCAGAATTCCCCGAGCGAGAGGAATTCCGGAGAATCCCACTACCCTGAGATGAAGTGTTGACAGAGCCTAGTATGAACCAAGCAAGGTTGAAGCAGGATTCGATTCCGCTAGTCGGGATCGTAACGGTATCGGATCGGGCATCACGCGGCGAGTACGAAGACCGTGGTGGTCCGGCGATTTTGGAATACTTGAATCAGGTTTTGTCGTCGCCGTGGCAACCGGTGTCGAAGGTGATTTCGGATGATCAAGCGACGATCGAGGCGACGCTGCGTGAGTTGGCCAATCAAGGGTGTTGCTTGATTGTGACCACGGGCGGCACTGGGCCCGCGCCGCGTGATGTGACGCCTGAGGCGACTGAAGCGGTTTGCGAAAAGATGCTGCCGGGGTTCGGCGAATGGATGCGAAAGGTGTCGATGGAGAAAGTGCCGACTGCGATCCTGTCGCGACAAACTGCTGGAATCTTAGGCAGCAGTTTGATTGTCAACCTGCCGGGGCAGCCCAAGGCGATCGGTGAATGTTTGGACGCAGTTTTCCCGGCGATCCCATATTGCATCGATTTGATCGGCGGGCCGAGGTTGGAGACCGATCCGGAGTGGATTGTTGCATTCCGGCCGAAGAAGTAGATGCAAGGTTTTGNNTTCTCACCGCGACCCGACGCACAGGTTTTGACGTTTTTTTCGTCCGAAAACATATTTGGTGCCATCTAAGAAGCTGCGTTCATCTGTGGTTTTTGGTGGCCAGACAATCTTGCTGCCGTCCGGTCGGGTAGGCGTCCCAATAAGTTGCGACTCGGTATGACTCAGCAGGTTGGAAAATCAATCGCTCGTCGCCAGCGCCCGCTTCAACGTAAACCCCGGGTTACGCTCGACTCGCGGAGCTCGTCTTCGCTGACCCGGGGCTACAATGTTTCGCCAGCTTCGCGGCTCCCAGAGCCAATGAGCTTTTTATTTGGTGCCACCCAAGTTCT
>DIUH01000069.1 GCA_002428205.1 Planctomycetaceae bacterium UBA6163
GACTGCAAACAGGACTGCAAACAGCGGGCCATTACTTCACCTGCAACGGAAAACTTCAGTCGATCGGCAAGGCGATCAACCAAGCGTCAAAGAATCCGATGATCGATCATCCGACAATCTTCGCGATACGAACGGCGATAATGCGGACGTATTACCGTTCGCTGGCAGATCGCCGTTCACTCTCCCTTCGCATGCAGACACGCTTGAGATCGCTTGCACGAAGCGCTGCGAAATGGCTATTGATGCACCTAACCTCGCTGTGCGAAAGGGTGATCATTCAGCTGGCTGTCGTTGCAAGAGAATGCAGCCGACTAGGGAGCGAAAATCTTAAAGCCTATCCGAAAAGGGGTCTGACCCTTTCCGGCGAGGCAAAAAAATCAATGAAATCGACTCGCCTCCAAAGGGTCAGGCCCCTTTTCGGAAAGGCTCTCCGATCGAAATGTAATTTGACCTCTCGGACGTATTGAGTATTCTCTGATCTGCGCCCAGGCGTTTTTTGTTTGAGGGTGACCACTTCTTCTTGAATAATTTCTACTTGCAAAAGAGAACGGGTCCCTCGGCGCTGCATGATCTTCGCGACCTCACCAGCCACACGCAGGCGGTTTCGCATTCGCGAGTGTGGCGATTGAAGCCGATCACGAAGTTCGCTTAAATCGTCAAACGTCTTCTGAATCGCTTTCATACGAGAAGCGTCATCTGAAATCGCCTTGCCCGTTGAATGAATCCACAACAGCCGATATCCATTCCTAGTAATCCGCTCTTCACGTAGTGACTTAAAACGGTGCCGCAGCACTCCGTGTTCCTCCTCGACTTCAAAAAAAGAACCCAACGCAAGGATTCATGATTCTCCAGCAGCGTCCTATTTATTGCCCGTGGATCACTGCGGTTTTCCGGTAAGAACGCTATAAAACGCTTGCCGTCTCGATCGATGTGGCCGAAGTTTTGAACGCTTGCCAACTTGAAATCAGCGAGATAAAGAAAGTCGATTCTGACTGTCATCTGGCGGAGCAGGTTCCAGGTCGGAACGTGGGTTACGTCATCTTTTCTGTTTCCGTTTTCGGTGCAGAAGTGAACCGGAATCCCTCCATCGTCGGTCGCCGTGAAGATGGTCACCGGTAAGTGATAGAGCAGTTGTTTAGGATCGTGACGATGGTCTTTGCTATGGCCTTGTCGGATTGCGCCGGCAGATTTACCGCGTCGCATTTGCGGTTGCTCGAAGGCGTCATCGTCTCCGGAGAACCGATTGGTGGTGGAGTCATTGTGTAATTCCGACAGATTCAGATCGAACTCACGAATGGCATTGCGAGTGATATCCGATCATAAGATCGGGGAAATCGGCATATAAAAGACGATCAAGTGCGCGACCGACGCGGTCGTCGTTCAGACTCATTAGCTGATCCTCGCGTAACTGGAACAGTTCCGGCACCAGCGCTGCAAACCACTGTCCGACACCGTAGCGCGGTTCTCGGCTAAGCAAAATGTTACGAACGAGCAGCAGGATCGCGGTTGCCGTTTCGATTCGATTTCTACCGTCTTCCGCAGGTGGGTTACACAAAAGGATTTCGTTAAGACGGCATCGCTTAATCAATCGATTGATGATTGGCAGAGCACCGATGGTACGTGAGTGAAGCACGAGGTCGCTTCCCGACGCATTGGGTTCGATTGCTGCGGGAACCGGTGCTTGTTGTTTTGGTTTTTGATTGTATTTCGTGCCGCAATGTTAAAACGCAGCGCGGCTGGGCGAAATGCCAAACAGACAAAAGATTTAATGTCAAAAAAAAAGTATGTTTTTGCCATTGACCTAACTCGTGTGGCACAAGCCTTACGTAAATGGCAATCCTCGCAAGTATCAAAAAACGGTTTATTTTTTTTCGGCGAGATTTTTTAGCTGTGGAAAATGAGTCTAGTGCGCCGTGTCCCGAAAGCAGCATCTATCAAAAACCGAAGATATTGATTTCCAGACCTACGGAATGTAAGTTGCAAGGCAAGCCAACGTTCACCCGCAGCTACTATCTTTCGCCACTTCGTGGCTTCGGAAATGATGCCTCCGCCGATTACGAAGCGACTCGTTGGGGCGACCATTTTGAGATGTTTCGCGATGCCAATGGCGATTGGCGGAAAACAAATGGAACGGAGGTAGTTATGCGATATTATCTCCTTCCCATTTTCCACCGGTACAGTGGTGTGATGTAAAGCACGAGAGGGCGATCACCCTGCAGGCGTTGTTGATTCGCCATGAGGTTGAGTGCATGGTATTCTAAGACGATGCGCGCGTCTCGCCGACGAACAACTTACCCGAACGGGCACTGCGTCCTTTGGTCGTGCTGCGTAAGATCACGTTTTGAAGTCGCACCGACGCAGGTGCCGCACGGATGGCCCAGCTGATGAAGGTTGCAGAAACATCACGTCTTCACGGCAAACGGGTAAGTGACATTTATAAAGAACTCTACGTGCGCCCGCCTGACAAGGTGATTCGCAGCTTGTACGCAGCACAATAATCGCTGCAACACGTCTGCGAGCTGCAGCCAGCAACTCACCAGCGAGCCCTGCGAACTTGGGCGATCGGCCGCAATAGGAACACCATCGCAACTCGAAGAACACCACTTCGAGCAAGCTTGGTGCTGCGCCGACGCGAGAATTGCTACGTACGATTGCACCGCTCCGATGCCCGCGCACCAAGCAGCAGCCCCTCGATTCCGTGGTCAGGAGAGAAACCTATCATGTAACCGATAGCCAGGAAACGAATCGCAATACGACCGAGAAACTAAACTTTTACCCCCATTTTCTTCATTCGTCCCATTTCCTTCATTCAACTCGTGTTTGATGCTTTGTGCGGTTGATAACGAAAAACCCTCGCACGCCATAACGACGCACGAGGGTCTTTAGATTCCCTTCTCAGTTTAAGCGGCAAATGATTTATTTGCTGCTCAACTGGTTGGCCAGATCCTTGGCTTTTTTCAAGTGATTGCTAGTCGCACTTTCAGCTTGCTTGACGACGTCCTGCATTTCTTTCGAACCGACACCTTGCAGCGCGTTCAGGTCAGCGACGGCACGGGTGTGCGCGGCGATTTGCAGGCCGACAAATGCCATGTCGAAATCGCTGCCCTCGAGCTGTTGTAGCATTTCCTTAGCCATTTCAAGCTGATTCTTCGACGATTTCTCGGCGATCGTTTCCAGCTTGCTAACGAGTCCTTGGCTATCGCTGTCCCATTTGCCGGCTTGCTGAGTTGTGCCAGTTTGGCGACCGGGTTGGCCNNGCCAGGTTGGCCAGGTTGGCCGGGTCGGCTCTGGGCAGTCTGGCCTGCTCGGTCACCCTTTGAATGATCGCCTTTTGTCGCATAACCCTTGGATGCTTGCAGCTTTTCGATGTCCCGGCAAAGGTTTTCGTGTTCCTTTACCAAGGTCTGGGCAAGCTCTTTAACCTTGGCATCGCTGGCTTTCTCAGTCGCCATCTTGCTCAGTTCGACGACACCCTTATTAGCGAGCATCAACTTGGTTGCGAACAACTGCTCAAGCTGTTGGTCGGTCTGTTGTGACCCGCCGCGATTTTGTGCTTGGCGAGTTGTGGTCGCAGCATCCGGTTGGGTTGCCGATCGTTGCGGCTGTTGCGGTTGTTGTTGGATGGTGCCTGGTTGGGGTTGACCGACTTGAGCCTGTGCTGCGACGGGCAGCATAGCGACGGTACAAGACGCGATCACAAATCGCAGGATTCTCTTTTTCATAGCAAATGGTCCAGTTTAGGATTCGAACAACGCAAACCATTCTGCACGTTCCGAACGTCCAGCGGTTGCGTTTAAAGTTGCAAAACGATGGTTCGCAATCGTTGTGCCACTGCTGCGGCGTAGTCAGTTAATGCAAGGCTTGCGTGGTGCGTTTGCGATCGTTCGAGCAGTGGATCGCAAGGTCGGTTTGCGTATAAGCAACGACGCGGCTTAGGTAAGTTTTATTGGTGTGACTGCCGGTGGTTTTTTCGCGTCTCTTGATGAAATTTTAGGGGCGGTTATTTGACGATCGTGAATGTTACTTTGAAACGGATATCGAGCAGAAACGCTGGGGCTGGATTGCCACCGGTCATCGGTTGGTCGGTGATCGATCGTCAAAGACACGGTATGTGCCTGACGAGGCAAACGCCTGTCGCGGCTGATGACGGGAACTGTGGTTGCATGCGTTGACGATAACGTTTCCCATATCTGGCGGGTGGGTTGTCGCTGATAATCCGTAATCGCTATTATGGTGGGAAGTTTCACCGTCCAAACAGCCGCTTCCGGCATTGAACGGGCACCTTATTCACGTCATCCAAGTTATTTCAGACCGAGCGATTGTTTCGAAATGGCGTCAACGGAAACCGAGCGACAGTACCCGAGCTTTGCATCACGGGCGAAAACAGTATTCAAGGCCTGGTTGAAGGAGCCGGCTCAGATTTCGTCGTTGGTTCCGAGTTCGCACGTGTTGACGGAGGAAGTCGCCAATCGCGATTGTGTGCGTCGGGCCAAGTTGGTCGTCGATCTTGGGCCGGGCACTGGCGAAACGACTCAATCGCTGCTGCACCACATGAGCGAAACGTCGCACCTGATCGCTATTGAAAAGAGCGAAGTCCTCATGGAACCGCTCCGCAAGATTTCGGACCCGCGAGCCATCATCATCAACGGTGACGCGCGGTTTCTGGCTCGATATCTTGCGGAGGCTGGATTGGGAGCGCCCGATGTGATCGTTTCGGGGATCCCCTTTTCAACGCTGCCCCAGCGGATCGCCTTACAGGTGATCGAGGCGATCGATGCAGCTTTGCCGAAAGGGGGCACATTCATCGCATACCAGCTTTCCAATCGAATCGAGGAACTGGCGAGCCCGCTTTTTGGGGAACCGGAGGTGGAGACCGTCTGGCTAAATCTGCCGCCGCTGCGTGTGTTCAGTTGGGTGAAGTGATTTGACGCTTAACTTCAGTTTGATGCTGCCTGGCAAAACGCATCAGTGAGCGATAAAACGTTGTTTGTTGTCAATTGCTGCTTGATGATGGTCCCACCAGCCCACTGCCCCATGATGCCGAAACTCGCCGCGTTCCCCAAGGCCTACATGCATGCCCTATGCAAAGATGGCACTATGAAGCTGATCCAGTGGATTGAGCTCGCCGCCACGCTGGAGATTGATGGGCTTGAGTTCTACGCCGGTTTTCTAGAAATGGCCGACGAATCGGCTTGGCCAGGCTTTCGTTACGAAGTCGAACGACGTGGCATGACGATCCCCATGCTCTGCTGCTCGCCCGATTTCACCCATCCCGACGAACCGTTTCGCAATACCGAAATCGCCAAACAACGAGTATGGATCGATATGATCCACAAGCTCGGCGGCCAGTATTGTCGCGTGCTGAGCGGACAACGGCGTCCGGAACTTAGCACTGAACAGGGAATCATGCTGGCCGCCGATTGCATTGAACAATGCCTGCCCTACGCCGCCGATCGAGGCGTCACATTGATCATCGAAAATCATTACAAGGATGATTTTTGGCAATATCCCGAGTTCGCACAAAAAATGGATGTTTTCTGTGACCTCGTCAGCGCTGTTAATCATCCGAACTTCGGCGTCAATTACGACCCCAGCAACGCATACCTGGCGGGTGATGATCCGCTGGAATTGCTTAGAAGGGTTTCCGATCGCGTTGTCACCATGCACGCCAGCGATCGTTACTTGATCGAAGGGACATTAGAAGATTTGCGTGCTGAAGAGGGTGGTGCGGCGGGTTATGCGAAACGATTGCGGCATGGCGAGATCGGCAAAGGTTTGAACGATTACGATGCGATCTTTACCGAACTGCGTCGAGTCGGTTTTGATGGTTGGATCAGCATCGAAGACGGAGTCGATGGCATCGACCAATTAAGGCGAAGCGTCGAGTTCTTGAAAAAGAAAATCGCCCAACACTTCCCATCCCAGGCACACCGCTCGTAGTCCCGCCTTTAGGCGGCCAAGTGCCAATTCCCAAAAGCTCACTACTTTCGACAAATAACAATCGCATCCTCGATCAACGACTGCGTACCACAAGCCACCAATTCCACATGCCCGATGCGAGTTGGCAGAACGAATCGCAGCGCCGAGTGAGCGACCTTCTTGTCGGTCATCATGATCGGCATCATCTGCGCTGGATTAGCCTCGGCCCAACGGACCGGCAACCCGCATCGGCGAATCAAATCGTCTTGGCGACTGAGAAAGTTTTGGTCGACACGACCCATGAACCGAGCTAGCCGAGCGGCCATCGCCATCCCGATCGCGACCGCTTCGCCATGCAACATCGCTCCATAACCCGCAGTCGCTTCGATCGCATGAGCAAACGTGTGGCCATAATTCAGGACCGCCCGGCGTCCTGACGTTTCCCGCTCATCATCGGCGACCACCGCAGCCTTGATTTGGCAACTTCGAGCGATCGCGTGACGCACCGCCGCAGGTGAACGCGACACCAAGGCATCAGCGTTATCTTCCAGCCACGAGAAAAAATCGGCGTCTTCGATCACGCCATATTTGATCACTTCTGCTAGACCGCTGAGGTACGTTCGGTCGTCCAGCGTCGTCAACGTTTCGGTATCGATCAGCACCAGGGACGGTTGCCAAAACGCGCCGACCATATTTTTGCCGCCGCTGAGGTTAATGCCCGTCTTTCCCCCGACGCTGCTGTCGACCATCGACAGCAATGTCGTGGGGATCTGCACCAAACGGATGCCCCGAGCGTAGGTCGCAGCGGCAAAACCGGCCAAATCGCCGACCACTCCGCCGCCGACAGCGATCAAAACCGTCCGCCGGTCCGCACCGCTGGCTAGCATCCAGTCCCACAGCTTTCCGACCATGTCGATCGACTTGCTCGTTTCCCCGCTGGCAATCGTGGCCAAGTCACAGCGATACGACTGGCCCAAGCTCTCGGCCAACGGCTCGGCCCACTTCGCCATAATCGACTCGTCGCAAACGACCAAAGTGTGCGTTACATCGCCCAAAACGTCTGCAATCTGCTTGGCGAGCGAGTCCCACTGGTCGCACGTCAACCGAATCGGGTAGCTTCGCGGGCCCAGATCGACCAAAATCTCGGACACGGGCGTAGAATGGTTGCTGGTCAAAGTCGAGTCTTGCACGTTTGATATCCTTTCAAAGGGTTGGCGAGCATCGAAACTACCAAAGAACAGCCAATCCGCGAAGCGGTGCCAAGATTTTAACCCCAATTCAAAAAAGTAATGTCCTCACAAACCGTATTGACTGCCGGACCGACGAAACCGCTGCCCGAAGGCTGGGTCGATCATCCCAAGATCCCGATCACGCGGCGAGCCGTTTTGGCGGGCGTCGCGATCATGATTTTGGGCGTCATTGGTGCAGTAGCGAGCATCTACGCACGGCGGACCCAACTCGAGAAGACGACCGCTTTTCTCGGGCCCGATGCGATTCTGGCGATTCAGATCCTGCCTAGCGTAACTTTACAACTGGAACCGCTTGGGCAAGTCGACGGCACCGAAGCGAAAACGATCGATTTGACCGGTACACCTGGGCTAGGTCACCTTCGCCACGCACTTTTGGATGAGCGACACTATGACTGGCAAAGTCGCACCGATTCGTCGGTTCAGTCGTTGCGTTCGACCGAAACACGTTTCGCAAACCTAACTTTTTCCGATCCGAAAGAAAACTTCGCCCCTGCGACGCTGAATATCGAATTGACGCAAGGCTGGGTCAGTCGGACAGGCGAAGCCGATCGGGTGCGTCTGATCGAACGTGCACAGCCGGCGGTGCGTCACTTTTTGACCGTGATCAGCAACGCCAAGCAGGCCCACTACGACAATCGAGCCAAGGAAGAGCGTTAGATATCTTTGCTGCCGCGGCCCCAGGACTACGACGCTGTGACGCTCAGACTGCTGTCACCGGACCTCGCTTTCGAAACCGCGATCGAGACCATTCAAATTATTTCCGCGGAAACGGAGGATAAGCAAATGGATGATCCGCGCGAACGAGTACTCAGCGTCAAGAACGATTTGCGGACTGTGACTCGCCCAGCGCGTATCTTGTACTGAACGATCGCCAATCGCCGTTCAGCCGACTCCGCTTGCGTGCCGCTTAAAGTAAAGCGACTCCCATCGAAGTTCAATCTGTCGGTTAAGAATTTTCTTGGTGATGCCCCCGGCGCCGCGATCGATTACAATCGAGTCCGATAGCTGCTGAAAGACGCAGCTGCTAGCGACTCCGCTCGCCACCGACCTCCCTTCCCGCCGCTACTCCCACCGCAAAAGTCAGCAGATCATGTGTTGTAAGCACTCGATATCGACTTGCCTGATTCTCCTTTTCACTCTGCTGGAGACAGGCTTGGCCAACGCGAAGGACTGGCCCGAGTTTCGCGGCCCACTTGGCAATGGCCACGTCATCGATGGTAAAATTCCCGTCATCTGGAGCGATTCGGAAAATGTCACTTGGAAAATCGACGTGCCGGGCCGCGGGCACTCCTCGCCGGTAATCGCCGACGGAAAGATATGGCTGACAACGGCAATTGTAGATGAGTTATCGGAGCAGGAAAAACAGGATCGGTTGGCAAAAATTACCAACTCTCAAGGACTCGAAATCGTCAACGGCGTTTCGTTACGAGCGATCTGTTACGATCAAGAAACCGGTCAGGAAATCTATAATGTTGAACTTCTCAAGCCTGAAACTTTAGAGCCGATCCATAAGACCAATACATATGCATCGCCCACGCCGGTCATTTACGACGGCAAAGTCCTCTTTCACTTTGGAACCTACGGTTCGGCTTGCGTCGACGCGAAGTCGGGTGAATTGCTGTGGCAAAATGTCGGATTGAAGATCGAGCATCAAAACGGCCCCGGCAGTTCACCGATTGTGTGGGACGGCCTGATGATCACCCATTACGACGGAACCGATTCGCAATTTGTGGCCGCGCTGGACATCAAAGATGGAACCGTCGTGTGGAAGACCGAACGTTCGGGGACACTCAATCCGAAACCCGAGATGAAAAAGGCATACTGCACGCCGACGCTTGTGCAAACGCCTCGCGGACTTGAAATGATCAGCCCCGGAGCCGATTGGGTATACGGCTATGACCCCAAAACTGGCAAGGAATTGTGGAAGGCGGCGTATGGTGAGCTCGGCTTTTCGACCGTCCCCAAGCCGGTGATTGGGCACGGTATGGCATTCATTTGTACCAGCTTTATGCGATCACGGTTGCTCGCTGTGAAGTATGGCGGTACTGGCGATGTGACTACAGAAAACATTGTCTGGGCATCGGACAGCCAGATTTCGAAAAAACCTTCGCTGATGTTGGTCGATAACTTACTTTTTGTCGGCAACGATTCGGGCATCATCACCTGTTTCGAGGCGACCACTGGAAAAGAATTGTGGCGCGAGCGAATCGGGGGCAACTTTTCCGCTTCGCCGATCTACTGCAACGGTTTGATCTATTTTTTCAGCGAAGAAGGGAAGACGACCGTGATACGCGTTGCCGACAAGTACGAACCGGTTGCAACAAATCAACTTGGCGACGGTTTTACCGCGTCGCCAGCGGTATCCGGCGATTCGCTGTTTTTGCGTAGCCAAACGGCGCTTTACCGAATCGACGCTAAACCCTAGTTCAACGCTTTTCCAAACCTGCGGAATGATGTTATGAGATTCTCGATCTGCATCGGGATTGTTTGTTCGCTTGTAAGTGGGCAGGCGATGAACGTTTTCGCCCAGCAATCCGAAGCGATTCCCTCCGAACAGACTGTCGATTTCAACCGTGACATTCGACCGATTTTGTCGGACCACTGTTTCAATTGTCACGGCCCCGACGCCAACACCTTGCAAGCCGGCCTAAGGCTGGACCAGGAGGATTCGGTTTTCGCGGCTGCGGAGTCTGGACAAATGCCGGTTGTTCGTGGCGATGTCGGTGCCAGCGAGTTGATCAAACGCATCGCATCGAGTGATCCAAGTGATGTGATGCCACCGCCAGATTTCGACAAACCGATCTTGCCGGCTCAAGCGGACCTGCTGAGGCGTTGGATCGAGCAAGGCGCGAAATGGTCGGGACACTGGGCGTTTGAGCCGGTTCGAATGTCAACGGTACCGACCGACGATTTGGCGGAGGGAGTCGTTAACAATCCGATCGATTCCTTCGTGCTGGCTAAACTGAAGTCCGAAGGGTTGACGCAATCACCGATCGAAAGTCGCGAGCGTTTGATCCGGCGAGTTTCGCTCGATTTGACCGGCCTGCCCCCATCGGTTCGTGAAGTCGAAGACTTCCTTGCCGATACATCACCCACCGCATTCGAAACCGTCGTCGATCGTTTGCTTGCCAGCCAACATTTCGGCGAGCGTCTGGCGATACCCTGGCTCGATCTCGCTCGCTATGGCGATACCAGTGGCTATCACAACGATTCGCTTCGCGATATGTGGTTATGGCGACAATGGGTGATCGAGTCATTCAACGCAAATATGCCATTTGATCAGTTTACGATCGAGCAATTAGCGGGTGATATGATCGCCGATGCGACGATCCAGCAGCAGATCGCCAGCGGGTTCCATCGAAATCTGATGACCAGCGATGAAGGTGGCTTGATCGATGCGGAGTATCGCAACTTGTATGTTGTCGATCGTGTCGCGACGACAGGTGTGACGTGGTTGGGCATGACAGTCGCTTGTGCCCAGTGCCACGATCATAAATACGATCCGATTTCGACCGAAGATTTTTATAAGTTCTATGCGTTCTTTAACAACGTTCCTGAAACCGGAAAAGACGGAGTGCGGGATCGCAATCCCAAGCCGTTTTTAAGAGTACCGACTCCGGAAATGGAACAACGGCAGAAGGAGTTGGAACAGCAACTGACGGAGACCGAAGCGGAATTGGCCGGCTTTAAGTCGTCACTCCCTGCCAAGCAGATCGAGTGGGAGAAAAATCTGTTGGCCGCAGATAAATTGCCACAACCGCCGACGCCCATGGCCCACTTCCCGCTCGATTCCGACGGCGATGCAATTGCATCGGAACAAGATTCGCCTGAGTCAAAGATCGTTGCCCAGGCGCACGGCGAGATCAAGTTTGCCGATGGGATGTCGGGCAAGAGTTTTGACACCACCCAAGAAACGTGGTTTGAATATGGCGAGCGATTCGGGTTTGAAAAAGATCAACCTTTCAGTGTCGGTGCCTTTTTATATGTGACACCACAAGGTGGCGCCCCGTTTGGAAAGATGGACGACGGAAACGGTGCACGCGGTTGGGATGTTGAGTTTCATGGGTTACGCCCAAGCGTTCATTTGATCCACAAGTGGCCAGAGGACGTGATTCACATTCAAGCCGACAGCGACCTTCCCGCCAACGCATTTACGCATCTGGCATTCACCTATGACGGTTCTGGCAAGGCCGAAGGGTTGAAGTTGTATATCAACGGTCAACTTGCAAAGACAAGCATCAAGAAAGATGGCCTGAAGGGTACGATTCGCAATGAGATTCCGTTTTGCATCGGACGCCGTGGCGCGGCGGGAACTCAGTTCACCGGACGTATCGACGATTTGAAAATCTATGATCGGGCGCTCGATGCACCCGAGATTGCTTCGTTGGGCGATGGTGACACCTATCAACTGGTCGCGATCGCACCAGAGACGCGTACGGATGAACAGAGAAAACGGCTCGAGGATTTCTTCCGCAGTACGCAATCGTCGGAATTGACAACTCTTGAGACGAAGGTCGCCGCCACTCGCAAGTCCAAAGACGATTTCATCCTGTCGATTCCCAATACGATGGTGATGCAGGAGATGGAGAAGCCACGTGATACCTTTATTAAGGTTCGCGGCCAGTATGATGCCGATGGCGACAAGGTCCTGCCAGGAACTCCCGGTTTCTTGCCACCGATCGCGAAGCGTGAAAACGACAAACAACTGAACCGGTTGGATCTTGCTAACTGGTTGGTGTCACGCGACCATCCGCTTACCTCGCGAGTGACCATCAATCGTTGGTGGGCGGTACTTTTTGGTAACGGAATCGTAAAAACCCTGAACGACTTTGGGTCGCAAGGTGAACAACCGACTCACCCCGAATTGCTCGATTGGTTAGCCGCCGATTTTGTGCGCGACTGGGACACCAAGCGTGTGATCAAGCAGATTGTCATGAGCGCGACGTATCAGCAAACGTCGCGAGCGTCGGCGGAACTGATCGCAAGAGACCAGGAGAATCGCTTGCTGGCGCGGGGGCCACGTCAACGGCTGGATGCCGAGTTGATTCGCGACAATGCGCTGGCGATTTCTGGCGTTTTGAATCCTAAAATCGGTGGTAAAAGCATCAAGCCGGCTCAGCCCGAGGGGACTTGGGAAATCAATGAAATGAGCGGTTATAAGTATGAGAAGTCGCAAGGGGATGAATTGTATCGCCGCGGACTTTATGTCTACTGGCGTCGGTCAACGGTCTATCCGTCGTTCGTAACGCTCGACGCGCCGACTCGAGAGTTCTGTGTTTCGCAGCGGGCGAAAACCAGCACACCACTGCAATCGCTCGTGCTGATGAACGACCCGGTTTTTGTTGAAGCCGCCCGCGCGTTTGCTCAGCGAATCCTTGCGGCCCCCGGTCTGGATGACGCCGGACGCATTCGATTAGCTTGGCAAACAGCACTCGCTCGCGTGCCAACGGAGGCCGAGTTTGCGATCCTGGAAGGTGTATTGAAGAAACAACAATCAACCTATCAAGCCGACGCCGAAGCGGCCGCGAAATTGATCGCCGTTGGTGACATTGCCCGAATCGATAAAGTCACCGATTCGGAGCTGGCGGCTTGGACCGCGTTTTGTAACGTGGTGCTTAATCTCAATGAAACGATTTCGAATTAAGAGCCTAATTCGGCGAATGGTTTCCGGTAACACATTGAATAAATTGCGAAGATATCCATGAACTCAATCGATCATCAGATCCGGCTTTTGCAACGGCGTTCGTTTCTGCAATCCAGTACGACTGGTCTGGGGGCGCTTGGGTTGGCATCGCTGCTGAACCGATCAGCGTTTGCGAGCGAACAGTCAGCAGGTGGGCCCAGCGGCGCCGACGTGAACGTCCCAGGAGCGTTGAAGTCGCTTCATTTTCCGCCGCGTGCCAAGCGAATCATTTATCTGTTCATGTCGGGTGCGCCGTCGCAATTGGATCTGTTCGATCCGAAACCGACGCTGATTGATATGACGGGAAAGGATCTGCCGGACAGCGTTCGCAAAGGGCAGCGGATCACGACGATGACCAGTGGCCAGAAGAATCTGTTTTGCGTCGGCTCGCCGTTCAAGTTTGAAAAGTACGGGAGTGCCGCAATGGACATTTCCGAATTGCTGCCAAACCTAACCAAAATCGTCGATGATTGCACCTTTGTAAGATCGCTGCACACCGATCCGATCAATCATGATCCGGCCGTCACTTTTTTTGCTACCGGAAATCAACAACCCGGTCGCCCGACGATGGGCGCATGGTTGGCTTATGGCCTAGGATGTGAAAGCGATAACTTGCCAGCGTTCGTCGTTTTGACCAGCGGTGGCGGCGGCCAGACACTTCAAACGCGTTACTGGGGAAGCGGTTTTTTACCCGCACAATTTGGTGGCGTGCAATTTCGAAACGCTGGCGATCCCGTCTTGTTCGTGTCGAACCCGCCCGGCGTAAGCAGCGATACGCGGCGACAACTGCTCGACGCAACCAATCAACTCAACCAACTGGCGCTCGATACGATCGGTGATCCGGCGATCGCCGCTCAGATTGAGAACTATGAACTGGCGTTTCGAATGCAATCCAGCGTTCCCGAGTTGACTGATTTGTCTCAGGAATCGGCCGAGACATTAGAACTTTACGGTGCGACACCTGGCCGACCGTCGTTTGCCAACAATTGCCTATTGGCAAGACGGATGGCAGAGCGTGGCGTGAGGTTCATTCAATTATGCCATCGCGATTGGGATCACCACGGCGGATTGCCAGCGGGCATTCGCAACAAGTGCAAAGAGACCGATCAGGCTGCGGCGGCGCTGGTGACCGACCTCAAGCAACGTGGCTTGTTGGACGACACGATCGTCGTTTGGGGTGGCGAGTTTGGGCGAACGGCTTACAGCCAAGGCGAAATCAAGCCAGAAAGTTTTGGCCGCGACCATCATCCACGTTGCTTCACCGTTTGGATGGCTGGCGGAGGCTTAAAGGCTGGCTATGTCCACGGCGAGACCGACGAGTTTGGTTATAACATTACTCGCGATCCGGTCCACGTTCATGACCTTCACGCGACATTGCTACACCAACTAGGGGTCGATCATAAGAAATTGATCTATCGTCACGAAGGCCGCGATTATCGATTGACCGATATCGCGGGCCATGTTGTCAACGATTTGATCGATTAGAGCCTATCCGAAAGGGGGGCTGACCCTTTGGAGGCGATTCAATGTCATCGGTTTTTTGGCCTCGCCGGTGAGGGGCAGACCCCTTTTCGGATAGGCTCGTAGGCGGCGGCGAAGAGATCAGCTTCGATAGCTCACTCTTGTTCGCCTTCAATCATCGCCTTGTACTGGTCGCGCTCGCGGCGAGTTGCTTCGAGGTCGAAAATCAAATACTTCATGTCTAGGCGCAATTGCGACAATGCTTCTTGAACCAAGTTCAAGATTCGGCGGCGGCGAGTGCTGCAGTCAATCACGCGTTGCATTGCTGGCGTGATCGCGTCGCGATATCGAGTCGGCAATGACTCAATCGCTCTAGCCAATTCTTGCAATTCGATTGGGGTCGCTTCGTTTTCGGATTCGGCTTGGCTAGCGGCGTTAAGCATGGGGTGTCTCAAAGGCTGGGATTGAGTGTCGTTGTGTGTGACTGATGGGAAGCAATCAATTGCATTCGCCATGCCGCATCCCTGCGAAAACGCTGCAGATCAACTTAAGTCCTTTGTTTTAATTGACTTACGAAAATCTTCGTCGTGTGCCAAAACTTTTCGGTGTTGCCAAAGAGCAACAGGATTGCCCTTGGCGAACGACGTTAAATCTTGCTACACCATGCACTTATGCTGCAAAAGACCGTTCCGGACTGGTTGCAGCACTGCGTCAACAAACTGTTGCGTTCTGGCATCATCGAGCGTCGTCGTTGATTCTGGGCGCGAGACACTCGCGGGTCAACATTCGAAATCGATGGGAAATCAAAACGCCCAGAATTGCCTGCCGCTTAGCCCGTTGGGGCAAACTCTGTCGCGCAGACACTGGGGTGTTGCAATAGTCGCATTTTGCCTCTGCGTTGCAATGGTTTCAAACGTATGCGGGCAACTGGTTGACCCGTTGGATGCCTATCCGCCGCGCTGGCACCTTGGATTCACCGATTGCCAGGCCCGGGTGATTAGCCACGTAAACGCATCAACAAGCGGAGTAGGCGGCAGTGGCTGTGAATCGATTTCGATTCGAGCGGATAATGGCACTCAAGCGATGTTGGAATACAGGATTGAGCCGATTCGAGTTATCGACGAGCTGACTGCGCGGGTGTTCATTAAATCGTCTCAGACGGGCCAGTCCGTTGGCCTGAGAGTTCGCTTTCCGCTCGTTATCGACCCGGCAACGGGCCAATCCGTTTCTGTGACGATATTGGGTGCGAAGTACAAGGAAGCGGGACGATGGCAAATGCTGGGCGTTGGCGCGATTGAAAAGCAGTTGCGTTTGAAGTCTTATGCCTTGCGACGCCAGTACGGTACAGACGCGAACTTTACAGAATCGTTTGTCGACGCGGTCGTCATTAACGCGTATACAGGTCCAGGCGACACGACACTTCTAATCGACAATCTCGCAATCGATTCGATGGTATCCGTTTCGTCAATGCGCGAGTTCGCGGACCCTAGTGGTAAACTGGGCCCAGGCCAACTCGCATCAGAGCGTTTTGACACCGGATCTGTTGCTCGACAGACTCAGCCGCTTGGTGCCCGCTTACCAGAGAGCCCGTTTGGCGCCGGCAGAGTTTGGAAAATCTTGCAACATCAAGGCGAGCCGCTGCAGTGGGTCAAAACACTCGGATATGATGCTATCCTTTCATCACGTCCGCCCGATCATCTATTGCTGAACGAAGCGATTCGAACAGGTGTGAAGATATTTTCACCGCCACCGACTGCTCCGGATCCCAACCTTACACCGTTGCTCGAGCCGCTTGCGGGATACTACCTGGGTACGTCTCTTGCAAGCGCGAACCTAGACGCCGCGTCGGAGTTAAGTGATAAGATTTCCCGTTGGCCATTGGCGTGGCAGCGGCCCATTATCATTGCACCTGCAGAATCGTTTCGCCAGTATTCTGCCATCGCAAGCAACTTGGTGCACGACTTGCCGCCATCGATCCGCGGCCTCGCAGGGCCAGAAGAGATTGCCCTTTTGAATGATCGGCTAACCCGCTCCGGGCGAACACAGATCGATATCGTTGGTGTACAAACCGACGCCCCTGAATCACTGAAGCGACAGCTTGATGGGATCACGACGTCGATCGGATCGCCTCGGGGCGAGGATTTTTACTGGCATAGCGTTTTATTGCAGGTCGCTCGAACCATGGAACTATCGCCGCGAGCGATCTTGTTCCGATCGAATCGATCGCTGACCAGCGGCACACCCGAAGCACAACATCGCTCGTTGGCTCTCAGTTATGTGAATCGATACATCGATTCAATTGCGGCAATGGTAAGTGCGGGAGTTGCGGCGTCGGGCTTGCCAACCCTTGGCCCACCGTTTCACAACAGCCGTCTCGATTTCCCGGGTGGCCAGCTAGTGATTCTTACAACAACAGCGCAGCGGCAAGGGATGGCTCTGGCCGGCGATGGTGACTCTTTAAGAATCTCATTACCGCCAAGCGATTCAACAAAGATCGCGTGGCGATTGACTCACTTTACTGCTGAAAGGATGAGTGTCGAAACCTCGTCGGCTGGAATCCATCTGGAAGTGATTTCACCCGACGTTGTCGAGACAATCGTTTTGTCCAGCGATCCGGCTCTGGGCGGACGAATTTCCAGGTCGTTGCAACCATTGGCAAGTCAAGCTGCGGGTGACCGCTGGCAGTTAACGCACGAAGCAACCGAATTGGTTCGCGATGACTGGCGATTGGCCACATCGGCCCGTATTGTTTCCGTTTCGCCATCCGCACTTGATATGATTCGGGCGGCCCAAAGTACGTTGCGCGATGCAGAGCCGATGTTTCGTGGCGGCGATTCCGGGGCGACGTTGCGAATGGCCAGGCGAGCCGATGCTTGGGCGATGAAGGCTCGTTGGCAACTTGCGACTGCTCTGGCAAATGCGAATCCGTCGCCAGCCTTGACCAGCATTCCGCCGCTTTTGGCTGTCGGGGGAACTGCCACGCAGGTGATGTGGTGGCCGCTGATGTCCGAATCGGGCTGGAGCGAAAACTTATTGATCGGTGGCACGTTGGATTCTAGCGAGCTGCTGGGCGACGCGGGCTGGAGCGTAGGGAAACGGCCTGGCTTTGACACAACCGCTCGCTCCGACGTTTCCATCGCCGCTGGGCAACAGGCCGAAGGCGCGGCCTGCTTGGTCGCGAATGTAACCACACTGCATGGCGAAAGTCTGCCCGGCGGATATGCCGGAACAATGCTGCAGATTCGCAGCCCTGCGGTACGTTTCGCTGCCAAGACGCCGATTCGAATCGACTTGAAGGTCAAAACGCTCGGCTTTGGCGGCCCTGATCAGGGTGTGTTGGTTTATGAGAATGTCGCCGGACCAGAACTAGGTGTCCTAGTGCGAGCAACGCCACAGTGGCAGAACGTTACGATTTATCGGCAGACGCTGGTCGACGGAGAGGTTAACGTTATGCTCGAGCTGATCGGTGCCGGTGAAGTGGCGATCGACGATGTGCAAGTTCGCTACTGGACGGCGAACGCGGCCCAACCGCTGCCGTTTCGACAAATCAGCCAAGCGCAGAATACACTACGCTAGCCCGATACAAAGTCGGTCGCCAAGGGAACTGTTACCTCAACAAGACGGCACTAGGGGCCTCAACCGAGGTGGGCTGGTCGCGGCAAGTCACGCCAGCCTGATCGGCACTTTCCGAAAACGCTAGACTATCCCGAAACGCAGACCGGAATTCCACACCTCGCGATCATCGCTCATGTTGCCGCCCGCCGAATTCAAGCTTCATCAACCCTTTCCGCCCTCCGGCGACCAGCCCGAAGCGATCAATGCGCTGACTCGTGGGTTCCAGGGTGGAGAACCTTTCCAGGTATTGCTTGGTGCCACCGGGACCGGCAAAACATTTACCATGGCCAACGTGATTTCACGCCTCGGTCGCCCGGCGCTGATCCTAAGCCACAATAAGACACTCGCGGCACAGTTATATGCGGAGTTCAAAGAGTTTTTCCCGAACAATGCGGTGCACTACTTTGTCTCCTATTATGACTATTATCAACCCGAAGCCTACATTCCGGCACGTGACGTTTATATCGAAAAAGACTCTTCCATTAATGAAGAAATCGACCGTCTGCGGTTGGCGACAACCAGTTCGCTGGTCAGCCGACGCGATGTCGTGATTGTCGCGTCAGTAAGCAGCATTTATGGACTCGGTTCGCCAGACGACTACAAGAAATTGGTGGTCGGCTTGCACAAGGGCGACAAGCTCAGACGCGACCATTTGCTGATGAAATTGGTCGAAGTGTTGTATGACCGCAATGACATCAGTTTTGAACGCGGTAAGTTTCGTGTCCGCGGCGATTCGATCGAATTGTGGCCCAGCTATGAGGAATTCGCATATCGGATCGAAATGTGGGGCGACGAGATCGAACAGATCTCAATCATCAAACCCATCACGGGCGAAGTGATTCAGACGCTTGACTACATTTATATCTATCCCGCAAAACACTTCGTCATGCCCGAAAATCGGATCCAGCAAGCGATTCGAATGATCCGCGCCGAACTCGAAGAACAGGTCGCCTTGTTTCAGACGCAGGGGAAATTGCTGGAAGCCCAGCGTTTAAGTGCCCGCACTCGCTTCGATCTCGAAATGTTGCAGGAAGTTGGTCATTGTCCAGGTATCGAAAACTACAGTCGTCCGCTGTCGGGTAAGGCCCCAGGCGCCGCACCAGATACCTTATATGATTTTTTCCCTGACGACTTTGTTACATTCATAGACGAATCACACGTTACCGTCTCCCAGATCCGCGCTATGTACGCTGGTGACCGAAGCAGAAAGATGACACTTGTCGAGCATGGTTTCCGTCTACCTAGTGCCCTGGACAACCGGCCGATGAAGTTCGATGAATGGGAAGCCAAGAACAATCAGATCTGCTTTGTGTCGGCAACACCCGCCGAATACGAACTGGACAAAACGGGCGGCGAGGTGGTTGAGCAAATCATTCGTCCGACTGGATTATTGGATCCGATCGTTGAAGTGGTGCCTGCACGAGGCCAAGTCAATCATCTGCTTGATCAGATTCGCGAGCGGGCGGAGGCTGGCGAACGGGTATTGGTTACCGCGCTAACCAAACGATTGGCCGAAGACTTAGCGACGTTCATGCAAGAGCGAAACGTTCGCTGTCGGTGGCTACATAGCGAATTGAATGCATTTGAACGTGTCGATTTGCTGCAAGAACTTCGTTCTGGTCGGTTCGACTGCCTGATCGGTGTCAACCTACTTCGCGAAGGACTCGACTTACCCGAGGTCTCGCTCGTAGCGATCCTTGATGCCGATAAAGAAGGTTTCTTGCGCAGCGAAACAAGCCTGATTCAAACGATCGGCCGTGCCGCGAGAAACGTCAATGCGAAGGTGATCCTATACGCGGACAAGGTCACCGATTCGATGCGAGCGGCGATGGAAGAGACACGCCGGCGTCGCGAGATTCAAGAATCTTATAACCTAAAGCACGGCATCACACCGGTATCGATCAAAAAGACAATGCGATCGGGAATCGAATCCGACGCAGCAAAGCACCGACGAACCGAAGCGGCGGCACGGTCGGAAAACAAGGGGCAATACATCACGCTCGAATACGTCGAAGCGTTGGAGCAAGAAATGCTGGCTGCCGCCGAAGGCCTGGAGTTCGAACGTGCCGCTGCAATTCGCGACCGCGTGCTGCAGCTTAAAGAGCACATCGGAAAGCCGCTTTCCGACATCGAACTAGAGAAGACGCCGGCATCAAGCGGTGCGAATCAAAGAGGCCGGCGGGGTAAAGGAAAAGCCGCTGGCACAAACAAAGCAAAAATCCCAAGGCCTAAGCGGACCTGAGTCTTATGCTGCTGACGACGAATCGATTCAGACTCGTCGAGTCGGTGTAAACCTGAAGACCGATTTACCGAACATGGTCCAACTTCGGGGGACTTTCGTTTCCAGTCCGGTCTTCAGTCGGACAAGACGAACAGCCATGACCGACGCTGGCCTTAAATAAGCACGTTGGTAGAAATAAATTGGTGCTTGTTAAGCACCGATTTCTACCGACGTGATTAGTGCGATGCAAGAGAGGCACCGCGGGCGTCCTTCATCTGATCAGAAAAACGGTCGCGAGCTAACGCAAGCGTATCGACCAACACTGCGATCGTTTGTGGGTCAAGATCGGTCGGGCTGGTAACCCACAATTGCAACATGGCGGTATCACCAGAAAACTCCAATCGCGGGGTCAACCAATTTGAACATCGCTCAAATATTTGACGGACAACGCCTACGCCCGGAGGGCTAAGCACACCACCATCCGACGAAAGACCGGTGAAAAACAGATAGCCGTTGGTGCCGTCGCCACGCTGAAAACGTGACAAAATAACTTCAGTCCTGTCTCTTGAATCTCCACCGGGACGCAAGTACTGACTTGATGTTACCACCCATCCCGACCCTGCGTAACAAATATTGAGGTTGTGCCACTCTGGATATGGCTGAGAAAAAATGATGGCGCCGACGAGTCCTGAAAACTGGAAAGACCACTGGTCCGCATGCATGCCCAGTCGCGGGTCGCGTCCATTTCGCATCGACTGAGCAAATTTAACACGAACGCCGGTGTCCAATCCGTCTAGGATCTTCGGTGAAGGATCAACCAACAAATCACCCGCGGGATTTGCGACATTGGCTGTTAAGGTCGCACGCGCAGCATACGGCAGCAACGATAGCAGAGCCACGGAAGCGATAAGAGTCATTGCCCACCGATTCACCCCGCGAGTTTCGCTTGCCTGTGCCGGGAATGTGGTTTCGCGTTCTGAGTCATCTTCAAGTGATAAACGAAAATCACCATCACTATCTATCGCAGTCTCGTTTGGCGAGAACATCCAATTCCAGCACACTGAAACAGGATTATCCTGCCATGCGAACTCACCACCAACCGGTCGAAAACACATCGCCAAAAGCGAATCGGTTGACAGAGTCAATAAGATCGCAACGATTAAGGCGGCATAGCCAATCAGGTCATGTACGAATCCAGTTGACAGGTCCACCTGGGCATAGGCTGCCGCGTAAGCAATCGTTGTGACTCGTAACGTGTTACATAGAACCGCCCACATCAACGCAATGACCAAGTAGATAGGAATCAATACCAGAGGGCGTCGACGCCAAGCGACAACGAGAAGCGTTATGAACGCGATCGTAAAAGCAGACTGAACCCCGCTGCAGGCTTCGGCAACGAAAAGTTCCCGATCCGCAAGTTCGATAACGTTACCCTGAACGAGATGCGGTACAGAAAACAGGTCAAGCATGAAACTTGAAATTCGAGTGGTTAGGCCCTGCAACCAAGTTATGACCAAAGAATCGTATCCTCGCGGGGCACGAATCATCAGCAGCAAAGGAACCGTAAGGTAGCCGATGTGGTGATTGAAAAGGAAACTTGCCGCCAACAAAACAAACGCAACCGATCCAGCCCAAGGCGACAGGACCAGACTCGCGATCAACAGCACGGCAATCGACAACGCGAAAAAGAACCGTGATAGTCGGCCCTGCGGGTAAATTACCTCAATGGGAATCCTTGCCCATGCCAAGTACCCAATCGCAGCCAACAAGAACGGAATGTACTGATAGTGTTCTTGTCGCCAGACAGAGCGCAGGTAAAGCACCATTAATGGGACGTTAAGTGCCAGTGCAATCAGCCAAAAGGCGACTGGTCCGCGCTTAATCAACTCAACACATTTACCGACCACCTCTTGGACGCGGGACTCATCGCGATTGCCATCGGAAACCAAACTCATGACAGTACCAAAGTCGAAGTGGCAGCGTAAAGAAACACCGTTAGCACGTCAAAGACAGCATTTGCAGTGAATAAGAACAAATCGAACCAGCACCCTATACTCGGTCTAGATTATGTACCGAGAGTATTTCGCATGCAACCATCCGGAAATTGATTGCAAATTATTGCGAACACAGCCATCCGCGCGGCAATGTTGACTTCCAGTCGATAGAACAATCCAAAGTGCTCACCCGCTGTGACGTAAGACTCCACAAGCTTCGCCTTGCCGATAGGTTCCGTGATCGCCTACTAAAGCAAAAGATCAATCGACTGGTCCGTTCAATAGCGACGCATGCTTCTCATCGGAAACATGAATATGTGACTGAATTAGCTGCGATTCAGGATACGGAAGACCTTCGAACCACCGAAAGTATCCGTGCCACCCTGGGCGACAGACGGCAACCGCAGTTCCGACCAAGATCTTCAAATCGGTCCAAAGGCCGCGATTGACGACATACCAGATCTCGAGCGCACCCTTGTACGGCATAATGTCTTCACGGTAACAGGCGCGTAAATCCAAGCCCTGTTCTTGTGCAGTTGCGATAATCGATTCCTCGTCACGGAAAACCAGAGATCCGATTCCGGTCAACCCCGGTTTGGCCTTAATGATCTCGCGACGTACCTCTTCCGGATATTCCGCAAAACCTTGCGGCATGAGAGGTCGCCACCCTACCAATGACAACTTACCGACCAGAACGTCCCAAAACTGCGGAACTTCGTTAAACTTAGTCCTTCGCAATAACTTTCCGACCGGCAATACCCTTGGGTCGTCCCTTAGCGTGATATCTTGCGTTCCCATGTTGGGACTATTCTTTAACATGGTCGCGAACTTCGTAAGATAGATCAAAGAACCGCCGAAACCGACTCGCTTCTGAAAATAAAACGCTTCCCGCTCGCCAGTAAGTTTCAAGACCACGATTACGACAATCAAGGGCAAAGCTAGGGCGAGTAGTACGGTCGCCGAAATAACAATATCTAAAAGACGCTTCAGCATTCGTTACATCCGGTTGTCGAGATTCTTGCCCATCTCTTTATGTGAAAAGTTCGGCAACAAATCGCCGAATGCCAGCAGCATATCGTCTTTTGACCACTGCCGCCTTCGCCGCATCTCTTCGATTCGATCGACAAACTGCTGCAGCAATGCTGGGTTCGACGACGCGTCATTGTGAACCACACCAATCTCCTGGTACCGCTCCCATTCGACGCTCTCCGCATCGGTAAAAAACTCCTCGAAATCCTTCTCGCCTGTCGTGTCTGATTCGAAGAAATAGCAGGGCCACTTTCGCTGCTTCTGCAATTCAAGCACACAGCCACGCGCTTCGTCCTCGCTTTCGCACAGACAGGGTTCCCATCCTAATGAACGTAAGTACTTCTCGGCCATCGACGAAAATGTGATCAAGTGCAATCGCGGGCTTAATTTCGGAAAAAATATTTCGTTATCTTTACCTTGCAAGATAGAGAATAGGCAAAGATGTGCGCTCTCCTGTGGTGTAACGAAGTACCGTTTTACATCACTTGGCGCAGAGATCGGCTGTTGCTTTGCCAAACGTTGCGTCCATGCAGACGGTAATGAACCATCGGAGAAAGCAACATTCGCAAAACGAGCAGTCGAAACAGTCGTATTGCCAACTTCCCCGCTAAGGAACATCTCCATGATGCGTTTCGATCCGCCCATCATGTTTACCGGATTAGCTGCCTTATCGGTTGACACACAAAAAAACTTTCTAGCACCGATCCTCTCGGCAAAATCTCGTAACTTGCGTGTAAGAAAAATATTCACACTCACCATACGCATCAGCGTAAATGGGTCTTTCTCGCTTCGCACATGCTTTAATGCTGAGAAATTAAGAACATAGTCGTAACTTTGGCCGGCCCGCTCTGCATTTAGTGCAAACGCATCGAACTCCTCTCCGAGCGGATCGAAACAGTAGGCATGGAAATCGCCCTGAATGTACCCCTGAGATGCTCTCAGGTCACGAACCAGTTCGGCAAGACCATTCTCAGACGTATCGATTATGTGTAGAGTCTTCGGGTCGCGACGAAACAACTCTTGCACCACGGCACTGCCAATCGAACCGGCACCACCGATCACCAGGAACCTTCCTGCGTTAATAGCCTCATCAATCTGGTGGCCATGCTGCAGAAGATCCTCTTCGAAAAGCTGCTCTTCCCGACCAATCAATCGCAGTAGTGATTTGTCTGCTTCGCTAGACATGGAATGTTAAGATTTGAGGACGATAAAGGGAGTTGCGGGTGTTCCGCGAACAGATTTGTCAGCATCAACCGATCGAACAACTGTTGCGCCTGCAGCAACCAAGCAACGTGCCCCTATTTCGATTGACTGGATCACGACGCAACCGGTGCCCAAGTGCGAACCGCGACCGACTTTAACCTCACCCGACAGAATTGCTCCCGGTGCAATGTGACAAAATTCTCCAATCTGACAGTCATGGTCAACCGAACATCCGGTATTGAGGATCGTATGGGTGCCGATGACCGCGCCGGCTTGCACGATGACACCGGCATGGACTTGCACGCCTTGATCGATTTGGACATCGGGCGCAACCCAAGCGGTGGGGTGCTGAAATCCACAAAAACAAAAACCGTATTTAGAAAATTTCTCCACGGCCTTAACACGAGCCGAATCCCCGTCGCAAGGACGCACAGAACCAATTCCTAGAACGAGGTCCACGGAATCAGGGGTGTACTTTTCTAGCACCGCTTCGTCAGACAGAATTTCGAAGTCATTCGCCCTATTGTTCAAGCGGGCCAGATCCAGATCAGTTACGCCAACAACACAACGCCCTGATGCTCGCAGCGCCGAAACCACAACCTTGCCGTGGCCGCCGTAACCAATCACGACTACGGGGCGTGAGGCATGGCCTAGGTCCACCGTTTCTGACGTTACCCTGCTCAACATTCAACCCAGGTCGGAGATAACTCTGGCGAACTAGGTATGTTCACCACCCGCCTATACAACGATTCGCTGTTTCCCATCGGCCCTCGCGCACATGATGCATACATCGGAAGCATATGCATTGGCACCCAAATAGGTCTCGACTGCAGACCGAACAGGTTCAACTGGTCGAGCACCTGATCCCGAGCAGAACAATCGGGGCTCTCTGGAAGAACGATTGTGTTTAACCAGTAATTGCTGAAGCAGTCGGCTGGTTCCGACAACACCTCAACTCCCTCTATTGACCTTAAGTAGTTGCGATAGTGTTCGGCTAGCGACCGCTTGGCATGGACGATGTCGTCCAAAACCTCAAGTTGCGCAACACCCAGCGCTGCATTCAAGTTAGGAAGCCGATAATTCCACGCCACCTCATCGTGGCGAAACTCATAAGGATGTGGTAACTTTGCAGTCGATGTAAGGTGCCTTGCGCGATCGGCCAGATCATCATCGTCTGTCAGAATTGCCCCGCCACCGCCGGTAGTAAGAATCTTATTTCCATTAAAACTGACTGCCGACACCAATCCCGTCCGGCCTGTATGCAAGCCACGGTAAAACGATCCCAGCGACTCCGCAGCATCCTCAACCAGCGTGATGCTATATTTCTTGCAAACACTCAGCAATCCATCCAGGTCTGCTGGGTGGCCAAAACAGTGCATGACACACAGCGCCGCGATTCGATTACCGGTCTGGCGATTTATTGCACCATCAGGAGTGATCGCAGCGACTTCCTCCAGTCTGGCCGACAAGGCGGCGGTTGATACCGACAGTCTCTCATTGCAAACATCAACGAAATGCGGCTTCGCTCCGCAGTGAGATATCGCGTTGGCGGTCGCAACAAATGATAATGATGGACACAGGACCTCATCGCCTTTATTTACACCCGCGAGCAAAAGACTTACTTCAAGTGCCGTCGTACCATTGACCATCGCGATCGCCCGCCGACATCCGGTTGCCTTCGCAAGCATCTCCTCGAAACGGGTTACATAACTTCCAGCCGATGATACCCACCCGCTATCAAGGCACTCTTTCACATAAGCCCACGCCTGAGCAGGAAAAAATGGGCGGTGCAAAAGAACTGGTGACGTTGGGTTTCCAAGCGCTGCAGACACCTGTTCTCGAACGGCACAGGCCAAACGGTTTGTCGGGGGTTTCAAATCAGGTCGCTTGCCAGAGTTCATCCTTCTCGAGCTACTCCATCCGACGAAGATGCGGCTTTCCAGCCGAACCGTTTCAAGGGGCTCGGATACCGCAAGGATAAGATTTGACCACCCTGAACATCGCCACGAACGTAGGTTAGAGCGTCAACCTGCGTGTGATCCCCAATCCGCGACCCTTGAAACACAAACGCGTTCGAGCCGATCAGCACGCCATCGCCAAGCGTTACATCGCCACTAAGCCTTGCACCGGGTAGAATCGCACAATGACGACCAATCAAGGTATCGTGGCCGACCGAACAGTGAATGTGCAGAATTGAATGATCGCCAATCCTCGCATCGATCGAGATCACAGCTAATGGTCCGATAAAACAGCCAACACCAATCTGAGCGCCAACATCGACAACCGATGAAGGATGAATAATCGTGAATGGAATCATTCCGCGCCGTGTCGCAGCGGTTTCAATCTTGACCCGCAGATTGTAATCGACGACACCGATGCAGAAATAAACTTCGTCAAAATCGCGAGGAATCGAATCCAACCGCAATTCTTCGGCTAGGCATTCATCGAAGTAGTAGGTCATCAACCGATCGAAAAAATGGCTGTTTGAAAGCTTTGCAGTGGATACGATCTCGTCTGCCGTTCGCTTCCCAAACACGACCAATAGACGTTTCAGCACAATTAAACTCCGTCCACTGCTTACAATCAGGCTGTTGCGCCAGCATCGATCGTAAGTATAGCACCAGTGGTCGAGGCAGCGCTATCACTCAGTAGATAGCTGACTGCGGCTGCAACATCCTTGACACCCGTTAACCGTTTAAGGGCGGATCGCCTTGCGATTTGACGCATCTGGACATCGCCGATGCCGGTTGACATATCCGTCGCCATATATCCGGGTGCGATCGAATTAACTGTTATGTTGCACCGCCCAAGCTCTCTCGCAAGGCTGCGTGTAAATCCGTTCATTGCTGCCTTTGTTGCTGCATACACCGACATCCCACTTGCTCCGGATTCAGCGACAATCGACGAAATATTAATTATCCTGCCTTGTTGGCGGCGTAGCATCGATCGTGACAGATACTTGGTAAGAATGATCGTCGCCGTAACATTGATAGCCACCATCGACTCGATCTCGCTTTCGTGTTGCGTGCCAAGCACGTTGGCGTGAGCGATCGAAGCATTATTCACAAGTCCGTATGGCTCTCCGAAATCAGAAACCAGCGTTGAACAGAACGAATGCAAGCTGCGAACGTTCGAAAGATCGAGATGGCGGTACTGCACACGACCATTAGATTGGCTGATCAGATCCTGCAGCCCGACGCCACAACTGCGTGCTGCTCCCACAACTGACCATCCCTGGGTGAACAGCACCTCAGCAATTGCTAACCCCAGGCCGCGGCTAGCCCCTGTTACAACGACAACCCGCCCCTTGGCGAAATCGGAAATGTTGTTCATCGAAACGCTGCTCGACTAATCTTTCCAGATTCCGTAACAGGCAATTCGTCCACGATATGGATGAACGCTGGAATCTCATGCTTTGCAAGACTGGCCCTGCAATGCGCGCGTATCATCTCAACCATCGACCTTTCATTGTGCATATCGTGATTGATTGTAACGAAAGCTTCAACCAAGTAACCAGCGACCGAACTCGGCTTACCTCGAACAAAAACCGACTCAACCCCTTTTACTTGACGAACAATAGATTCGATACGCTCTGGAAAGACTTTACTTCCTCCGACGTTGATTGCACCGTCGGCCCTGCCAAGAAAAATAACCCTGTCACCAGTGACTTCCACTTTATCACCTGTATTTATCCAACGCAAACCCGGCCCTAGGGGTGGTAGGTGCTGAGGGTGAGGTTCCTCGTTCGCAAGAGAACCACGTGTGGAGTGCACCCTTAACCAGTCAGTCCCGTTGACACCTTGATGCTCATTTAACGTCGACTCGCAACCAAGATCGTAATTCTCTTCACAAATGCTATTTAATGACTCAAAGCATGGTCCACAAACCCACAACATACCCTCACAATCTATGGCAAGACGAACAGATCCACCGGCTGTCTCTAAGAAAGATCTCGGGAAACCAGGCTTTCCATCATGAACCGAAAACGCAACGCCACCTTCTGTCGACGCATAAATGTGACTTATACGAGCATGGGGAAATCGATCCCTGAGTGACCAGAGCAGCCTTTCATCAGCGATTTCACCACCAATCGTTACTTGCCGCAGCGGCAAATCCCGTAACCGATCTGTCATCAACATTTGGCGCCAACGTGTCGGCGTTGCGCTCAAAGCGTCGCACTTCTGCTCAACCAGCCAGGCGACTTGATTTTGAACTGAGTCGTCTAAATCGACAGACAGTAAAACACTCCCGCTAACCAATGCTTGGACCAAAACCTGTAATCCAGCAAACCTCGCAACGTCAAAAACAAGCCCCCAACGAAGCCCGCGATAGCGTTCACCGGTTCTTGCGGTTCGAGCGATCGAACGAAAATGATGGCCAACCAACTTGCAATCACCCGTCGTTCCCGAGGTTGCAAGCACCCACTGGGTGTTCTGTTGTGTTGCCCCGACTAAATTACGACTTCGCTTACACAAGCCCTTCTGGGACGCCTCACACAGCATGGTGCCCCCGATCACCGTCGGCAGCCCCTTCCATCGCTCTACTAATCTCGGATGTTCAACTAATGCAATGTCCGCCTGTGACTTCATTGCGTTAGATATTGACGAACTCACTATCCTCGGAGCAAGCAGGAGGCGTGAAACACATCCGTCAAGAAGCAGCATGCATCTGAAGATAAACTGAGGCGATCCGTCGACGATCACTCGCGTCGTGTCATCAAAAGACACGTCACTCAATCGGTTGATCTGGTCACCAAAATCCGCGGATTTGCCTTCATGCATGGAAACGATCGAAAACCGATCGCTAGTGGCATCCGCAAGTCTAAAACTATCCTCTCGCATGGTTTTTGAAACGCTCGTATGCAGCGATAAGTTCACCGGTTGTCTTCGGATAGTGCGGTTCGTCCATCAGAACGAAGGGATCATACCCAAGCTGAATCTCGAGCTCCGCAACGAGTATGGCAAAACCTAACGAATCAAGGCCGCACTCGGCAAGCACCAACTCGTCATCGAGAAGATTCCCATCAATTGTTTGCCCCTGTTGCTTCGCAATACTCTCGAGTGATTCCAAAACCGAGTTACGAATGTTCTTCATCAAAGTTAATCTGAGCAAAAGATGAGCAGAGTTAGAAAAATGTTGAGTCACAACCGCTGGCATCACGGGGCCGCCGGAAGCTTAAACGCTGAGCAATACTCACAGGCCTAGCTCTTTTAGGATAACCGCGTTCACTTTCTTGACATCAAACTTAGACATTGCGATCTCACGGCCACGAAGCCCCATCTCTGCAATGGTATGCGGATTGGTAATAAAGCGTTCCATGGCGTTTGCGAGAGAAATCGGGTCACGAACTGGAACGAGATACCCGTTCTGGCCGTCCACAACCGTCTCTCGGCACCCGGGAACATCGGTTGTAATAACCGGGCGTCCCATCGACATCGCTTCAAGCACGGTTCGGGGAGTCCCCTCACGATACGACGGCAATACATAAACGCTAGCGCTAGCCATCACATCACGAACGTCGTCCAGGGGGCCGAGGTACTCGATACATTCGCTACGTTGCCAACTCTCAAGATCATGGCGCGAAATCCCGCCGTTACCCGACTCGAACGGCCCCACCAGAACAAAACGCACGCGATCTCCATACTTCTTCCTAAGTGTCATAGCCGCAGCAGCGAAGTCGAGAACTCCTTTATTAACTAGCAAACGCGCAATTAGTAAGAATGTGAGTGGTTTGGTTATAGCATCAGTAAGGCCGTAATGGCTGTTGTCGACACCGGATCCGGCGATCTGAACAACACGACTGTTGTGAATCAACCGATATCGGCGGAACAATGTCTCGTCGCTCTCGTTTTGAAAAAATATAACATCGACATGGCGAAGCGATATTGAATACAACGCCCTTGCTATCCTGCCAACGATACCCTGTTTAATTGTACGTCCGGGTTGTGCCGCACCCGCGCCGGTTATCATCGCAGCAATTAGGGGGACCTTGCACCTCCAAGCCGCGATCGAACCATAAACGACCGGTTTCACGGTATAGCCGAGAACAACATCCGGCTTTACGTGTTCAATAACTCCTTTAAGACTTCTTAAGTACCGCACATCTCTGAAAACACTCGTTCCACGCCGCTCCAAGTCAACGGGATGGAACACGACGCCAATGCCTCTTAGTCGCTCGACACATTCTTCTTCAACTTCGCCTGAACAAGCGTAGACTTCATGTCCAGACGAAACCATCGACTCGAGCATTTGCCCGCGAAAGTTAATCAGCGACCGCGAAATCCCGCCGATTACCAAGATACGCACTCTTGCCTCTGAATTAATGTTGAAAGTCACTGAAGAGAGTGGGGAAAACGTAGTCACCGACTTAATCTAATCGGGTTTTCCGCAGTCCCGAAACTTACAGGCTAGTAAAACCTTAGTTCGATCAATTAAATCGACACGCTTTAGTACAACCCAGGAGCGACCGCGTGCGTTCTGCTGGCTAAGTGGCGATGGCTATTACGCGACTGAGTGTCTCGTCTTCCACCCCGAATTTTCAATCCGGGTCCGACGACAAGAAATAATCCCGCCAGCAGCCAAAAGTAGCTAAACCGCAGGCCGTGATGGGTCAATCCATAAACCATTACTGGCAAAAACACAACAATAAACCCAGACGGGTTTACGCGTAAACAGCCGATTAAGAAACGGCAAAAAAACAATGTACCTAAGATTCCATAGGAGAAAATCACAGTTCCGAAAGTTGAGTGGATCTCCCCCTGTGTCTTAAATCGGTGGAACCCGCCTTCACCGGCGCCAAAAACCAGATACTCAGGCCTCTCGATCAGTCGTCCATACCCACGCATAAGCAGCGTGTCATCCGCATCACGCCCAACCGAGCCAAGCCGAACAACCCCCTTCTTTACACTGTCGGTTTCGGCTAGTTGCCTACCTACGAACAAGCCTCCAACGAGAATCACCAGCGACGCGATCAGTATTTCATGCATCGCGAACATCGTACCCCAGAAAAAAACGCACAGTGCAATCGATATCATTGCAGCTTTGGAGAGGGACACCAATGCTAGATACGAACACATTAGAATCCCCGATGCGAAGAAAGCTTTTGTAAACCTTACTTTCGCAAACTGTGCTAACACACCCAACGTTGTGCTTGCAAGAAGTGCGAAGTAGCCTAGCTGATTAGGGTTATTGAAGAAGCTGGTCCGTCGATACTCGCTGCTGGATACGCCGGCCAATAGACCGCCAAAACTTATGCTGACGGCGGCGAATACTGCGAAAAACAACGTGTTTACAGCTCTTACTCCTCCGATGTTCAAATAAAGAACAATCGAATAAAGGTATACTAGATTTAAGATCGCAAACGCCGCGAACAAAAGAACCCTTGCGTCGTTAAGAATTGCCGCGTATGCAATTTGAACCGCGACTATCACGACCACGAGGTAAAGAACGTTTTTTAAGACCGATCGTTTTCTGCGATCGAGCATTCGATAAGATTTATAAAGTGTCCCAAGATTGAATACAATTGCCGCGGCGAGGACACCATGGCTGATTTGCAATCCGCCGCTTCCGAATATATAGATCGGAAATAACGCAATCACTAGAAAAAAAAACGCGTGTATCATAAAAGAACTAACTAGGCATGCAATCGTGCGATATCCTGCAAAATCGAAGTTTGTCCGTTCGGATTGTTGTCAGCTAGGCAAGGTGTCCAGAAGTGCCCTGTAGGTCGACGGCGAGACACTCTTACTGCGACACGACCGTTTCGCCTGCTGTATCTAGAACTTATCAAGCCATCGAGTCGTAAAGCGAAGAAACCGATTTAACGTACTGGTCGATCGAGAAGAGAGAGTTCACCCTATCAAAACCATTCTTGCCTAGGCGTAATCTGAGTTCGGGATTATCAACGAGTGCGTTGATGGCTTCTGCTAGTCCATTTGCATCACCAGGATCGACAAGCAGGCCGGTTTCTTGATCGATGATCTGTTCGGGTACACCGGCAATACCTGTTCCAATGATCGGCTTGGCTAATGCCATTGCTTCAAGATGAGTTGTGGGGAAGCCCTCGTTGCCACGAATGCGGTGACTTACCCCATTGTATGTAACGGTGGCTTCAGTTAGTGATGGCAGGCAGGTGATGTCCATGAGTTCAAGGAAAGCAAACGGATCGTCATGCCATCCGGTGAAGATGAAATTGTCTATCCCATGATCCTGCATACGTTGAAACAACATGCTGTGGTACCATTCGTGGCCCTCAGGAAAATCACCGACGCCAATCACGATGAACTTGTTCCTAGTCTTGCCCTTCAGTTGCCGAACGGCTTCCAGAAGGATGTGGTAACCCTTGAACGGAACTACCGAAGCAAAGCAACCGATAAATACAAATCCATCCGCCTTTCGCCTCTCAATCCAAGTCGAGATACACCTAGGGGAACAAGCAATTGGTTTTTCGATACCAGTGTAAATCGTCTGTATCGATGGACAATCGCTTTCACCGAATATCGACTGCCTAACAAATTCTGCGTTGCAAATCGACGCGTTCGGCAAAACCTTGCAAAGTCTCACGATGTAGTTCGTGGACGGGACTGTGAACTCTCCCTGAAAGTGCGCGATCATTTTTCGTCCAGATAATCGAACGCCTGGACCGATCATTAGCGTTGCTCTTGCCTCTGCCGAGTGAACTAGATCGATTGCTCGGTCCCGAATAAAGTTACGAATCTTGAAACTGTACGAAAGGTAGCTGCCGGCGCCACGGGCAAGATTGACGAGTTTTCCATTATTGAGCACCTTTTTTCCATACGCGGCCATCAACCCTCGTGGCTCAATGATTTCTACAGGAATACCTCGGCTCTCAAGAAATGGTCCAACAATTCCTGGAAAAGGTAGTACGACAATCGGCTCGTATCGATTGCGGTCGAGATTGCAAAGCAGGGTTATAATCTGGCGCTGTGACCCAGCCAGTCGCTGCGGGTAGCTGATGTAAAACATTATTCGAAGGGGCATACAGTATCTTCACATTCGCGATTCACTATCCACAAAACTGCTGCCTGATTCATTCTCTTGCGACCATAATCGCGGGCAATCGATTCGCGCTGAACAAGTCCGGTCATCTAATCACAGTACCCGAAGTCGACGGATGCCAAGCCGACAACGTAAGAATGCTGCACAAGAATCCAAAGGGATCGACAAGCCTATACCGCTATATCTCGCGATGGCTAGATAAGCCTTGCCATCGCATGCTATCAATCTTAATTTGAATGCCGACGCCTTGTGTGACCAACTGCCACCCTGCCACCGCCTATCACGGAACGGATTAAGCTTTGAGACGGCGTGAACCATACGTTTGTTTAAACTATCCATAAAACTCTTCCGCTTCCATCGTCGGCTAAACATTTCCAGCGGCGGTATCCAGCAGTAGGCATTCCAGCTTTCTGCTCTGGTCTCTTCTCGTGAGGCCTTTTAACGCTTCGTCATTTAATCCAGCAATGGCTCCGTCGCGAAGCTTAGTATTCAGAAGGGAAGTGAGGCCGTCTCGTAGCGTGACTGGATTTGAAGAAGCAAAACCAATCCCACGCTCTCGAACAAGCTCAACGGCAACATTTCCGTCCAAACCAACCGCGATAATCGGCCTCTTTGACGCAATGTACTCAAACAGTTTGCCGGTAAACACTCCCTGCTCGCTCTTATCTAGCCATAATAAAAGCAACAAGACGTCTGCTTGGTGTTGACGGATCAGTGCCGTTCTGTAGTCAACCTTCCCATAGCAAGTTACGTTTGACTGGATTCCGAATTCGGTCGCCAGTTCGTCAATATAGAGCGGCGCATCCGAACCATAGAAATCGATGGTTACGCGGTCCCGCAGGACTGGATCCAACATGCTGACAGCCTGAAACAGAACCCTTGGGTCCCGTTTACCTTTGTACAAAGTTCCGGTGTACACAATTTTCAGCTTATCACTTGGCTGCGCAGGCTCGTGAACTAATTGATCTAGCAAATCAGTGTCTGCTCCGTTAAGAATCACTTCGCACCGCTTCGTAGGAAACGCCGCTTTCAGATCTGAAGCGAGCGGATCTGAAACAGTCACCAGAGCAGATGAAGATGCAATTGCCCTTTTTTGGATGAAGCCGTCAAGCACCTTCCGCCAACGGGCGAACGAGTAGTAGTGGTTCGCGACCCACAAATCTCGAAACTCGCAAACCCAGGGAATATCAAACTTTTTCGAAAGTTTCTCAGCCACTATAGCCGCTGATGCGGGCAGGATGGACGCGTAGATGAGGTCCGGCTTGCGTCTTTCGATTTCTCGAGACGCTTGGTCGAATGCAGGTCCAATCCAACCACGAAACATATCTGGAATATTTGTCGCGTTACGGAAGAGCCTTGACGCGTGCCAAAGTAGTTTTTGCTTGGGCGTAAGGAATTTTTTGTCGGACTGTGTGATGGCAAGAGACCGGTCGCGTCCCCCGGCCAGCCGACGCGCTCTTTCATTAACGTCCTTCCAATCAACCGACCATGATTCAATCTCGCGCAATGCGGGAATGCTTCGATCGCTTACGACATTGCTTGCGGATATTAATCTGACGTCATGCCCGAATTCCTGCAAATGCTCGCACGTCCTGCCGACTCGCAACGCTCCCGCAATGTTATAGGGCGGCGCGTAGCACGATAAAACAAGAATGTCAAGTTTTCTTTTATCCAAGATCCTGGCCTCGCAACCTTATCAGCCGAGATGCAGTCGCCTTCGACTTCAGGAGAAGATCCTTCATCCATATTCCATTCGGCAGGCGATCATTGCCGACGATCGGTTCAACGATCAGACGTTCGAGTTCACGCCGATCAATTCGCAGCTTCTTTGCAATGTAATCCTTTTGCGAATCAATCTCCGCTTCATCAAACGGCGGCTTTTCAATTTCGGCCAGCGCTTGATCTCTGGTGATTTGACCCGAGAGAATCATGCTTGACAAATGTGCCTTGCGCTTATCAAAGCCAAATTTCGTCGGGAGGTAATAGCCCTGGAAAAACTTTGTGAAGATCGACTCGTGATGCTTGTCGCCATAGGGGCGCCACTGTGCCTTTTGTACGAGGTCGGAAATCGCAGACTCGCGAACATATGGCATGTAGTTCAAGGGCTTCAGGACCTTCATCCCTTTCAGCAATCGGTACGATACATTATAGCGGAAATAACCTACAGATGGATAGCTAGCGAGCCTGACGGATCCATACTTTTTATGAACAGAGCGGATGTGGGTTGCGTCCATCGCGTCATGCCCTCGCCACGCGAGCGGAAGTATTGATTCCGACGCCAGATTACCGCCGCTGAGTGCCCACTTGATTCTCATGCTGACGGCCTTACGCCAGAGCATCGAGAAAAAGGCATGGTCTTGCGGCACATCCTGGTTGACTAAGCCCGCCCGAAGATACGAAAGCTGAAGATCTCGCATTTCTTCCCAGTCGATAACGTGGGTAAAGAGATCCCAATTGTTGTGATTACAGATCCGCTCGATATTCTGGACTGAGGTCTCAGAGTTCCAGCCACCGTCAACGTGTACCGCAAGTACCCTCAGTCCATAATCAGCCATCTTCAATGCTAGATAAGAACTGTCGAGCCCACCGCTCAAGCCGACGATACAATCAAACGGGCGATTGCGCCCATCTTGCTTGATTCGGTCCACGATGCGATCGAGTTTATTTGCGCCGGTTTCATTGGGGTACCATGAACTTGCATGCAACCTGCGTACGTCCGCTACATACCCACATTCCCCTCGTTCATCAAAAACTATGTCGGGATCTGTAGTGTCCATGACAGTAGTAATACAGCGTTGAAACGTCGATTCCACTTCCTAGGCTCCCAACAGGCTAGTCAGCCTTTTAGCAATTTTCTTTGATGCGTCGCCAGCCCCGTAAAGGTCCACTGACTCAGGAAAGGGGTGTTTCAGCATCGCCACCGTGTCATCGAAAATCCTTTCAGGATCGTCTGGTGGGCTCAATCGATTTACCCCCAATGACAAAAGCTCAGTCCACTCTGTTGACGATCTAAGTGTTACACAGTTACGTTTTGCAAAAAAAGCCTCCTTCTGAATGCCTCCCGAATCGGTAACTATTACTTTGGCGTCTGCCTCAAGCTTTAGCATGGCCAAATAGCCTGCTGGACCAATCAGTTCGAACGACCGTTCCCATGTCTCAAGTAACTTGAAGTCGACCAATCGCTGTCGTGTTCTAGGGTGCAATGGAATCACAACGGAGATTATGGCTGAGATTCGCTGAAGGGCCTCTGTAATGACCAACAACTTTCCGCGATTGTCCGTGTTCTCGGCGCGATGAATCGTACAAAGCACGTACTCTTGGGGTGTGCAGTTTTCAATGCCACCGGCAACTGGAAGAAAATGGCGGAACGCATCAAGCATGACGTCACCCACCAATTCAACGCTACTGCCACCGATTCCCTCGGCCAAAAGGTTTTCTACGGCCTGCTGTGTCGGCGCAAATAGGATTGACGACACATGATCGGTCATGCGCCTGTTCACTTCCTCGGGCATATTTCTGTCATAGGA
>DIUH01000324.1 GCA_002428205.1 Planctomycetaceae bacterium UBA6163
AGGGCACGCCAGGGCACGCCAGGGCGTATGACTTTGGGTCGCAGGCATGGCCTTCCGACCTTCCGGTTACCTTTGAAAGTCCACGATTGAATCGTTCTCCATGGATACTCCCACACGACAGGCCGCTGTGCTGGCCGAAACTCGACTCAGCGGCTTCGGTGCGTCGACGCGTGTTCTTGCCGGCGACGGCGATCTGCGCTGGCTGCGTGAATTTTTTGAACCCTCGCTCGAAACCCAGGGGCAGGCGATCTGTCGAGCGACCGTCACAGCAAGCGTGGATGCCAGCCGCTTCGAAATGCTCCAGCGTGAACTCGCACGGTATGAGCGACGGCCCTACGATTGTTTTACGCTGGACGGAAGCTTTGACGCCTTTTCCGGTTGCCATACGGCTCAGGGTGAGCTGCTGATTTCGTTGGATCGGTTCGACTTGATGCTCCGGGTTGGGGCGACCAAGGCCGATTACGAATTGGTCGCTGGTTCGACGAATGGGAAGCTGCGACTGGGGCTGATGCGGGTCGTTCGCGAGATCGCGACGGTTCACGCGCTCCGGGCGGGTGGCGTGCCGCTGCACGGCGCTGGTTGCGTGCGTCAGGGCGGGGCCTTCGGCTTCCTCGGCCACAAGACCGCCGGGAAGACTACCTCACTGATTCATTGGCTGAGGTCGGAGGAAGCTCGATTCCTTGCCAATGATCGCTTCTTCCTATTCCGCCGGCGGGGTGGTTGGGTGATGCGCGGCATGCCCACCATCGTTAAACTCCGCCCTGACACCTGGCAACTGTTTGTTGATTTCCAGAAGCGGGCGACCGAGTATCCGTTCGATTGGAATCGCACGCTGGCAGAAGTCCACGAAGCTGCGGTGCAAGGCTCTCCTGGCCAAACCACGACCTTCACGCAGGCGCAGTTCTTGAGAATCGTGGACCGCTCGGCCGTGTCCGAAGCACCCCTTAGGATGCTGCTGTTTCCCGAACGCGATGACAGTCTCCACGAAGCGGTGTACCAACCGCTGAGCACCCGAGATGCGGTGGCACGCTTGGAGGCCAACTTGCTCTCACCAGGAATGACTCTCACCACGGCGGAGGTCTTCGACCTCAACCCAAATCGCGAGATTCCACGCGAGTCGACTCTGCGTGCCTGTCGGGAATTGGTCGATTCGGGTTGCTGCTTCGCCTATCGCCGAGGGATTCGCACCTTGTCCCAGATCGCGACTCTGCCCACTTTTTCACGCGTCGCCTAGCCCCTTGCTTGCGCACGATCCTCCCGTTGGAAAGCTATGAACGTGTCACAATTTCGGAGCGATGTTGTTTTGTTGCGCGGGCTGCTGGCGAATGATTCGGCAGCGGTTCGGCAGCAGATCCACCGATGGCAGGAAGCCGACTGGGAGCGATGGAGCGAGTTCCTGAATCAACACCGAATCCGCGGTTGCTTTTGGTACTGCGTCGAGCGTGATCGTGAGCTAGCGAATTGCTTGCCCGTGACCATTCGTCAGGTCATCGAGCGGCAGTTGGCAGCGGATCGCGAGCGGGTCGAATCGCTACGTCGGCTCCGCGTCCGCGTCGGCAGAGCGCTTGAGCAACAGGGATTGGACTATCTGGTCCTGAAGGGTGAGGCTGTTACCGCACGCTTCTATCCCGCCGGCCAGGAGCGGCACGAGTTCGATCTCGACGTTCTGGTACGGGAGCGGGATGTTTCACACGTCGTTGAGGCCATGCAATCGCTCGACCTGAAGTTGCCCGGCGGTCTCGATGCGATTAAGGCCCACCGCCTCCGTTCCAATCACGCCGAAACGCTGACAGACAGTCGGCACTCTCTCGATCTGCACTCACTCGATCTGCACTGGGCGCTTCGTCGCGGGCCGGCCTATCGGATTTGCATGCGTGAAGTATGGGATTCAAGGCAGTGGCTACAAACGGGTGCCTCTGAACTCCCGTCGCTATCGGATGAGTACCTGCTGGTGATGATGTTCGTGTCGTTGGCGAGCGACTTGGGACGCGGCAGCATCCGTCTGAAGAAGTTCGTCGATCTGCATTATGCGATTCCGCGGTCGCAGGCGTTGTTGCAGTCGCAGGCGTTTTGGGAGCGACGGCAGCAAGAAGGGACGTCGCACGTGATTCGCGAAACCCTAGCCGTGCTCGAGGCGATCTTTCCCGACAGCATCCCGGAACCGCTCCAGTCGAGAACCGCAAACGCGGTGTCAGCCGACAATGTTTGGGCTCTGGTGACCAACCCGACTCATGCGTTCGAGAATTCGCTGTGGCTGATGAAAGCTTACCGCCTTTGGAAGCCGACGCACTTCTGGTCCTTCACACGTCAAACCATCAGCCACCCAGGCAGGATTCCGCTGGGTTGTTATCGGTTGAGTCGCTTCCTGTATCGGAGTGCAATCCATCTGTTCGCTTGCCATCAATCATACTATAAGGCCTACGATTAGCTTACGAATCTGGCCTGCACCTCCCCACAAAACCACATCGCCTCGCGCAGTTTGGCCAGATCGACCGAACAGAGATCGATGGCCAGCAGGTCAGCATCGGTAATCTCACACCAGTTCCAGGGTTTACCATTGATTTCCGAAGCAAAAATCTCCCGGTTCGGTGCGCAATCGTGGGCCGCAATCAGGTCGCCGGGTTTGGCGATCTCTGTAACTGTCTGGGCTTGTGCCGGTTTGTTGCCTCCGTCACAGAAAATCATCGTGGTGCCAAGACGTCGGATAAACTCGGCAAGTTCTTCGCGTGATTCCGCAACCAGTGGATCTCGCGCCATTTCGACGATCTGAACCAAGTTTGGGTTGAGCGGCGGTTGTCCACCGAGGATTGCCAGTCGCCTTGGCGCGAGTCGCCCCTTCCACGCATCAAAGTTGGCATGGGCTTCTTCCATGCTGAGGTGAGCGATACGTGCTGGCGTCACATGATCCTGGCCCAGTTCGCGCAGGGCATGGTTCAGCCGGCCGCTCAGGCGCCCGGCCGTTTC
>DIUH01000004.1 GCA_002428205.1 Planctomycetaceae bacterium UBA6163
ATCGGCAGTAGTAAGGTTTTGCGATCTGGCGTCATGAAAGTTTTGCAGGGGCGTTGGGGGACGAGATTACGACGAGCTCCAGAACATAGATGATATTCGGACAAGTATCAGCAAGGCACCCGTCGCTGCCACTTTGGCGTTCGCGATGCACCTGGTGCTCGGTGCGCAGCGTTTGGTGCTTGGCGTTTGCTGTTGTGCGATCAAGTGCTTGCCGTGGCGAGCGGTGGTGACCAAACTAACGGGATAACTTTTCGTTCCCAACCACGTCCCCGCCCTCTTCCCCACCCCAACACGCCTGGTCGATCAACATGACAAAACAGATCCAAACGAGAACTTTGCCAACAAACGCCATGGGCTTGTCGCCTGTGTATCGCTCAAAACATCGTTTCTTCAGTCGCTTTTCGGCGGTCGCTGCGATTGCGGTCAGCTTTTTGATGCTCTCGGGCGTCGCTAGCGGTGATGAAACTCAGTGGTTGGAATTCAAGGGCGAATCGGGCCCTGGAAAAGGGAAGCGTGTCGTTTTGGTCGCTGGTGACGAGGAATATCGCAGCGAAGAATTGATGCCTCAGTTGGCAAAAATCCTGTCGCAGCATCACGGCATGGACTGCACGGTCGTCTTTTCGATTGATCCGGCGACCGGAAAGATCAATCCGAACCAGTCGGACAATATCCCTGGGCTGCATCGGCTGAAGGGGGCCGATTTGATGATCATCGCCACGCGTTTCCGTTCGCTGGCCGATGACCAAATGCAACACATCGTCGACTATGTCGAATCGGGGAAACCGGTGATCGGTCTGCGAACGGCGACTCACGCGTTCAACATCCCGGCAGGCCGCAAGTTTGCGAAATACAGTTGGAACACGAAAGAACCTGAGTTCCAACAAGGATTCGGTCGCCAGGTTTTGGGCGAGACCTGGATCGCTCACCATGGCAAACACGGCTCGGAAAGCACTCGCGGCATTGTCGCCGATGCCGACCACAAAATTGCGACCGGCATTTCGGATGGCGATATTTGGGGGCCGAGCGACGTTTATACGGTCCGTCTGCCGCTGCCCGAAGGGAGCCATACGGTTTTCTTAGGAGCGATTTTGACCGGCATGAACCCAGATGACAAAGTGGTCGACGATAAACGCAATAACCCGATGATGCCGATCGGCTGGACCGGGTCGTACAAGGGCGGCCGAGTCTTTACGTCGACCATGGGCGCGGCAACCGACTTCAGCAGCGAAGGGGTTCGTCGGATGATCGTCAACGCGACTTATTGGTGCTTGGGATTAGACGACAAAATCACCGCCGATTTGGACGTGTCGATCGTCGGCGACTTCAATCCGACGCGTTTCGGCTTCAACGCGTTCGTCAAAGACAAGGTTCCAGCGGATTATCGCTGATCGATCATGGCTCGTTTCGAAATCTTGATGTTTGCCGCCGCTCGGGAATTGTCGGGCACCGACTTGTTGGTGGTCGAAATGGAATCGCCGATCGCGGCGGGGGAGATCATGAATCGGATCGGTGAAATCGTACCGGCGATCGCGCCGATGTTGCCCGCATGTCGTTTGGCGGTCGATCAATCGTTCGTCGGTGGCGAAGCGTTAGTCGACGCCGGTGCGGAAGTAGCGTTGATTCCGCCGGTCAGTGGCGGGTAACAGGGCGTGATGAATCAATCGTGTAACGAACATGCGTCGGACCACTCGCCACAACGGCCCGTGCCAGCCGATCGAATCCTTATCGAGTTGACCCACCAGCGGATCGATGTCGGGGCGCTGCGTGGCCACATAACGGACCCTGACACGGGGGCACACGCTTGGTTCGAAGGGGTGACGCGGCGGATGACGGCGGGCCGCGAAACGGTCAAGCTGGCCTATGAAGCGTTCGAGCCGATGGCGGTTTCGGAATTGCGCCAGTTAGCTGTTCAAGCTTGCGAGCGGTTCGACCTAGCCGCGATTGTGATCGTGCACCGCTTGGGCGAAGTGGCGATCGGCGAGCCGAGCATCGTGATCGGCTGTAGCGCCGCGCATCGCGTCGGGGCACTTACCGCCTTGCCGTGGTTGATGGACCGCATCAAAGCAGATGTGCCGATTTGGAAACGCGAGCATTTCGCCGATGGAAACCAGCAGTGGATTCATCCTCAATGACGGGCACATCAACGAGCGAAACTCGGCAGCGGATTTACCTGGACCATGCCGCGACCGGTTGGCCCAAGCCGCCTGAGGTTTACGAAGCGATGGATCGTTTCGCGCGTCAGGTCGGTGCATCGGCGGGCCGCGGGGCGTATCGCAGCGCCTCGATCGCCGACGAGATCGTCGCCTCCTGTCGTCGCCGACTGGCTCGGTTGGTCAATCATTCGTCGCCACAAAACGTCGCGTTTTTTTCGAACGGCACAACCGCGCTGAACGCCGCGGTTTTTGGCGTCGTTGGTGATGGCGATCACGTCATCACAACGGCGATCGAGCACAACAGCCTGCTCAGGCCGCTGCATTGGTTGGAAAAGCATCGCGGCATCGAGCTCGATGTCGTCCCCTGTGACGAATCTGGCCGTGTCGATCCGGCCGCGGTTGCCGGGCGATTAAGACCGACGACACGCTTGGTCGCGATCTCGCACGCGTCCAACGTGACCGGGGCGGTACAAGATGTGGCGGCGATCGGTGGATTGATCCGCAGCGGCGAAACGTTGCTGTTGTGCGATGCGGCACAGACGCTCGGCTATCTGCCGATCGACATGCAAGCCAGCGGGATCGATATGCTGGCCGCGCCCGGCCACAAAGGGGCTTGCGGGCCGCTGGGGACCGGCATGTTAGCGTTGTCCGACAAGGCGGCCGCGCGAATACGACCGACCCTGTTTGGTGGTACCGGCTCGATTTCCCAGCAACTGGACATGCCCACCGGAATGCCCGGAATGCTGGAAGCGGGCAATTTGAACGTTACGGCGATTGCCGGTTGGGACGCGGGATTGGCATGGTTGACCAGTCAAGATCAATCGGCGGCACGTGACGATCAACGGCGGACCGCATCCCGATTGCGACAGGTGACAGCGGCGATCGCGGGTGCCAGAGCGATCACGGGCGACGACTTGCCGCTCGTCAGCTTGATATTCGATGCTGTCGACGTCGGCATGGTCGCCACGCTGCTGGACACCGAGTTTGGGATCGAGGTGCGATCGGGATTGCACTGTGCGGCGCTGATCCACGACTTTATTGCCGCGGAACCGCGCGGAACACCGTCGCAAGGTACATTGCGAATCAGCGGTGGTCATGGCACAACGCTTGACGAGATCGATCGCTTGGGCGAGGCGTTACAAGAGATTGCTACAGAACTTCAACTCGGATAAGGGAACGTGATGGGGCAGACGCCGTGGTATCGGGACGGGTTACGATTTGAGTGCACCGGTTGTGGCGACTGCTGCAGCGGCGCACCGGGGTATGTCTGGGTTGATGAAGCCGAAATTGTTGCCCTGGCAAACGAAATGCAGATGACGCCCGAGGATTTTGAGCGGAAGTTTGTCCGGCAGGAGGGTGATGGGAAAAGTTTGACCGAGTACCCCGATGGAGACTGCATTTTCCTCGATCCGCAGTCGCGAAAATGTACGGTTTACAATTCGCGGCCGACTCAGTGTCGGACTTGGCCGTTTTGGGACAGCAATTTGAAGCGAAAAAAAGACTGGAACGAGACGTGTCGCGTCTGCCCCGGCAGCGGTAAAGGGCAGCTCTATGGATTTGAAGAGATCGAGATCCGCAGAAAATCTCGCTCTGTCTAAAGTTTGACGGTTCTAGCGACGATATCGATTGCAGGGCGGTTTACCGTGCATCTCTGGTGCCCGGCAAACCCTCCGGGCACGAGCTTGACGGTAGGTTAACGATCCCTTAGATTCAATCCGGCTAAGTCATTCGTTTGTAATGATTTAAGTTGATTGACAACTAAGCGACGGTGGTCTGCGGAGGGCTAGCTTTGACCAAGAAAGACATCGTTCGAACCATTTCGGAAGAGATCGGTTTGACCCAGCAACAGACCAAGGACGTGGTCCAGCGAACTTTCGATGCCATCATCGAAGCGTTGGCCAGCGAGCGTCGGATCGAGTTGCGAAACTTTGGTGTTTTTGAGGTCAAGCAGCGTGCGGCAAGGACGGCGAGAAACCCGCGCACAGGCGTGCAAGTCGAAGTGCCCGAAAAGTTTGTCGTCACCTTCAAGCCTGGAAAGGAAATGGAAGCTCGGGTCAATGAACCGGTCGACAGTAAAAAACCGGCCTCATCACCTCTGTTTCCACCTGACTGGGTTCCGAAAAGCAAATCCGATGGAGCGGTTCGTCCGCCGTCGGACAACAACCGAGCCGATACGAAGCGGGACTTTTAACGATCACAAGGATCGTCGGTCGTCGCGAAAATAGATTACGCAATTCACTGCAACCGTTCATGGAGGAACTCGCGATGCGTCGCGTCCTACAACTCGTACTTTTGACCGTCTGCCTGTCGACCTCCGTGGGCTGTTTTTTGCCGCTTTACTCGGCGACCCCCGAACGGCGCGTTCAGCAATTGCTGTTCACCAGCGAAGACTTGAGAATGATTGTCGACGAGTGGGAACGGATCTGGTTTCTCGATTCACCGAGCCACTTGACGCCGCTGCGTACGCACGGCGGGATCATCTAACGATTGATTACTTCGTTCGCAGTCCCGCCTTTAGGCGGCTTGAGGAGTGGAAGTGACCAGAGCCGCGTGAAGGCGGTACTACGAACTGGATTTTCTTAACACAATCTTCATCGATTGCCTGCTTAACATTCGCCTTGACGGATAAACCGGTCTGATAAACTGAGTTTAGGTTTGCCAGCGGATCGAGACCCCGCTGCTCGGATAGCAAGCCAGGTATCCGCCGCCTCATGGCGTAAGTGAATATGTTGCCTTAGTCATAAGGCTTCCAGGCGATTTCAGTGGCTGTATCTCTTCCGATCGATCGCTCGCTGAGACGAAATCGCATTCTTTTTGCCCTCGTTGTGGGTGCTTTGTTGATCGCCGGTTGTGCCGAGCGAGACGACGGGTTTGGCGGTTTCGATGGTGCCGGGGGCGCCAACATGGAACTGCAGGGAAAGATCGACATTGATGGCAGCAGCACCGTATTTCCGATCACTGAAGCGGCGGCGAGTCGTTTTCGCAAGCTTTTTCCGAACGTAAATATCAATGTGGGCGTCTCTGGCACGGGGGGCGGATTTAAGCGGTTCACCAGGGGCGAGACCGACATATCGGATGCTTCGCGCCCGATCGATGCCAACGAATTTTCCGCTGCGGTGAAGGCTGGGGTAAGAGCGATCGAGTTACCAATCGCTTATGATGGGCTGACCATTGCGGTGCACCCCAAAAACGACTGGGTCGATCATTTGACGATCGACGAGATTCGCAAGATCTATGCGTCCGGCGATGAAAAGTCGCCGGCACCCAAGTTGTGGTCAGAAGTTCGTGCTGGTTTTCCTGAGCGATCGATCGAACCGTTTGCACCCGGTACCGATTCGGGTACGTTCGATTACTTTCGCGAAGTCACCGTCGGATCGAAGAGTTCGCTGCGGTCGGACATGAGTACTAGCGAGGACGACAACGTGTTGGTCACTGGTGTTGCCGGTTCCCCCGGTTCAATCGGTTTTTTCGGGGCGGCATATTACGAAGAGAATAAATCGAAGATTCGCGCCATACCGATCGTCAATCCAGAAACCGGAAAGGCTGTTCTGCCGTCGGCCGATACGATCCAGTCGGGCGAGTATTCGCCGATGAGCCGTCCGGTATTCATTTACATCAATGCCAAATCAGTTGCGCGACCGGAAGTTAAGCTGTTTGTCAATTACTTCCTCACCAATGCTGCGGAGATCGCAACCGCCGTCGGTTATCAGCCGATTCCCGCAAGTCTTTATCAGCACGGGTTAGCCAATTTTGTGGGCCGCAAAGCGGGGACTCACTACTTGACGCCCGAAGGTGAAAAGCGGAGCGGGCCGCTAGTGGAAGTGTTCCAGGAGCAGAATCTTCGGGAGACGCCGTGAGCAGTGCTGATTCGCTGGCGACTCCCACCTGGCGAGGCGACCTTGATGATCGTGTCAGCAAGTACCTGGGCCGATCACAGCGGTCGCTGAAACTGGTTCGCGGACGCGAAACGGTGATCTATGTGATTTTGATCGCATCGGGACTGTTTTCGTTACTGATTACCGGCGCGATCATTTACGTGTTGGCGATTGAGACGGTATCGTTCTTCAAATCCGATGAAGTGACGTTCGCCAATTTCTTCGGCTCCACAACCTGGAACCCGCTGCTGGGCGGCACCAAAAGCTTTGGGATTTGGGCGCTGATTTGCGGCACCATGCTGGTCACCGCGATCGCGATGTCGATCGCATTGCCGCTCGGTTTGATCACGGCGATTTACCTCAGCGAATATGCGCCTCGGCGCGTTCGTAATGTTTTAAAACCTGTGCTAGAAGTTTTGGCCGGGGTGCCGACGGTCGTCTATGGTTTCTTCGCCCTGATGACGATCACACCGATCCTGCAGTGGTTACATGGCGGATTCAGTGTTTACAACGCCGCCAGCGCCGGGATCGCGGTCGGCATCCTCTGTCTGCCGACGGTCTGTTCGCTCGCCGAAGACGCTCTGCAAGCCGTTCCCCGCGGTTTGCGCGAGGGGGCTTATGGGCTTGGCGCGACGCGGTTTGACGTGTCGGTCAAAGTGGTTGTGCCAGCGGCATTAAGCGGCATCATTAGCGCATTTCTGCTGGCGATCGCTCGCGCCGTCGGTGAAACGATGATCGTCGCTTTGGCTGCGGGCAGCCTTGCGCAAGCCACGTTCGACCCTCGCCAGCAAGTGCAAACGATGACCGGATTCATGGTGCAGATGGCATCGGGAGACGTTTCCAATTACGGCACCGAATACTATTCGATGTACGCCGTGGCCTTCACGCTGTTCATCATGACACTCGCCCTAACCATGGTTGGCAACATCGTGCGTCGTCGATTCCGCGAGGCTTACGAATGAACCTTCGCGAGCAGACCAAGATGCAATCACCGGCGGAATTCGACAGCGATTCAAAGGGGCCGCTCGCCTCGATTCAATTGCTCAGCGGTGAACCGCGCCGCAAACTCGATGCCCGTTTTCGTGGGCTTTGCGTAACCATCGCGGCCGTCTCGGTGCTGGTGTTGATCGGTTTGCTCGGATCAATCTTGCTGCAGGGTGTTCCGAGCCTTTCGCTGACGCTTCTGACCGGCGGTCCGGAACCCGACCCGAGCGAAGCGGGGATTCGTCCGGCGATTTTTGGGACGCTGTGGGTCTGTTCGTTGTGTGCTCTGTTCACGCTACCAATCGGGGTGGCGACAGCGATTCTGCTGGAAGAGTATCAGCCGCGAAACCGCTATGGCCGTTTCATATACTCGGTTATCCAGCTAAATATTTCAAACCTCGCGGGTGTGCCCAGCGTCGTCTATGGGTTGCTGGGATTGACCGCGTTTGTATCCATGTTTGGGCTCTTTGGCAGCCGGACCAGTCAAGGCGGCGGATTGGAAATTGGCGTTCGCTACTACGACCAATTTTTTAGCGAAGGCATGCGTTCAATCTTGGTGCCGGTCAGCGACCCGAGCCAACCGGTCAACAAGTTGGTCAATGGCATGCAGGGGTTTGATTCAAGGGGCAACCAGGTAGCCATAAACGTGATCCCAATCGGCACCCCGCTGCCGACAGGCGATGAATTGCGATACACGCTGTATGAAGATGGGGAAGCCGGTCGAATCACAAAAAAAGCCTGGTATCACTTCTCGCTGCCACTAGGCCGCGGCGTCTTGACAGGTGCCTTGACGTTGATGCTAGTGATTTTGCCGGTCATCATCATCAGCAGCCAAGAGGCGTTGCGGGCGGTTCCATCATCGCTGCGGGACGGCGCACTGGGGCTCGGTTCGACCCCGTGGCAAGTCGTCTGGCACGTTACTTTACCATCGGCCATGCCGGGCATTTTGACCGGAGCGATTTTGGCGATGAGCCGTGCGATCGGAGAAACTGCGCCAATCCTGATCATTGCTGGTATCGTGTATATCAGCCGAGCACCGCAAAACTTGATGGACGATTTTACGGTGATGCCGCTGCAGATCTTTAATTGGATCAGCCGTCCACAGGAAGAGTTTCATGCGATCGCTGCCGCAGGGATCATACTGTTATTGGCGATTCTGCTATCCTTCAATGCCCTGGCCGTGCTGATTCGCCAAAAATTGCACAAACCACTCAGTTAATCACGGGGGCTCGCGAGATGTCCGATCCAACCACACTTGCCAATGAGGCCGCGGCAATCGAACCGCGCCCCCGCGATGGCCGACAAACGCACTTCACGCACTCTCGTGAACAGACATCGGAACCGACAACACTCGCGATTCGTGTCCGCGACCTGAATGCTTGGTATGGCGACTTCCAAGCATTGCATGCAATCTCACTCGACATTCCGGCTAATCGCGTCTCGGCACTGATCGGTCCGAGCGGTTGCGGCAAAAGCACGCTATTGCGATGGTTCAACCGCATGAACGATACGATCCCTTCGGCACATGCACGTGGTTCAGTGAACCTGGGCGACACCGATCTGCTGTCTCGCACCACCGACGTCGTCGACTTGCGTAGGCGAATTGGTATCGTGTTCCAGCGCCCCAATCCATTCCCCAAAAGCATCTTCGATAACGTCGCGTTCGGTCCGCGATTGCACATGAAATTGTCGCGAACCGAGCTGCAAGATGTCGTCGAATGGGCGCTTCGCAAGGCAGCCGTTTGGGATGAAGTGAAGGATCGCCTCGCGTCGCCGGCGCTCGGTTTGTCCGGCGGCCAGCAACAACGACTCTGCATCGCCCGCGCGATCGCCGTCGGCCCCGAAGTCTTGCTGATGGACGAACCGTGCAGCGCCCTGGACCCCGCAAGCACCTTGGCCGTAGAAGACTTGATCTTCGAACTGCGCCGCCAATACACGATCGTCATCGTCACCCACAACATGCAACAAGCGGCACGCTGCAGCGACCAAACCGCATTTTTCTACGAAGGCCGGTTAATCGAAGTGGGAGCGACGACAACCGTCTTCACCAAACCCAAGCAGCAACAAACCGAAGACTACGTCAGCGGCAAGTTCGGTTAAAACATCGTTNNATCGTTCGCCCGCTCGGGCGTTAGCCCCGGGTTTTTTGCGGGAACCGTGGCCAGCGACATGCGGCTAACATGCCGAAACACTCCTGCCGATATGCTTATGTCACTTGTCGCGATAAACCGAATCGTGCCAGGCAAAATCACTTCTGATTCGAGGATCCCATTTCGCGAAGATTTCGTTCATTGAAATCGAGCCTCACCTGAGCAACCTCAGCCGGAATGAATGCTTCAGGACACGAGCAGGCACCATCGGCCACAACTCGCCGCCGCATTCGCTTGAACGTTTCCGGGTCGATTGACGAAAGCGTTTCAAAAACACGATTCTCAATATCCAGTGACTTTCGCGCCAACTCATCGGCCGCTTGTTGAGCCAGCACCTCCATTCGCTCACGTTGTTCGTGCGTCACGTTCAGAAGTCTGCCAAGCGAGCCTCGGGTCAATGCCCACCGAATACCAAGTCCTTGCGTCATTTCGAAAGCCAATTGTTGGGTCAACAACGATTTTTGTTCTTCGCTGATTCGTTCCTCAAGCTCTTGCAGAACCGAGTTTTCCAAAGCAATGTATCGTTGGTCATTTGCTACGTTCTCCGCAACCAGATCTTTCGGGGTAACAACTTCCAAGTCGCCTAGTTTCGCCAAGTGCTCGTCAGAGATTTGGCGATGAAGCATTGCTAGTTTTTCCATGAAGTCCAAAATCGCGAAGCGTTGGTCTTCATCTAGTCCGATCTTGTCAGCGCATTTCCTGTCGCTCAGAATCCGCAACTTGACCACCGTCGGAATTTGAGCGGACCGACCGCCCGACTGGTAAAAGCCGACGCGCCCGTCGGGTTTCATTACAAAAAAACCCATAAAATTAAGATCGACGAAGCAACCCGAGGGGACTTCGACACCACGACTGGCGTGAAACTCACAGATCAATTGCGTGTGCAGGACGTCGGTTCGGGTCTTGAACCCGAACAGAAGTTTCGGATCGACCAACTTTCTCAGTTCGGCAAGCTGGGTTTCATTGAGAACTGACAACACAGAGTCCAATGCCGCCTTTCTTGCAAGAAATAGCGGCCTCTCGACTTCATCCCAATAAGTGTCTTGGTGCACCGTTTGAAGCAGTTGAGGAATATTCTGCTGCTCGATCAAAATTCCTTGCAAGTAACGATGATAGTCGCGTTGGACCAGTAATGTTTGCTTCTGGTCATCGGATAGCGTCGCAAAAATCTTTTCATCAGCCTCACGAACAGCCGCAACGACTCCGCGACCGAGTTCTGCGCTCCCTGGAAATGATGCTATGTCATCGTACGCTTGATTGACAAGCATTGTATGGCTGTCGATCAACTCGGCTTGGGCCGTGGTAAGGCTAAGTGAATCACGAAGCTTTGGTGACTCCAGCAGGGCGACAAAAGGCACGGAGGGACGCGTGTCAAAATTGCCAGAGCGATTGAACATCGCATCCGGAAATTTTACTAAATGATTCAACGTCAGCCAGCTATCATTTGCACTCGCTAAGCTTGGCGAATACATCAAGAGAGCGGAAACGCACAACAGGGCTCGGGTGCGACATTGCATCACGGAATGTCTGTAAGTTTTCATAAACTAAGCTGGGAGGTAGGAATGTTAGAGCAAAACGTCGTCAGCCGCTTAGGCGTTAGCCCCGGTTATGTGCGGGAACCGTGGCTAACGCTGGGCTGTAAAAAAGTTGGGGTTGCATTGGATTTGGAAGTCGTAAGCTTTGTTCCTCGAGCGTAGCTGTAAGACTGAGGTTGCCAACCCCAACGGGGTTTAACAGCAAGGCCTGGGGTCGCGCAGCGCACCCCAGGAATAGCAACCTGACGTCCGTGAACCCCAACGGGGTTCGACAATGCACAATAACAAGCGAATGACGCATTGAAACCGTTGTCCAATCCCGTTGGGGTTGAATTGTCGTATGAGAGATCTTTGCCCAGGATGCGCTACGCGACCCTGGGCTTTGATGTTTGACCGCGTTGCGGTTCGAGTGGTGTAAAGCAAGGTGACAGCGAGTTTAA
>DIUH01000007.1:0-668 GCA_002428205.1 Planctomycetaceae bacterium UBA6163
ACGTCCGGTTCTGAGAGGGTTTGGTAGTACAATTGGACAAGGATCAAATATTGGGACACCACAAAGGAGAAATCCGTGGCAACAGGGGAAAACAAAGTGTATCCTAAATCCGAGAGGCACCTTACTACTCGCCCGGAGTACGCGAGCCGAGCGTTTTGTTAATTGAGAATCTTTCGCACGTACCCGGTGGCGCGTGGCGTTGAACTTAATCGAGGCGCTCGCCTTGGTCTCGTATGTCTTGGCGGCGAGCGGTTGAGCGGTGGGGCTTGTCGCTCGTGTTCTAAGCCGAGCACGTATCCGGCGTGTTCCCGAGCGTTGGCAGCCATACCAACGCGGCTCTCAAGTTGTGGGCCCGGTTCTCTCTTTGCCTTTCAACATTAACACCTCGCCAACCGTCTTTTCCTCGTCCCCAGCCAATCTGGCCTGGGGATCATTCAAAAGCTTTCGATCGGCTGCGCCGCCTTTCTGGTTGTCTTTCTGGTTGTCTTTCTTTTTTTGTCGCTAAGCAGGTTATCGCAAATCTTTCGGTATAATCATCCGTTGGGCGTTAGCCTGGGCTGTTAAAAGGTTGGTAGCGTCGCGGTTCTTCTGTGGGCAAGATTGAATCCGATAGCGATAGCCTCCCACCGCAACGCGGTCAAACATCAAAGCCCAGGGTCGCGCAGCGC
>DIUH01000007.1:681-9975 GCA_002428205.1 Planctomycetaceae bacterium UBA6163
CCTCAGGTTGCTATTCCTGGGGTGCGCTGCGCGACCCCAGGCTTTGCTAGTCAACCCCGTTGGGGTTGGCAACCTCAGTCTTAAACCTACCCTTGAGGAGAAAAGATCATCACTTCCAAAACCAATGCAATACCGAATTTTTGACGGCCCAGCGTTAGCCCCGGTTCCTACCAACTGTCGCTAACGCGATGCGGCTAATTTTGTTTTGCCGAAGTTTTTGTGCCGACCTGCTTAGGAACCTCCAAGGCACACGGTAAACGCGAGGGGTTTTCGAGTTTTCTTGTAATTTTCACATAAAGCGGTCGCTTGATTGGGGGTTCGGTGCGTCAGCCGCGTCGGTGCTTCAAAGTGCTGTTCAACACCGAAGCCACCTTTCGTATCCGCTCGGCGATGCTTCCTCCGATTTTATGGTACGGAACTCGGCGGGCTATGAGGTCGGCTTCGGTGCGACGCTGGAACGGTTCGCGAAACACTTCGCCCGATCGATCCCATGTATTCGCGTGCGGAAAATCCGGAAGGCAAAGGAAGAAAATGTCGTATCGCGTCCGCGTTTCCGCGACCATCGCATCAAGTCGCGCGTCACATCGATCGTGATAGTGGAGTGAGAAATTCCGCGTCGTCGATGCATCGGTGTCGATGAACAGATATCGATTCGCGGACATGATCGCTTGGTCTTCGCGCTGCCGATGTCCGATGGCGATCTCCACTAATTGATCCGTCGTCAATCGTCGATCGACTTGGTGTTTCTCCCAATACTCACGACCGTATTCGGGCACCCAAACGGTTTGGTACTGCGCCGCCATCGCTTCGGCCAACGTCGATTTTCCCGTCGACGGGGCACCCAGGAAGACGGCATGGACCAGATGGTCGCGATAGACGACATCAGAGAGCATTTCGCGATGGGCAAAGGGTGACTCGCGAATCTGCGTCGCCGAAATCGCGATCTTGACGCGAGATTCATCGACGCGGCGGTCGATCGCGCTGAGTGCTTCGCTGACGTGACCTCCATAGAACTCACTCGAGTAAAAGTGCGTGATGCGGTGATGCTGCAAGCGTCGCTTCAGGTACGCATCGTGCATCGCAGTGACCGCGGGGTCCGCGCTGACTTCCACTGGCCCGTCCCATGCCTCAAGCACTTCGACTTGCGGATAGAGCTTTCGGATCCAGGCAGCTCGAACGGGCAACGGGATCGGTGTCGTTTCGGGGACGTCGTAGATCAGCACGACCACGTGGTCCATCTCGGCCAGCGCGGTCTCAATCACGTGCTGGTGCCCGCGGTGCAGCGGCGCGTACTTTCCGAGCGTCAATCCGATTTTCATGGATGAGCTCCTGCGTTTACACTCGATTGCATTCGCAGTCGTCGATGCCACACGATTGCGCCGGTCACGGCCATGATTAAAAAGAGCCCATACAAGATTGCGGTCGGATAGAGCGCCTTGGCCGAAAAGACAAACACGGCAACGACATCGACGACAATCCACAGATACCAGTTTTGCAGTTGTCGTTTTGCGAGCAGGTACTGCGCGACCAAGCTTGTCCCCGCGATGAAAGCGTCGGCGAAAGGCCAATCGGCGTCGGTGAATGTCGACATCAGCCAACCGATCGACAGCGTGAGCGCCGCGCAGGTCGCCAGTGCGAGTCCGGTGCCAACCACGCTCAGTCTCTCGACTCGGACGGCGTTAGGTTCTTGAAGGCCGTTTCGCGATGCTTGACGCCATTGGTGCCAGCCATAGAACTGCAGGCCGATGTAGATCACGTGAAGGATGGCATCGGAGTAAAGCTTGGCGTCGTAGAAAACGCTGATGTAAAGCACGACCTGGACGAGCCCTACGGGCCAGCACCAGATGCTGCGGTAAATTGTCAACGCCACGGCGAGGAATCCACACGCGGCCGCGACCAGTTCAATATTGTTCAAACGTGTACCTTTGACTTGTCATGGAAAGGGCGGTCGTTCTGTGGCTCACGCGTCAAGTTGCGATGCGCAGGACACTCTCCCTCCGGGCATTGGTATCTACACAAGTCATCCGGAATTGGAGCAGTGCTTTGGGAAGTTGGAGCTTGAATCCCGCAGGCTTGCCCTGCGGAAGTTTCCGGTTTCTTGCTAGTAGCCCAGTTCTCGCCCCCATCACGTGGCCGGCTGATTTGCCGGAGGCAAATCAGCCGGCCACGTGTGCGCGCGACGCGCCCTTACGCCAAGTAGCATAAAACCGAATGAACCGCAGGACGAGCCTGCGGGATTAAGGTGACTCCGCACATTTACGCCCCGTGACTTGTGTAGTTACCAATGCCCTCAGGGAGAGTCGGACCCTCAGGGCCGGAGAGGGCTGCGTCCTATCCGCTGTTTGCCGCCCTCCCCTCGCTGCCGCTCGACCCTCCCGCGCGCGGGAGGGTGTCTCGACCGAACGGAAGCCGACTGGGTCACTTGCTCACGCGTCGCCTCCGCTAACTTCGCAAAAAGACACCAAATCAACAGCCCACAAGCTCTGTCCGTACATGACCCACCACCGACCACCGCCGATGCATTCTAATGGCAACGCGTGTTGCTTGTGTTTCGCCAAGGGCTTGGAGACCGGTTCGTGTTCAAACAGTTGCTTCAACGAGTTTCGCAGGCACCGACCAATCCGAAGTCATCGATTTCCCTAAAAGAATTCGATGTTGCGGATTTGTACCGTGGCCCCGTCACCGTTCATCAGACGCTCGACGGCCATGCGTTACCGCTCGATGAGAAACTTCGCCAAGCTTATTTCTGGATTGTAAACCATGCGATCATCAGCCCCTTTTATGACATCGAGTATCAGGATGGGCCGTCGCAGAGTTATGAGTTCGGTGATCATCGCGACCGTGTCGTTCTGCCATCGGGCCAGAGCTATTGCAGCTTTGTCTTGATGCCGCTGCTTACCTTTGCGGTGCGAGCGAAGTGCTTGTTGGTTGGCGGTCCGGGCAGAGGCAAAACGACCAGTGCGATCTTGATGTCGATCTTGGCAGGCTATCCGATTCGCGAGGTGCGACGTGCGATTCAAAAGGGCCAACCGCAGATGACGATTGCCGACTTGATCGGCAGTCCGCTCCCCTCGGACATTGTCAAAGCTCAAAGCCTCGACCAGATTGGAATTGCTTGGCGCAAATGGCTCAGCATGCGGGTCAAGATCATCGACGAATACAACCGCATTCCGACGCGGACGCAGTCAGCACTACTGACGTTGATGGCCGACAACTATGCGGAGCTTTATGACCAAACGTTCGAGTGCCCTGATTCGGCTTGGTACCTGACCGCGAACGACGACTCGGGCGGTGGCACTTACCAAGTGATTGAGGCGCTTCGCGACCGCATCGACATTGTCGTCAAGACGCTGCATTTCAACTCACGGTTTCTCGGCGATCTTTTGACCCGCATCGAATCGGGCGTCAAACCGGAGGAGATCGTGCCCGGCGAAATCGTGTTCACCGAAGCCGAATCGAATCAGATCGAAAGAGAAATCCGTGCGGTCGTTGTGCCTACGCCGATTTTGCGACGACTTGAATTCTTCGCAAGTCAATTCGAGTACTTGGAATCGGCCGCGACTCAGTTCGAATACAAGACCAAAGATACCGTCAAGCTAGCCGGCCTTGATTGGCATCTGATCGCCGGCGGTGAAAGCGGCAAGGACAAGCAGAAAGACATCGGGGCCCAAACCAAAAACGGCTTGTCAGTCCGCGCGCTGATGACTTTGTTGACTTTCGTCAAGGCACTCGCTTACTTCCGCGGCCAGAATCAAGTGGAATTGGAGGACGTGCGCCAACTGATCCCATTCGTTTTGCACGACAAGCTGACCCAAGACCCTGATTGCCCATTCTTTGAAAATGCGGGCAATGCTGCGCTGCGGAGCGACAAGATCGGTTGGATCCGACGCATGTTTGACATGGCGTGCGCCGAGTATGACCGCTTATCGCTCGACGCTGACGATCCGGTGAGAGCATTGACGGATAAATTCGATCAAGGACTCGATGGCGTCGACGAAAGCGAAGTCCGCGCGCGACTGACGGAGATCGAACGGATACTCAAACAATGGAGTGCTTCCCGAAAGTTCTACGGACACATGTATGACGATGTGTTGAAACTAAAATACCTTCACCAGCGTTACACGAACTACTTGAGGTGGTTGACGTGGAAGGGATAGCACGAGATACGAAGCCGCTGCACCCTGCGTTCGTCGCGGCGCTCGAAGCCGATCGCGATGCGCTGAACCAGCGTTTTCGCTCGCAAAGCTTGCAGGGGCCTCCGCTGGATGCGAGTGCATTCTTCGAACATTTGGTTCACCGCGTCGAGCCGCTGGTAGCCGCCACGCATGCCCTTTTCCCAGAGCGTTCACGCAGCGTCACGACGGAGCTGTATGGCGTTTCGCTTGATCTGTTTCGAGCTGGCTATTGGGGCCAAGAATCTCGCTTGCCGGCGCTAAACCAGTTGTGGGAACAGACGCTTCCAAAGTTGGTACCGCTCGTCGCGAGGGAGCCAAACCGTGTCGCCGGCGCGCTCAGCAACGCGTTGATCCATGTTGCTCAGCAACAAGACGCCCGCGCCCGCGATTGGCTCGCGCGGCTCGCATCGCTCGGCGGTCGCTGTCAATCGGTCAATGAATTGCTTGCCATCGCGATGCTGCTTGCTTGGCGATGTGGCATGGCGCAGCTTCGCGAAGGGGCGTTGGAGCGGCTTGGGCGATTGCCTGCCGACGTGGCCGCACGATGCATGAGCATCGACGAAGCATTTGATCGCGAAGCCGACGCGATTGACGATTCCGCTTGGCAGGTAACCTTGGAACGCTTGCGACGCGACCGCTGGAGCGACCCGAACGATTTGCAAACCTCGCGAGTGCCGGTGTTGGCGAAGCGTGTCGGTGCCTTCCGTGGCTTCGGCGGTTCATTCCTGCGTCCGCCCATCGTGTTCCAAAGCGAGACGCATCTGATGGTGACCGATCAGACCACTGTGTGGCGATTGTTTGCCGATGTCTATGGTTGGCACCTGCAGCGACAGGGTAACGCCGATGATTTTGCGCTGCTCCATCTGCAACCGGGCGAACGGTTGGTGGTCAACAATGCGGAGCCGGTGCTCTCGCATGACGGACTCGTGCGCTGGAACGGACACGAGCAACGATTCGCTTATCTCGCCGGCCAGAGCAGCCACGCGTTCGATGGCCAGACGCTTGCGGTGACACTGCCCACCTCGTTCCATGTCTTCATCATCGCGTGCGTGACGCCCAACAAAAACAACAAAGGCAATTCATGGGCGAGCACAGCGTGAGCGAGAAGAGCGAGTCAATCCAGAGCGTTAGGCAGCGGTGGCAGGACCAATGGTCCGCTGCGCTGGGCGTCTGGAGCCCCTACGTTCAATTGCACGAGCCCATTTGGTGCGAAACGGTCGAGGACGAACAGAAGGCGGGCTTAAGCGGAAGCTTTGCGATGATCCGATTGGTCGATCATTCGGTCGTCATCAGCGTGCGCAAGATCGTCGAATTGGGTTTGGCGGATTTTGGGCAAGAGATCCTTGCGCATGAAATCGGCCATCACGTGCTTTGTCCCGCCGATCTGTCGGATAACGCACGGTTGTTGTCACGCATGCGACGCGGGCTTCCGGAGGTCGAGACCTACGCACCGATGATCAGCAACCTCTACTCGGACTTGCTGATTAACGATCGACTGGAGCGGAGCGATAAACTAGACATGGCGGGCATTTACCAGAAGACTTTGGCGCCAAATCCGCCGCCACTTTGGTTTCTCTACATGCGAACCTACGAGTTGCTGTGGAAGCTGCCGCCGCAGACGCTGGCCGTCGGTGAGTATAACGCGAGGTTGACCCAAGATGCGCAATTGGCCGCTCGATTGATCCGAAGCTATTCGCGTGATTGGTTGAGCGGCGGCAGTCGTTTCGCTTGCCTATGCTTTCCCTACGTCGTGGAAGAGCAAGCCGAGGACTTGAAGGCTTTCGAACTTTGGTGCGATGCGATTGCCGCAGGCGCGGGAGGATTTCCCGATGGGATTGCGGAGCCTGACGATGATGAAGCGGAGGGTGTCATGCATCCCGCCGAAGATCCGCTGATCTCGGGCTTGCAGGGATCAAGCGGCGCGGGTGCCGGAAAGACACGGAGCGAGGATTCAGGACGAAAGACGGAGAAGGTAATGCGGGGACCGTTTGAGTACCAGCAGTTACTCGAGGCGGTGGGTTTGAACTGGGACGCACGCGATGTTGCGGCTCGCTTTTACCGTGAGCGGGCGGTGCCACATTTGATCCCCTTTCCGGCTCGCGCGGCCGTGCAGGCACACGATCCGATGCCCGAGGGGCTGGAGGTCTGGGAAGCTTCGCAGCCGCTTGAGCAGATTGATTGGTGGGCGACGCTGCTCAGCGGCAGCGAGGTGATCCCCGGCGTGACGACCCGCGAACGTATTTCAGGGCAGTCGCCGGGGTTGGAGCCGATGCGATTGCCGATCGATTTGTACCTAGGTGTCGATTGTTCGGGCTCGATGCCAGACCCTGCGTACAATCTCTCTTATCCGATCCTAGCCGGTACAATCATGGTGCTGTCCGCCCTGCGGGCGGGCGCTCGCGTGAAGGTTGTGCTCAGTGGCGAGCCGGGACGCAGCGTCGCGACGGAGGGGTTTATCCGAGATTCAGAAGCGTGCATAGGTTTGCTGACCAATTATCTCGGCACCGGTTACGCGTTTGGCATCCATCGTTTGGCAGAGACGTTCTTGACCAGCCGCGAACAGGAACGTCCGGTGCACGTGATTGTTATCAGTGATCAAGACATGTTTGCGATGCTTGAACAGGAAGCGAATGGACGGATCGGCTGGGATGTGGCACGTGAAGCGGTGACACGATGCGGAGGAGGCGCAACGTATGTGTTGCAGATGCCCGGCGGCAATGGTAATGCCGAAAAGTCAAGCGACCCCGGTATCATGCGGATGCAAGCCGACGGATGGAATGTTCATCTGGTCGACAGCATGGAAGAGTTGCTTCTGTTTGCGAAACAGTTCAGCCGGACTCGATATAGTGAGCAAAAGCGATGATGCACGAAGGACCTCCCATCGAAACACTCCTTCGGCGGTTGACCGAATGCCCCAGCGACTTCTTAGACGTTGGCGCCAGTCATGCCGCGATGCACGAAGTGAGCGAGCAGGATGAGCAGAACCAGATCATCCAATTGAACGCGATCTTGTGTGATCACTTCCGCGCAATGAAGTTTGATTTTGACACCGCGGTCGTGTTGAACCGATTTCACGCTCGCACCGCGTCCCACCGGGCCGTTTGTGCGGTGATGATTTGGTTGTTGCACGATCCCTGGTTCCTCAGCCGTTGCGACTTGCTGGAACCAATGTGCGATCTCGTCTGCCATGCAAGTTTGGAACAATTGTCGTTGCTGGTGCCTGCGGAATCGTTTGTTCACGATCCCGATCGACGCGAAGAATTGGCTCGATTCTGCTTGTCGGAACTCGGGTATCGACCGTCGGGCGAAAGCGTTGAGCAGGCTGCTGATCGGTTGGTGACGCTGGACACCGTTGAGCGTGATCGCGTGCTCATAGCGATGCTCGCTTCCGAAAAGCGGAATCGCGAAATTCGTGAAGCGATGGCCCAAGCCAAGGCGATGGAATCAGCCAGCCGATATGGAGAGTGAGTCAGTGGGCATGTATCCTGAGCTAGGCGAAGACGAGCGGTTTCCGATCATCACCGGTGCCGGGCGAGATTTCCTGCGCCAGATGAGACAACACCCTGATGCGCCGGAGTGGAATTGGCCCAATGGCGAGCAACTTGATGAAGCTGGCTTGCAAGCGGTCAATGCCTTTGCGGATGAGTTGGAGCGATCGGACGGTCAGGCAATCCAGAAGCCGAGTTGGCTCGATTCGTTCGCGGAGTTCTGCACTCGTGAAGTTCCGTTTTATCGCAACCGCGCACGTTCGCTCGGGAGCGTCGCAGCGACAACGTTTGACACGTTGCCCAGTTGTGATCGTGAGGACCTTGCGCCGCGCGTATGGGACTTTGTGCCCGATTCGAAATCACTCGATGACTTGATTGTGTTTTCGACCAGCGGAACGACGGGGCACCCCACGCGAATGCTCTCCAGCCCCGCGACGGCGGCTTGCGGTGTTCCGTTGATTGAGCGGGCTCTGAAACGCGAAGGAATCCTATTTCCGCGTGGCGTTGGTCAGGTGGCGATGACCAATGTCGCGGCGTATCGAGGTGCCTACACGACGGCGATCGTCGTGGCTTACTTGCGCGAAGCGGGGTGCGTGCGTGTGAACCTTGATGCCAGTGCATGGCGGTCGCATGATCAGTGTGCTCGGTACATCAACCATTGGCGTGCGCCGATTTGGCTTGGTGACCCACTTGCTTTTCGCTCGCTCGAAACGATTGAAACCGATCATGCCCCCAAGGCAATCGTATCGAGCATCATGCACCTTGCACCAAGCCAAGCCGAAGGCCTGCGCACGCGATACGGATGCCCTGTGCTTGATCTTTATGCGATGACAGAAGTCGGCATCCTTGCGGTGCGAACGGAGCAGGGGCATGAGATTCTGCCGCATGACGTGCATGTCGAGATTCTCGATGACGAAGGCTGGCCATTGCCGGATGGTCAGCGTGGTGAGATCGCGGTGACGAGTGCTCGTAACCCCTTCATGCCACTGCTGCGATACCGGACGGGCGATCGCGCGTCGTTGGCCAGTGTGAAAGGGCGAAGGTTCTTGGTTGACCTTGAAGGCCGGACACCGCAGCTCTATTCGCTGCCGTCAGGTCGCATCGTACACAGCATGGAGGTGACGCGTCTGATGCGCCAGCATCCGCTGCTGCAGTACCGACTGCACCAGGACGCCAATGGTGGCTTCCGATTCGGCTTTCGCGGCTTGATCGACGCTCGCCAGCTTGAACAACAACTGCGAGAGTTGCTTGAGCATCCCGAGGAACTGGCCTTTGAGAGCTTTGATGAAATCTAACAGAAATCTACAAAGATTTCCGTGCAGGATCGCTGACCGATAGCAAGGCCAACTCCCTTCCTCACTTCTCTTCATGGCATCCCACTTGCTTCGAGAAGGCAAACAAAGGTGTCAGGAGTCATTGATGACGCCAATCATATGACGAACAAAGACGCCTGACACCTTTGCTGACACCTGACAGATGTTAATGAAGTACCGTGAAGCTGCACGCCGGTTAGGGCTACGCTGGATGCGGCGGCGCAGTCAGAAGGGTGCGAACCTGAGCTGGTCAGCCTACCATCGTTATCTCGAGCGCTACACGTTGCCGATGCCTGGCCGTTTGACCGACCTGATCGC
>DIUH01000007.1:10067-13573 GCA_002428205.1 Planctomycetaceae bacterium UBA6163
GAGAAATCCGTGGCAACAGGGGAAAGCAAAGTGTATCCTAAATCCGAGAGACACCTTACTACTCGCCGCGAGTTGCGGATCGCGCGTTTGGAAGTTGCAAATCACAAGGCCGCAACCGCGTGATTTCGGACGTTCGTCAGCGGGAAAGACTGCCATCATGAGAGTCCTAATTGCCGCAGTCCTCATCGTGCTGTTCTCTCGTGTTGCAGTTGGCGACGAGGTCTTTGGAAATTGGATGATCTTTCCAGGGCCGAATCCTGGGGCCGCCGAGTTGTTGCCGGACGCTGATCCGGATATGGTGTTTCGGATCGGACAGATTATTTTCGATTATCCTATCGATCGGTTGGCCAAAGACGACCATCCGGTTAATGATTTGTCGAAGCTCCAGTCGGTCGTCGACGCCGTGAAAACTGCGACGCCTGGTCCCGAACTCGAGTCGCTCGTTGATCAACAGTTGATCACACCACACAAGTTTCACTTCGAGACTGCGACCATTCTGGATCGCGGCGATGCTGGTCTAATGTGGACGGTCACGTATGCGCTCCTTCCCAAGAAAGGCGGGCACTCTGGTGTATCGTTTCGATATCGTACCGTACTTGATGGCGGTGGAAATCTTATTGCGCCGCGACTGACTGTATTCGACGCATTCTATCATTCGCCCACGGAAGGTTGGTCATGTTCTGTTCTTCAGCTTCCAGCAAGGCCAACCATAAAAGACGCGGCTCTGGCTGCCGAGGCAATCCGAAGCCGCGCCACCAATAGTCTAGTCAGCGCGGCAAAAGCTACCGGTGCCACCAACGAAGCTTTGATGCGGATGGTTTTCCAAAGTCAAAAATTGATACAGATTCCTGTTGCAGCAGAAGCAACCGGGAAACTGAACCATATTGAAATCTGGGCCGTAAACTTCCGTGACCCGACTCGAAAAGAACGCTCCGATGAACTATTTACCCTGTGGGTTACGGCAGACGGACGTACCGCAGGCATAAAGCATCTCGACCATTGGTGGGACGCTGACGAGCAACCGGATGCACGGGAGACCTCGGCGCAGCCGGTTCTGAAATCACAATCAGCTCCTCGGTCCCCGTGATCCTAAACGTTACCCCCTACCCTCTCGGAAAAGTGCGAACGGAACAGAATGAACGGAATCGATCGCCTCTCACTTGCGTTGCCGATTCTCCTTCTCGGTTGCGCCGATAGAAGCAACGAACTGCGACACACGTCCGATGAGTCTATCGTCCGCTCCAACAGCGAAGCCGCGGGCACTGTGGTTTCATTGGATCAGCTACAAGGCGTGCATCCGCACCAACCACTGATCCTGAAAACGAATGCGTTCGATTTTCAAGCCTCTGGTAACGGTGCAACAATTTTCTGCGGTGACCGCCAGGGAGTTGGCGTGTGAAACATGGCCACCGGCAAGCGGAGCCGCTTGATCGAACATTCAGAAGTCGTACTCGGCGTTGCTTTGAACGCAACGGATGGTGCTTTACTGACGGTCGCAACAGGGAAGGCGACCCCGACTCGACTTTGGGACCTCAAGACGGGAAAAATGCTGAAAGAATTTCCAAGTCCGTTTGAGAGTGTCGACGAAACATCGCAGGTTTACAAAGAAGACCACGGATGGAATAAGTGGCGACATCAAGACATTTGGAGGTTCGCGCATACAGGAATCGTTCCAGAAACTGGTTTCGGATTCACCTGTGCCGCTTTCGGCCCGGCGGGGGCTATAATCGCCACCGGTTGCGAAGATGGGAGAATCATTATCTGGGACGCCGCGACTGCGGAGCCAATAAAGACGCTCGCCACGGGCATTCCGAGAATTCTCGCCATCGCGTTTTCCGCCGACGGGAGCCGATTACTCGCTGCCGCAACGGATGACATAATCCAGTTGTGGGATCTGGATGAGTATAAGATGATAAGTAAGTTCGACGAGACACGGATTGAGAACTGGGGGAAGGGCAATCGGCCCGCAATCACGTTTTCCGCCGACGGTTCCAGGATCGCGTTTTACTCACCGCGGGCTTTGGAAATCCTGATTTGTGATTCAGCATCGGGCGATGTCTTGCACCGAATCCCAGAAACTTCTCGCCTTCCCAACGGGAGCCTCCACTCCTCGCTGCGGCGGGGGCTCGCCTTCATCGATGAATCTACTCTCTTCAGCAACACTGGTGCCTGGATCAAGCTATTGGATTTTACAAACGGCGAGTTGATCCAGCAACAAAAATGCAAATCAGGTGTTAATGTTTATTACGCAAACCCAAGTATACACTATGTCGAATTCCTTCCTACGCTAGACGCATTTGTCGCTGTCGAAGTCGAGAACAGCGAGGATACAGGTCACGAAGATTGGACCACGGTATCGTTGCACCCGCGGAAGCTGTTTGAACGCGCACCGTAAACGGCTATGCCGGCCTGGCCTTGAGTCGGTAACAATGCCGAGAACCGGATCGGCGAAGTCAGGCGGGCTTTAGAATGGACAATCAATCGTCGCCGCCCGGTTACGGCAGCCGTTCGCCGACTAAGTCCTCTTCAACAACTTCGAGCATACGTTGAATGTACTTCCGTTTTACGATCGCTCGCATGTTAATTGGCCTCGCAATGTGCGCTGCCTCGATCGCATACTTCCGTGATACTCCAAGGATTGGCGTCACAGTCGGTGCGGTCGTTGGATTTGCATTCTTTGTAATGGCACTGACCACCAAGAAATCCGATGTATCCGTTGTTTTGCGCTCTTACATTTTCGCCGGACTCGGTTCAATTATCGCCATGACGCTCTCGCCTGTATCAAGCGGACGCGAAATACCGATTGGTCCCATACTAACCAGCGCCGTGATTGGCTGGTTCGTAGCCGCACTGGTAAATCAGTCGCGCAGAGCCACAACGCTCGCTGGCCAAAACCGCCCCGATTCCGACGACGCATAGCGAGAGTGAAATGGCGTCTCGTGCATTAACCAATTTGATAGTTGTCGGTGCAATTGCTATAATTGTCGAACGTCGTTCACGATGCTCGAAGTGTACCCGATGCAAATGCGGCGAACCATGCGATGAACGTGCGGACTGGAAATGGCTTGAAGACGAGCGGGTGCGAACCCCGCCTGAGTAACTGTTAGCCACAGGCTCAGTATCGAGTTTTGCAGCGTTGGTATAGGGCACACGCCAAAATCCACCGCCCAAGCGTAAACAGAAAGGTAGTGAGGGTGAAAGGTACTGACTGGCTGTCAGGCCCTGAACGAGATTGAGCTCCCCTGTATTTTCTTCTGTCGGGGTATGGTTCCTGTTGGCCCTGGTCTAAATCATGAATGGGCCCACGGTCTGTGCATGCCCGAAGGCGAAACCCGATGCAGCGTCATGGCGAGCCGCAGCGAGAGTCCCGGAGTCGAAGATCCACTCGCGCTACACACTACGTCCTCAAGGCAACCAGTGAGACCCAAAGGTTCTTGAGCTGGTTCTTGAACCGATCATGAAGACCAATCACGACGATTCGAGTATGCCCGAGAAGCTGAAGAAGC
>DIUH01000438.1 GCA_002428205.1 Planctomycetaceae bacterium UBA6163
TTTGGGGCGGCGATTTATCAGTTTCGCGTCGGGAACCGTCCGACGGGATTTGTGTTCGCAGCGGTTTTTTTGGCGATTTGGCTGTTGTTTTCGCCTTCGTTTGCCAACGCAATCATGGGCGCGGTCGAGCATCCCCTGACGTCGATTTCGCCGATCGCTGACGAGGCGCCCGAGTTTCAAGCGGTGATTTTGCTGGGCGGCGCGGCAGTGCGAAATCATGCTGGCCACCCAGAACTCGGTGGCGCTGGCGAACGGATCGCCATGGCGGCAAAATTGTGGCACGCACAAAAAACCGAGCGGATCATTTGCACCGGAACCGAGATGCCTCGCCCCGAACCCATTTTCGACAGTGGCGACGGTTCGGGGCGATCGTCCGATTTTACCGCTGACGACCCGGCGGAACTGGGACGCGAGATCCTGATGTCGTTAGGCGTTCCTCGGGACCGAATTTTTCGCTGCGGAGGGCAAAATACGATTGCGGAAATGCGGAACCTGGCGGCTTACTTGCCGACCTTCACCAGCAATTCGGCTGATCCGCGACCGATCGGGCTGATCACCAACGCCTTTCATTTGCCTCGCGCGATGCGTTTGGCAAAAACGCTGGAGCTGGATTTTGTGCCGATTCCCGCTGGCAGCAGTGCCGGTGGCAAGAACACTCGGGGGATCGGGGTCGTCGTGCCGACGGCGGGTGCGGGTGAAAGCGTGGCGCGAGCGGCGAAAGAGATGTTGGCCAGAATGATCGGCAGGTAACCCAAAGTCTTTCGCTGGGTGCTACGATTCGTTAGGCACAACAGTTGCACAGAACAAAAGTTGCTCAGTTTGTTTGCGCGGTCGCCACCAATTGCGGATCACAAAGCCTCGGCAAATTGAGACGATTTTGACTTACAAACTTTTTGTGCTGACCCAAGGTAGCGCGTCGTTTTGAATGCTAAGTTTTCCCAATCGTCATCGCGTCCGCGATTTTCGGACGCTGACACCCGCAATTCGACCCTCACCCACCGTTTGATGCCTTTTTGGCGTAAACTGTTACGAGCTCAACCATAATCCGCTGCAGAGCGTAAACGATTGGGCCGCCCGCCGGAAAACTTGCTTTGAATACTGACTCGCAATTGACACTGACCTTGGACTCCCCCGTCTCCCGCTCCGGTTTCGATGCACCACGCTGGTCGTCGGCGATTGCAGACCGTTATGGTTTGGAATTGTCGCAACAGTGGTGTGAGTGGTTTGACGATTTTTCGAGCCAGGCGGTTTGCGAAAGCGAGTTTTGTGAGCCGGTGCATCCCAAGATTTTGCTGGACGAGACGCCTGAAGTCATTTGGCCAGGGCTGATGCCGCCCGATTTCCTACCGCTGCTGGGCAACTCGATGGGCGATTGGTTGTGCGGTCGCGTCGGGCCCGACAACACGATCACCGAAGTCGTGCATTGGTATCATGGCGGCGGCGATTGTTTGCCCTACGGTGAAACGATGGCCGAAGCGATCGTTTACGACTCGCTGGCAAAGCGTTTTCCTGGTCGCGAACGCGGGTTGGCGATTCCGGCTGAACCGCCAACGAAGAATCCGACGCATGGTATCGGCTTGACCACAGCGATCCGCTGGGCGCTGCGTCACCTGCCCGCTCCCATCACCGATGTGTTCGACGAAGATTTTCCGATTGAAGCCACGGGCGATCGTTTGCTTGATCACGGGATCGCTGAAGTCGCGGTGCGTTGCGACCTGTCGCTGGGCGCACTGGACAACGAAATCCGGCGTCGTATGACACCGCAATTAGCCGCGATGCTGGACGCCCGCTGGGATCAAGACGTCGTTCAGTGGATGTTTGACCCCAGTCACATGCCCGAGTCGAGCCTGCGGACGCTGGCCAAGCAGTGGAACTTGCCGCTGGAAAAGTGGAAGAACCAGGACTGGGATTTGGCCACGGAACATTGTCGCCGCATCGCAGCGCGAAGGCACGATTTGGCTTGGGTTCATGACGTGCTGGGGTGGTCGGCCCAGCGAAAGGGCGACGTTCACGGAGCGATCGGCTATTACGGTCGCGGCGCGATGGCATCGTTATTTACCGACCAATCGGTGCGTTTTCGCACGCATTTTGATAACGATCGCGTCTGTAAGTTTTCGGTCGCTCGGCTGATCGATCTCGATGCCGCCGATCGGCTCGATCCGGATTACGTCTCGCGATTGTTGGTGGCGACTTCGCCAGCGGATATCGACATGACCGGTTGGCGCGATCGCGTCTGCCAGTACTGGGTCGACCAAGCCGATTTGATCGCTGGCGGGACCGACTTCGATTCGGCGGCGCGACGCTATGAACTAATTTATCGGTCCGGCTGGGACGTCGGATGCGATTCCATCTCGCGTTACGGCGTGCTGTTGGGCGAACTGGCGGACGCTGCGGCGCGAGCCGGTCAAACGGCGCGAGCGGAATTGGCCAAGACACATCGCGAATGTTTACGCGGCCGCTATCTGATCGGTTAGGATGTGAGTATCGACGAGCTGAAGATCGTCTTTCCCACCACCCCGACCCACCGAGATCAAATGCCCACTTGGCTCAACCAGGTTGTCGTCTGCCTCTTCGTTTGCGTTCCGCTGGGCAGCGACCTACTCGCTCAAACGCTTCGCAACACGCCGTTGCCGCCCGACCAAGCGATCGGCACGATTGAGTTGCTGCCGGGGTTGAAGGTCCAACTCGCCGCAGCCGAACCACAAGTGATCGATCCAGTTTCCGCTTGCTTCGACCACCTTGGCCGGATGTGGGTCGTCGAAATGCGAGACTATCCGACTGGGCCCGTCGATGGCGGAAAACCGTCTGGCAAGATCAAACGATTGACGGACGAAGACGGCGACGGCTACTTCGAGACCGCGGTCGTGTTCGCCGATGAGCTGGTTTTTCCGACCGGTTTGATGCCGTTTCGCGACGGAGTGATCGCGACACTAGCCGGCCAAGTGACCTATTTTGCCGATACCGATAACGATGGCGTTTGTGATCATCGCGAAGTTTGGTTCACGGGATTCAGCGAAGATAACGAACAGCTGCGTGCGAACCATCCGGCGTGGACGCTGGAAAACGAAGTGCATGTGGCCAGCGGATTGCGCGGCGGCGAAGTCCGTTCGGCCAGCCCACTGTGGCCCGAAGCCGAAAAACCGCTCTCGCTATCAACCCGCGACTTCCGCTTCGCACCGTTTGGCGGTGATTACCGCAGCGTCGCCGGCAATTCCCAGTTCGGTTTCTATCAGGACGATGCGGGACGCAGTTTCGTTTGCAGCAATCGGAACCCAAGTCAGATCCTGTTGGGCGAAGCCGATCAAGTGGCCAGCAACCCGCTGTTGCCGCTGACCCAGTGGCGGGCCGATGTTATGCCAGCGGCCGAAGCGAGCCAGGTTTTTCCGCTCGTGCAAGCTTGGACGACCAGCAACCTGCACGCCGGGCA
>DIUH01000164.1:0-5603 GCA_002428205.1 Planctomycetaceae bacterium UBA6163
CGTTAAACCGCTGGGCAAAGACGGGCATCGACGACACGACGATCGCCAGGATGCAATCGGTGGTGTTCGAGATCATCGATCTCGATTCGCAAGGCGAACTGGGCCAAGCCGGTAACGGGATCATCCGCATCGACGATGACGGCTTGGGACTTGGCTGGTTTATCGACCCGAATCCATCGACCGACGACGCATTCGTTTCACCCGGCGTCCATCAAGCGATTGCGATTGCCGGTCAACCGGCCGCGTCTCACTTCGACCTCCTGACGGTTGTGATGCACGAACTGGGACACATCGCGGGATATCCAGACTTGGTTTCGACGACCACGCGGGAAGCGACGCTGATGACCGAAACGTTGCCGGTCGGTGTGCGTCGCTTTCCGGTCGTCGATCAGGACACGACAATCTTTGCATGGACCGGCGACTTTGCGGGAACACCGCACGCTTTGGCGTTCCAATTGCAACACTATCGCGAGACTCGCGACCAGCAGGCACGCGATCAGTTGTTGTTGAATATGGATGACGATGTATCGGGTCGGGCGATCTCGCACGGGCTGCAATCGCCTTCGCAGCACCAACGAGCGATGCTCGACTGGCCAGACGGATCATTCGGTCCACTGACCGAGCATGAAGAGGATTGGAACCAGTTGCAAAGCACCGAATCGGACCACGCACAACGATTGCGATTGGACTCGGTCGATGAAATGTTTGCCGATTTTTAATCGGAAAATCGCGTTCGTTGGGTCAGTCGGGTTACGGGGTCAAGGTTCAATATGTCCAAGATACGCCCAAGATCGTATCGGTCGCATCTTCGTTTAAACCAAGGTTGACGAACGGTTCGATCGTTCGCGCCTTGCGCACCGATTTTTTCTTGTTCACAATCGTCGCAGCGATTCGCAACGACAGCGGTTCACGGGACGTTCCGCCCAATCGGACACCATTGACTTCCGCGTTACCGAGAAATGAGCCGGTAAAGGCAGTTGACAACGAAACATTCGAGTTGACCGCATAACCGACGCCCAGCCGATAAAAACCGCCGTTTCCTGGGTTTAACCGCCCAACACCCGAAAAACTGTCCTCGAAATTGTGCTGATAACCAAACCCGCTGAAGAAAACGAGCGGGTCATAGGTTTTCGTAAACGTCAATCCGGTCGTTAAAGAATAGAATCCGCGCCCCAAGGAGATCGAAGGGTCATCAAGACTCGTCGCCAAAGAAGCTTGCCCGGTCGGAACCGACAATGACAAAAACCCGAGCACATTCGGTTCCGTCAAATCGCCTTGCCGGATGAGGCGTGTCAAGCCGAGGCTAAGGTCGCCGATTCCGAATGAATCATCAGTCAATTCAGTACCGCCAATACTGACCTCTTGATTCGCCAAGCCGACCGGAAGTGAAATCGATCCCTGCAGATCGGACGTTAAGCCTATCCGCAATTCAAGCGGCATTTGCAGCACGCGATTGACTCGCCGCAAATTACCGACGAATGCCGTATCACCCAAAATCTGGCCGATCGGTGATTGGCTTAGGTTGCGAGCGTACGACATTCCGATTTCCCATTGGTAACTGCCGGGTTCCATCAGAATCGAATCATTACGCAGAAACTGGGGTTGTTCGCGTGGGGGTGGAACGCCGATCGTTTCAGTTTCTGTCGCTTTCGCTTCTGTTTTCGCCTCTGTTTTCGCTTCCGCTGACGTTTCGACAGGTTTTTTTGCCTTTTCGTCACCCGACTTTTTGGGTGTCGCAGGTTCCTGCGACACAACCTGCGTCACGGGATTTTGAGGATTCGCGAACGTCGGCATCACCATCGAACCGATCGGAACAACCGGCGATATTGCCGGAAGTCGAATCGTTTGATCGGTAAAGTCAACGAACACTCGACGCGGCTCGCTACTATCGACCTGGTCCTCCAGGCGATACTCCGCCGGGGGCGAAACGGATACCGGCGGATACAAAGGAACACTCTTTGAACCGGCCGCCGGTTGGCTTGGCACTGCGATTCGGCCCGCAGATTGCTCGCCGCGTGACTGATCGCGTTCGCGGCGCTCGCCCGCCCGCTCGACCGGTTTTGAAATTGGTGATGTGACCTGCACGCCGGATTGTGCCGGTTTCGGAATCGAGCGCGACATTCGAGGCTCGACCGACGCGACCGCCCTTTGGGGGCGGCGCTGCGTGCCGAGCGAACCGAATAATAGCAACAAGAAACATAGTAAAAGAACCGAAACCACTGTCAAAACGATTGTAAGGCGATTCGGATAAGCTTCACCTCTTAAGACACGCATTATAATTCCTTGGCATATCCTGCCACTCCAGATGTGAGTGCGCAATGCTTGTATGTTTGACGGCGTGCGAAAGCGAAGCGTCTTAAACCATTGAACCATTTAATCAGCCTCCCAGTCGAACTTTACGATTCATCTCGACCAACTGCTGGCCAATCGAGTTGGACGCCTTTTGCGCCGCGGGGCCAGAATCCTGCCTGTCGGTGCGTTTTTCGATCACACGCTCAAATCCCAATGTTTGCAACGTTGAACTGGGTTGGAACGACGAGGCGACTGTCGATACCGCATCGCGATTCTCTTCACGCGACTGCACTTCAACACGTTTTCGATCACCAATATGTCCAGAAGGTGAAACGTGCTGGTCGCTATTACCCTCTCTCAGTCGTCGTTGTTTGCTAACCAGCGGTCGAGTTTTCTTGGGTAGTGATTTCCGCACTGTGACGGGCGGATCGCAAGCCGTAGGTGTCCGTTCTACCGTCGGGACCAAGTTACGAGCCGGGTCGGCCGAGGAACTGATCGAAATATTGATGGCATGCGAAGGAACCGCAGCGGATGGTTGATAACGCGGGCGACGCCTGGCTACCTTGCCAGACTGCCGCCGCAGTGTGCTCACCCCACCAGACGATTTATCATCCGGCAAACTGACAGATTGAGTAGATGGCTCATCTTCCCCGGGACCACGGAAACTTGTGGATGAAAAATCGCCCAAAAGCTTCATGCTGACCATGACCACACTGAATGCCGAAATCGCAATGATCGCAAAGTTCAATGCGATCAAAAACGCTCCGGTTGTTGACAGGCCTGGCTCAATGCCGTTTTGAATCACTGCAAGAAAAATGTATGAAATCATTATTTCCAAACGTTATCTGACAAACAGATTCCAGGAACAGGAACGGTTATTGAAAGCCATCGTTAAAAACGTGAATTCGTTTTGTTGGTAATCCGCATCGGGTGCTTAAGCCGCTTGTTTCGTCCCGTCATCCGAGCGATTGTTGGGATTGGATTCGCAGTCGTCTCGATCGCTTTGCGACAGGTGGTCTGATTTCGCCAGTTCCGCCCAAGCGTCTTCCGGCAATTCCATCGCAAGACGCAACGCGCCGTTCGCACCGGCATAACAACTGTCTGCAATCCGTTTCACATGCGATTGACCGCAAGGCTGCAGCAATTCCTCAAGATAATTGCACAACCCAGGCAATTGGCTGCCGCCGCCAGCAAGAATAACGTTCGATAACGCGGCGCCATGATGCTCCGGTGGAATTGCCGAGAGGACTTCGCAAATCCCGTCGAAAACGGCCTCGGCCAATTTCGCCAATGCCGTCTGCAATGGAACCGTTACATCAATCTCCTTAGCCAATTTCCTGCCCACCGGGACGCGAATGATCGTAGGCGCTGATGATCCATCCAAGCCGCCTAACTTCTCTTTCAAGTGTCTTACCGTACGCAAGGAAACTGAAATTCCCGGATGGTCCGCTAACAAATGCTGATAGATCAACTCGTCTACATGATCGCCGCCAAAATGAATAGTCGTTTGATCATGTTCGCTCGGCAAAGCGCCATAGTAATGACACACATCGGTCGTCCCAGCGCCAATGTCAATAATCAACGCCGGATCCGATAGGCCCAAACTATATCCTACCGCGAACGGCTCAGGGACCAAAACCACGGTATCCATCCAACGCTGGGCAACGTTTAACAGCGTATTGATACACCGTCGACTACTGATTGCCGGAATGCCGAGGACCCCGCGGATCGATAATGAGTCGGTACCGCCAACAGATCGCAACGCGTATTCAAGTATTTGGCCCGTCGCGACAATTCGTTCGGCTAGAACCTCATCACTTTCGGCCGGTTGTTCCACATAGTCAGACTTCAGAATCCCCTTCTGCAACGGCCTCATTGTTTGCAAGGCTAGGCGGTTTTTTTCTAACGCATCGCCAAACAAAGGGCCCGCGCCAAGTCGCTCTGCTGCAATGGCGTCCTTTGGCCAACCAATCTCCGTGGGGACTACTCGCCGCATGCCGTTGGATGCGGCGACGACACTATGCATCGTGCCCAGGTCGATACCTGCAAAGAGTTTCTCCATGGGAACTATCTCAATAAATGAAGGGGTGACAAAGCGACCGGAACCCGAAGATCCATGCGCACGCCGCCGAGCCATCATGGCCGATGACTGTTAACTGTTGCGGTTGAACTCAGGGCGCCGGTTGTAACGGATGTAGCGAATCTATCGGCCGTTCCGCACGAACCAGCCCTCGCGACCTTCGCATCTTTACCCGCCATGTTTTCATGAATGCCCGTCGTTTTTCGTTACTGGACACGTAGCCGGCTCGCTAAAACCGAAAGCGGCTAATGGCTGCGCTTTTCGTATTTCCTGTGCGCCATGCCGCTGTTCTTGCCTTTTTTTTTCACATTACCACAGACGCCAATAACCCCTGTCTTACCGAAAACCCTTATACTCAAAGGATGTTGACTGAAAGGATTCTTGATCTCGGATTAGTGGCATCTGCGGAGTTTTAACAATGAAAAACCCAATGGATTTGGAATACTAATATGAAACGCGCCGTTAAATCGTTCTTGGCCTGTGCGACCCTTTGCGCCGGCTTACAGGCAAACGCACCGCAGGCTGCTGCGGCTGAACCGGCTTCGCTTTCCCACTACGGGCTGGCTGGCTTGGCACCCATGTCAAACGCGGAAGCTGCTAAGATCCGCGGTACCGGCGGCAGCGCGGCGACCGCCGGCTCGAGTTTTATCTCGGGTATGCTGCTCGACGGCACGACGAAGAGCTATATCTTCGGTGTCGACACCAACCGCGGCATGGCAACCTTACAGCAAGCCGGGATCGTTGGCCCAATCGACCCATTCCACGTCCAAAGTTCGAACCTGGGGCTCGCTTTGGAAATCGAGAACCTTTTCCGTGGACAACTGATCGGTGGCGCGGGTGGTACTGCGACCTCCTTCTTCCGCTAAGCGGCCAAAGTCGCTCGTGTTAGCTCACCGCCTGGGGTAAGGACATCACAGGCAGACAGGTGAAGACGATCCGCTCTCCTGCCTACACCAGGCAGGAGAGCGAGCGTCAATTCTTCAAATCTTGGCTGGTCATCTACGGGCCAACTGCTCGCCAAATCTTTGGGCGGGATGTAGCCAATCCACAACACCCGGCCAATCCCAACGCCGATCCGTTTAGGCTGATCAATTGGGATTGGATCTGCAACAAACATCCGACTTGTGCAAGCTGTTCGTGTTGCGAGTTTGGTGCCGCACCAATGCTGAGCTGGGGCTTCCGGTTTTCGACGCACTTAGAGCCTATCCGAAAAGGCGCTTAGCGTTTGCAT
>DIUH01000164.1:5691-6523 GCA_002428205.1 Planctomycetaceae bacterium UBA6163
GCCCTGGCGACCTTCGCATCTTTACCCGCCTTGTTTTCGGGAATGCCAATCGGTCTTCAGTTCTGAACTATAGACCGGCTTGTAAAAACAGAATTTGAGGTCACGCTGCGCGTTTCAGACAATCGGTGCAATATGCCGCTGTTCTTGCTGTTTTTTTTTAGATTACCACAGGCTCCAGTAGCCCCTATCTTACCGAAAACCCTTATACTCTGGCAAGCGAACGGATTCTTGATTTCGGGTCAAGGGCATCTGCCGAGTTTTAAAAATGAAAACCCCAATGGATTTGGAATATCAATATGAAACGCGCCGTAAAAACTCTCTTGGCCTGTGCAACCCTTTGCGCCGGCTTACAAGCAAATGTGCCACAGGCTGCTGCGGCTGAACCGGCTTCGCTTTCCCACTATGGGCTGGCTGGCATGGTGCCCATGTCGAACAAGGAAGCTGCGAAAATCCGCGGTACCGGCGGCAGCGCGGCGACTTCCGGATCGAGTTTTATCTCGGGTATGCTGCTGGACGGCACGACGAAGAGCTATATCTTCGGTGTCGACACCAACGTCGGCAAGGCAACGTTGCAGCAAGCCGGCATCGTTGGCCCGATCGATCCTTTCCANNGTTCAAAGCTCGAACCTGGGTCTCGCTATGGACATCGAGAACCTTTTCCGTGGGCAACTGCTCGGTGCCGCAGGCGGTACTGCGACCTCCCTGTTTCGCTAAGCGGCCAGGTGAAGACGATCTGCTCTCCTGCTCAAACCGGGCAGGAGAGCGAGCGTCACTGCTTCGAAACCTGGCTGGGCAATCCTTCAGCGACTCGAACCCCAGTCTATGGGCGGGA
>DIUH01000413.1 GCA_002428205.1 Planctomycetaceae bacterium UBA6163
TCGTCCGTGATCGCCCTGGCCGCGAAGAACCACGAGAGATTAAGTGTTGAAATCTGACGATGTACACTAAGCTTCAGAAGCCCCCGCCGAGCCGGGCTAAACGCATCGCCGCTGCGAAACCGCCCGAATCCCCTTAAGTCCACGCCATTCGGGGCAAGCCCAACTGCCTCAATCACTAGATCATCTTGGAATTCCAAAAGTCGGCGACTCGGCGTGATTCAGTAGGTTTGAATAATCAACCGCTCGTCGCCGGTTCGGTCTTTTTCGTAACCCCCGGGTTAAGCTTGACTCGCGGCGATCGTCTTCGCTCACCCGGGGCTACCATCGTTCACCGCTTCGCGGTTCCCAAACCACATGCCTTACCCAAACCAGCCGAGCTCAATGCATTCAATGGATTGCACCAACTGAACGCCGGTAAGTTAGTACTACTGGCCTGAAAACCGAAGACCAAGCCTAGTATCTAGCAGCAGCTCGACAGGCCGGGATCGTCGTGACGGTCAACTATTGATCGTTTACAGGCCTTCAACCGCGAACTCATCTCGGTAATCTTTCCTTAGCAACTTGTTCGCTTCATCCAGATTCGTGACTCGCAAGTTCGCCGCATCCCACATCAGTTTCTTGTCTGGGAAGCGGTTGGCCACGACACCCAACAATAGCGATTCGGTTAACGGTCCGGCATAGTCAAAACCGGCGCTCGTGGTGCCTTCGCCCATGCATGCGTTGACCCACTCGTGGTAGTGGTTGCCATTCTCTACATCCGCTCGCTTCACATCGGCAAAGTTTTTTTCCGGCAACAGGATCGGTTCGCCAACATGCGGCAGCAACATCAAACCTTTTTCGCCGACAAACAATGCCCCTTGGCCTGGCAACTGCAACGAACCGACGTCCCACTCCGAAGGCAGGTTTAGATCGCTGATTTTGGGCGGCGCGAAACTGCCGTCGTACCAAGTCCAAATCATTTTATCGGTGGTGAACTTGGTGCCCGGAAACTCATAACGAACCACATTCCGTTCAGGGTGGCCAACGTTGGTCGGCGGTCGACAGGTTGTCATCGCCCAGTTCGGCGCGGTCAAGGCAAGCGCGGCATAGGGTGTGTCAAAGATGTGAACGCCCATGTCGCCGAGTGTGCCGGTACCGAAATCGACCATCTTTCGCCAACTGCCCGGATGATAAACCGATGGCACATAGTCTCGTTTAGCGGCGGTCCCCAGCCATAGGTTCCAATCGAGTGTTTCGGGAGCAGGTTGAACATTGGTTGGTGCGGCACCATCGTAACCCCAATTCTTATTGGACCACGCATAAACGTGGCTGACCGGACCAATCACCCCTTCTTGGATCATGACCACGGCGCGGCGATAAGGTGCGCTGGAATGAACTTGAATCCCCATTTGGGTAACCAAGTTTTTCGCCGCAGCAACTTCGCGTAATTTGCGAGCCTCGAAGACGGCATGCGTTAAAGGTTTTTGGCAATAGACGGGCTTGTTGTTCTGCAGTGCCGTCATTGCCGCCGGGGCATGCGTGTGGTCGGGCGTCGAAACGACCACGCCGTCGATCGAACCGACCATCTTGTCGAACATCTCGCGATAGTCGCTGAATATTTTTGCGTTGGGGTGTTTTGATTGCGCTTCCTTCAATCGGTTGGCGTCGACATCACACAGCGCCGCAACCTCCACACTGCCATGCGAAGCGATCGAGTTCAGGTCTGCGCCGCCCATGCCGCCGACGCCGATGTGGGCGGTTCGCAGTTTACCGTTGGGCGAAGCCGATCGTGCGACCGAGGGCAACAAACTGGTCGCGGGAATGGCGAGACCGATTTGCAAGAAGTGACGTCGCGTGGGACGAAAGCGTAGTGATTGAGGATGCGACATTGCAGATGGCTCCGTGGGGTGTGGAAGGTAAGCAGGTGGGCAGGGGGCGTTTATTCGCCTGTGTCCAATGATAAACTGCGCAAGCGCCGGTGTGTGTGTTCGTGCCAAAGTTTAGGTACGAATCGATAATTTCCGCCGTAGAACTTCCCTAGTGCGGATTGCTCCCTCCGGTGGCGGCCGGCCTGTTCGCGTGTGGCTTGTCGTCGCACAATCCCGCTGCGGGATGGATGGTCGGTACTTATCGAATGTGCAAATCGATATGCTGAAGGAATACCCTTTTCAAACCGCGATCGATTCCACTGGGAGACCTAAAGATGACCCGCAGCATTTATGACCGCAAGGTGTCAGACATCATGACTCGTGATGTGGTTACCCTAGAAGCGGGTGGCACAGTCCACGAAGCGCTGACCTTGATGGGCGAGAATCGCGTATCGGCACTTCCGGTAGTGGATCGGAAGGGCCGCTGTGTCGGTATTTTGTCCGCCACCGATTTGGTCGATATGACTCGAGACGTTGACGACGATTTGTATCAACTGGACTTAGTCGATTCGACGTCTCGCCGATTTTTGATCGACCGTTTGTCTCATACTTTAGGAGAAGAAGCGGTCGATACTTACATGTCCGAGTCGTTGACGACCGTGTTGCCCGATTCGACTCTCGTCAACGCGACGCGAAAGATTTTGAAAGACGGCATTCATCACCTACCGGTCGTTGACGAAAACGATCGCCTAGTGGGAATCGTTTCATCGATCGACATCTTGGCCGAGTTTGTCGACGCGGCTCCGCAGTGAGTGTTTATTCACAATGGTGCAAACAACATTCTAATTGAGAACCGATGATGAAAGCTGCTTACATCTCCAAGACCGGTGCGCCGGATGTGATCCAAGTCGGCGATTTGCCGTGTCCAGAACCTCAAGCCGGGCAAGTTTTGGTTGAGGTAAAATGTGTCGCGGTCAACCCGATCGATACTTATATCCGCAGCGGAGCGGTGGCGATGCAATTGCCCGATCCGTTTATCATCGGATGCGACTTCGCGGGTATTGTTCACAAGATCGGCGAAGGTGTTACTAGCTTTAAGGTCGGCGATCGGGTTTGGGGATCGAATCAAGGATTGCTCGGTCGCCAAGGAACGTTTGCAGAGTACATCGCCGTCGATCAAGCGTGGACTCATCATTTGCCCGAAGCCGTTGCGTTTGAAGACGCGGCGGCTGTGGCACTCGTTGCCATCACCGCGCACTTGGGACTGTTTCGCGACGCCAAACTGAAGGCTGGTGAAACGATCCTTGTTATTGGCGGAACCGGCGGCGTCGGTTCGATGGTCGTGCAAATGGCAAAGCTTGCCGGTGCGAGGGTGATTACCACAGCGGGCAGTGATTCGAAGGCGGCGACGGCTCTAGAGCTTGGTGCGGATCAGGTGATTTCTTATCACAAAGAACCGATCGGCGAAGCGATTGCAAGGTTGGCGCCCGAAGGGGTGAACGTCTTTTGGGAAACGCGACGCGAACCAGACTTTGATCTTGCGGTTGCCGCCATGGCACCGAGAGGGCGAATGGTCTTAATGGCTGGACGCGACGCTCGGCCGGCGTTTCCAGTTGGCCCGTTTTATGTCAAAGAGTGTTCGCTGCAAGGCATGGTAATGTTCAAGGCATCGCCAGAAGAAGTCGCAGCCACGGCCAAGGATATCAATCAGTGGTTATCGAACCGGCAGTTGAAATCAAACATCAGTGCAAGATTGTCCCTTGATCAAGCGGCGGAATCGCATCGCATGCAGGAAGCGGCAACCTTGCATGGGAATTCAAACTTGGCGGGCAAGATTGTTTTGTCCGTAGGATGATCCCGCGGAAAAAAATGTCCGGTACCTTTTGGGAGAAACTCGCCCATCGGGTGCTTCGCACAACAGGTTCCGGACACTTATTTTCCGGTGCTTAATAAAACCAGAGTTCGCCTCGTCCGCTGCAAGTCAAATCGCCCAAAGAGCGAGCGATTGTTGATCGCAGCGCAGCCGCTAAGGTCGGCAAACGGGCTTGCAGATCGTTTGCAATGATTGACGCGATGCCGAGCCGTTGTGACTCAGGCGGCGTGAATCGCAAGTCTGAAAACTCCGTACCGCTGGGAACAATCATCGTGCCACGGTGCATGCCGACGCCCAACCCTGAGCCAACGCATCCAGTTGCAACGAGAGTGCCGGCCACCATATCGCATCCGAGATACGGCCCACAATCGCCTTGAATGATCAACGTGCCACGACGCATCCGATAGCCCGCGTATTGGCCGACGTTGCCCACAACCTGAAGCGTTCCGCCGCTGAATCCGCTGCGACGCCCATGCAGGGGACAACCGAGATCGTCACCGACGTTTCCACGGACTTGTAAGATTCCACCACGCATCTGTTGGGCGGTTTTGTTGCCCGCATTTCCATGCAGATGAACGTCGCCACCTGACATCCGCGATGCGAAACCGTCGCCAACGTCACCTTCTACCAACAATGCGCCGCTGGACCATCGGTTGCCAATGCCATGCAATCGCGAAAGCTCACCTTGGATGACAACTCGGTTATCTGTTCGCGGCAGGGCATCAAAAATGTCTTGCACCATCAGCGCGGCTTTGCCAGCGATCACCGGTAACGGCAGTTGTAAGATTTCCGCAATCGGTTGTTGTGCGAGCGAACCGCCAATCGCTGATGCATCGAGGTGAAAGTCGGGATTCGTACGTAGGGTGAGCGTCACGCCAGTCATTTCATCACCTCGGCAAGATGAAAATGGTGACGCCCGAGTTTGCCGCCGTAATTTCCGGCTGTGACGCCAACAAGACCGTCGGTGCCAACGCTTTCGCAGGCGGCCGTGATCCCGACCCGCATCGCCAGTGCGATCGAGTCAAACGTCATTCCGTCGATCACGATTTCCAAAATCGCCTTGACTTGATCGTCGAAGGGTTGAGCGACGAGGCCACGCAGGGTTGGGCAGAAAGCTTCGTTGGTGGAAGCGAACAGGCCGCTATACTTCGACCCGACTTTGCTGCCGCTGCGGGTCGCGCCGCCGGGAAAGGGTGTGATGACGTCGGCGAGCGGAGCGATCGCAGCAGCCGCGGCGCGACACGCTACCGAAACATCAGCAAGCGTTCGGCCCAGCAGTAAGAAATTGCCGCCACCGATCGCATCAACCCGCCCGGTGTCTTGTTCACATAAGAATTCGCCATCCATCACCGGGATTCGCCAGTACCTTCGGTTGTTAATCATTTTGCTGATCTGATATCCGTCGCCGAAATACCGCAGTTGTTTGCCCAGTGCGATTCGTTTGTCGCTGTCGATGCCAGCGAACAATGCGGTGGTGGGGCATGTCAACACGCACTGGCCGGCGCGGCGCGGGATCTGTTTTTCAAGCTCTTTGCTGGAAACCGCAAACGCCAGAATCGCCATGCCCGGTCGTCCATCGGGTGTTTCATCAGGCGACAACTCGCGTTCAACCGCGATCTCGATTCCACAGGCGATCACACTGGTTCCAAACCCCGTCATCGCGGCTGCGGCATCGCGAGCCCAATCGACGGTTTCGGCCGTGATGATCACTCGCGTCGCTCTCATGTCAAAAGCTTCGGCAAAGGTTGCCTCAATCGGCACTCCGGCTACTCGCATCGTCATTGCATTACACCTGTGTCCTGCAAGGATGAATCACCGGTCGCGATCCGACCTGCGATGCGAGTTCATCATCAGTAATCACCAAATTGTGAAACGAGAACGAAGCGTGTCGGGCATGCATCGCCGCGAACTTGGCCACCGATTTCGGATCAAAATGGGGACGAACCGTATGAGTTACCTTCGCCGCGGGTGACGTGTTCACGACGAAACTGTTAAGGCTGCNNGTTTCGCGATTTTCATTTTCTTGATAGACCACAATGTCTGCGACTGAACCGACGGCCAGCGTCCCTTGGTCGTGCAGCCCTAAGATTTTCGCTGGCGAGGATCTTGTCATGATCGCGATTTCATCCAACGAATACTGGCGGTCGATTCCCGCCAATTGGCTGGCCGCCGACGCATCGGGATGAATCTCGGCGATCGCCGTTTCACGAAACGATCGATCCATCAACAAACGAATTAAGTGCGGATAAGAAGTGAACGGGCCGCCGTTGGGGTGGTCGGTTGTTAGGAAGACTCTAGCCGGATCATCGACCATTAAGAACAATTCAAGGCCGATCGCCCATTGCAACGAATGGACAAATTGCCGATTGCGATAGCGAAACGGCACGGCCCCGCACCCGGCTTCGCACTCGATATCGACTAATGCCGACTTTCGCGGACGACCGAGCTTGATGTTTGCGTATTGATGCATCGTATCGCCGCTGATCGTTACCGTCTGGCCGAACATAATCTGACCGACATCGATCGTCACATTCGGATTTTGGCGCACCGCCTCGGCCAACTGAGCGGCACCAGATGCAAATCGCTTTCCGTCGCCACCCTCATAGCTGTGGAACTGTGCGTGAGTGATATGGATTGGTAATCCGTCGGAGGCGGCGATCGTGGCCAGCGTGCTGCGGATGTTTCCAGGAACGCCAAGGTTGCTGCAATGGACGTGCAACGGGTGCGGCAATCCGATCTCATAGACCGCGCGTGTCAAACGGCGGATGACGGTTGCCGGTGTGACACCATATTGCGGGTGAACGGTATCAACATCCATCGTCCGGACGTTGAACTTNNCGTGACGACGAAAGCGACATAGTCATTGATCAACGATTGAGGTGAATCGCTGGCGATCAATTCCAGCAAGACGCGATCGTTTCCCAATAAAACATAAGCGGCCGTATCCAGATGCGGCGTATCGGCCATTTCCGCGTGAGCCTGTCTGGCGTTGCAGGCCAACATCGCGGGTTCGACCGCGACGGTATAACCCATGCGCAAGTAGGCATCGCCAGCGGTTCGCGTTGACGGCAGAAAATCGCAAGGCATCGAATCGGGCATCAACATCCGCGCCAGCGTCACCTTGCCGCCGCCGATGTGTGTATGCAGGTCGATCCCACCAGCCATCACGACACAGTCGGTGCAATCGATCGTCTGATCTGCCGTAGCCTGTAAGCGGATCGCCGCATCTGGGGTGTCCGCAGCGACGATCCGTCCGTCGCGGACGTAAAGGTCCTGGAACGTATCACCGGAATAGCCCGATGCAGGATCACACAATCGTCCCCCGGCAAGGCGAATGAGCGTCATGGCCGATTTCCTTATCAGATCAACGAATCGAGCTCGTTGGTCAAATCGGCAAAACGGCGCAGGGTCGTTTGTACCGGTTCGGGACTTGCCATATCAACGCCAGCAGACCGCAACAAATCGAGCGGATCGAGGCTGCAACCGCCCGAAAGGAAACCGAGATAATCTTTCAACTCTTTCTCGCCACCTTCGAGCAC
>DIUH01000233.1 GCA_002428205.1 Planctomycetaceae bacterium UBA6163
TCGCCGACGAAAACCGCCTTTCGTCCCTGCGGGTGTCGATAATAAACGGGGCCCGGCATCAACATCGACGGCGGATGTTCAATCGGACACGTTTCATAACCGAGTTCACTGAGCAGAGTCTCCAATTCGTCGGCACAACCGTGGACATCGCCAATCATATCCAGCGGACCAAGTTCATCAGTGCGATCATTCCACAGCGGTACACGTTCGATGATCGCCGCGTCGACTTCCGCAGGCGACCGAAGCACGAAGACGTGGCGAAAACCTTCTCGTTGCAGTTTCTTGATCGATTGCCGCAATTGCATCCGTTGCTTGCGGATCACATGCACACCAAAGTTGCGATCGGGACGCAATTTGTTCCGCGCTATACAGACCGATTCGGGCATGTCCAATACGATCGCAACCGGCAAGCAATGATATTTGCGAGCCAGGTGGACGAATGCCGCGCGTGTATCTTGCACATTGGTCGCATCGATAACGGTCAACCGTCCGCGGGCCAATCGCTTGGCCGCGATGTAGTTCAACACATCAAATGCGTCGTCAGTTGCCGCTTGGTCGTTTTCATCATCGCTGACCAGTCCGCGACAGTAATCTGATGAAATCACCTCGCTGGCCAGGAAGTGCTTGTGAGCGAACGTCGTTTTTCCTGAACCGCTGGCCCCGATCAANNTGCGAACCTTATAATCATAAGTTGCTGCGACCCTTTCAGCCCACTGGCGAAATTGGTCGCGGGTCCATTCGAATCGATGATCGTGATGTCGAAATGCGCCAGCGGGCAACGTTTCCCAAACTTGGTTGTATTCTTGGTTGGGCGTTGTCAGCACAACGGTCTTTGGCCGCGCCGCACCGAACAGTACTTTTTCAAACGCGGACAAGCGACTGGGATCAAGATGTTCGATCACTTCGACGACCGTCGCGGCATCAAAGTTTGCGAATCGATCGTCGCGATAGGTTAATGATCCATGCATCAATTCCAATCGATCGATTTGATGCGACCATTGGCGATCGAGCTTCAATCGCTTTGCGGCGACTTCAAGCGTACCGACTGAAACATCGACCGCGACAATGCGGCGAAATTGCGGATGTTTCAGCATTTCGCGCACCAGTTTCCCTTCGCCACAACCGAGATCGATTACCGACTTGGCACCGCTGGCGATCAACTCGCTTAAGACCGACTGGTGGCGTTGCTCGTTCAGCCGAATCGCCCCTTCGAGCGATCGTTCTTGTTTATCTCCCGACCCGGGATTTTCCGCCGCATCGGATTGCCCGACCAGACGTGACAACGCTTCGCGGTAAAGGGTTGGGCAATTCCGAAGATAGCGCCGCGTGATTTGATCCTTCTCAGGATGATCGGCTAACCAACCGGCACCTTTTGCCAGCAGTTTTTCCAGTTCATCATCACCGACGTAATAGTGTTTTTCGTTGTCAAAGACCGGAATCAAAACATACAAATGAGTCAACAGTTCGGCGATCGTTTTTGTGCCAGCCAGACGCACGCTATGGTAGGGACTGTCGCCCCATTGAGGAAACTTTTCATCCAGCCCGACGCGGGTCGCATGGACCTCATAACCGAGCGGTTCGAAAATACGATGCAGCGATTGTGTTCCGCTGCGGACGGGCAGGACATCCAACTGAGCGACCAGCGGCATCGATTGATTGACCAGNNGGGCGATCTTTGCAGCGTCCTGCGAGCGCCGATCCGAAAACTTGGGAAATCGCGACACTCATGAACGATGATGCCACGTAAGGACGATCGTTGACATACTGGTCCAGCAATCCGTTCTCGCGCCGCCCCCGACTTCTACCCCGAACCATCGCAACCGGGTCGACATCCAACAGAATCGCCGCTGTGATCGCCTGCTCACTAAGTTCGGGATAAAAGACGTGCGCTTGCCCAAAGGTTAGTTCAAAACTTTGAAAGCGATCGGGATGTTTGTGCAACAGGTAACCGAGATCGGTCGCCGGCTGGTGAGTCGTATGGATAGTTAGCAGCATATCGATGATCTCGCGAGTGGTCTCATGGTGGACGAAATCAAGTCACGGCAGGTTCACGCCCAAAGTGGCCTAGGCTTTCAGCCTGTGAACGAAAAATCACAGGCTGGAAGCCTATGCCGCGTTTTGGTTACAATTGCGACCAACCCCAATCCCGGTAACTGTTTTTCCTGTCAGCCGCCCCTCTTATCGCAGAATAAAAGGCAGTTTGAAATGAATCGATTCGGCATGCACCTCGTTCCGCGAATACTCATGTCGGCAGCGGTCGTCGTTGCCTTTGGCATCACCATACCAGAAAAAGGATTTGCCGAGACTTGGACCGACGCCAGTGGCAGCTTTTCCGTCGAAGCCAAGTTTGTTGCCGTAAGCGGCAAAGACGTGGTATTGCAGAAAGCTGACGGCAAAACCATCAACGTACCAATCTCGCGTTTAAGCGAAGCGAGCCGGGCGCAGGCAAAGCGACTTTATGAATTATCCAAAGGAGTGCCGGCCGCCGGCGCGCCCGCGGCAGCCGACGTGTCGTCGTACAAACCGAAGTCACGCCAACTTAACTTCACTCCGCCGAAGCCACCGGTAATCCCGCCGCTAGCGCCTTATCCGGAAAACGCATCGCTTCAACAGACTTGGGAACATGTTCGTGATCAAGCCTTGGCAGGGCGATTGGAAGTGTTTTGGCAGGCATTGCCCGATGACATTCGCGAATTCGCCGATGGACAAGAAATTCGCCAACGCCTGCGACCTTATGCCGAAGACAAGTTTGCGATCAGCCCCGAGATGACTAACGCTATCAATAAACTGACCGAATTGCTAATCAGAAAGAAAAATTTCGTCCTGAACTCACCCGTCCTGGGCCAAGTGCCGCCACAATTTCAACCATTGATTAATCAAAGTTACGATCCGGCTGTGGGGTTGATTTATGAGTACGCAGATATGACGTTCAACACCGAAGCCGTCTTAGAGCATAAGCTTGGCGACTATTTGAACTATCACTTACCAAGGATGGGAGCCCACCTGCAGTTGCTCGTCAAAGCGGTGCCGGCGGAGGAACTGGACGCATTTACCGGGCGAGTTACCGTCGATCAATCAAGCGAAACGAGCGGCACGATAACATTTCCGAAAGACGACGGTGGTACCGAGACGGTTGAAATGGTTCGTTATATGAATCGCTGGTTGCCCAAAGAAATGGTCGAATCTTGGTTAGAAGAAAAAGATTCCATCATCGACAAAATGGTTGAAAATGCCGCAGGAGGACTCCAGGCTGGCAACAGCCCTGAAACCGACGCGATGATCAAGAGCGTTGTAGCACAAGCCGACAAAGCGATGACACCTATGTTGGCTGCGAAAAGCCAGCAGGAGTTCGATTTCGCGCTCGGGCAAGCCCTCTTCCCGCTCATGATGATGATGGGCGGACCCGGTGGTGCGGGCGGCGGAGGTGGACCGGGCGGCGGAGGCCCAGCACTGCCGCCAGGCTTGCCACCGCTACCGCAGTAAACACTCACACGGTTTCCAGCGCCGTCATGATCTCTTTGGCGAACGCGGTGACACTCGCAACAGCCGCGTCGCGTGATTCGGCTTGCGTGATGCGGCGTACAATTGCCGAACCGACGATCACACCGTCGGCGACCGGGGCCAGAGTCGCAGCGGTTTCCGCACTGCTGATCCCAAACCCGATGCAAATCGGCAATTCGGTCTGCTGGCGCAACCACGCTACATTTTCTAACAATCCCGGCGGCATCTTGCTCCGTTCGCCGGTAATCCCCGTCACCGATACGAAGTATAAGAATCCGCTGGATAATTCTGCGATGCGAACTTGGCGTTCCCGTGGCGTCGTCGGAGTGACCAGTTGAATCAGGCTAAAGTCGCCGGCGCGACAGACTTTGGCTAGTGGCTCGGCTTCCTCGACCAACAGGTCGGGAACAATCGCGCCGCTGTAACCAGCCGCTTTCGCTTGATCCACGTAACGCTGCATCCCGGTCCGGTGGATGATGCTGTAACTGGTCATGGTGACCATCGGCATCGCCAAGTCAGAGGTTAACTTTTTGCCCAATTCGAACAATTGTGGCAAACGAAAACCGCTTTCCAAAGCTCGCTGATACGAAGCTTGGATCACCGGGCCATCGGCGATCGGGTCGCTGTACGGAACGCCGACTTCGGTGATACTCGCGCCGGCTTCGGCGAGCGCACGAATGATCGCTTCGGTGGTTGCGATATCGGGATCGCCAGCGGTAACGAACGGCAAGAACGCTTTCTTACCCTCAGCACGTAATTTTACAAAGACTTGATCGATTGCAGACATCTTATGACCGTCCCAGATTCTTGCTCATGTTTTTCTTATACTGTTCGACGCCCGGTTGCCCATAAGGATTGATCCCTAACAAACGGCCTTCGATCACCGTTGCGATCATCAACATCTGAAACAGTTGACCCAGGACGTGAGTATCAATTGTCGGCAAGACGATATCGGTCGTCGGTCGGCCATCGGCATGCAGCGCGTCGTTGGTGCCCTTGATCGCGGCGGCCATGATGTCGGTCAGATCTTTTTCGGCGATGTCGTTCAGGCCGTCTTGGTTTAGTTCGCTGCGGCCGACTTCCAACGGATCGGTGCGATATTTCTCGACGATCACGTTATTAAAGACTTTGTCGTTAAGCCCCTGCTGGTGTTGCTGGTGGCGGCTGTGAAGGTCGCGGGTATTGACGGTGGTCAGCGGCGTGACGCCCTTGCCATCCTTGCCGTTGGATTCGGCAAGCAATTGGTCGTACCACAGGCCAACCGCTTCCAGTTCCTTGCTCCAGACGCTCATCACACGAGTCGTCTTATCGCGGTGCTGGGCCAGCAGGTGATTGACCGCAACGTACTGCAGCACCACGTTTTGTTCTGGCGGGGCGGTTTCGAAGTGCTTGTTCATCGCGACAGCGCCTTCGAGCAATTTCATGCAATCGAGTCCCAAGAACGCCGCTGGCAATAGGCCGACCGGCGACAGGACGCTGAACCGACCGCCCACGCCATCGGGAACGCTGAAGATTTCTTCGCAACCGATTGCCGTCGCCAGGTCGTGCAGTTTGCCGCCTTCGCCGGTGGCCGGAATGACCAGTTTAGGCAACCACTGATCGGCTTCGGCACCGAGCGACGATTTCAGCGCGGCAAAAAACTGACGGAACGCAACGGCCGTCTCCAGCGTCCCGCCGCTCTTGCTGATCACGACGATCGCGTGACGCTGTTCGGCATTGCTGTCGCCGTAGCCGCCTTCGGCCAACCGGCTCAGCAGCGCTTGCGACGCGTCGTTATCGACGTTGTTGCCCTCGAAATACATCCGCGGCTTGCTGCCTCGGCCGGCTCGGCGCAATTCGTTGTGATACGGATTGCAACAGGCGTCCATCATCGCCCGTGCGCCCATGTACGAGCCGCCGATCCCCAACACCACAACCGCGTCGATGTCTTTAACCAACGTGTTGGCGACTTTGAAAATGCGTCCCAGTTCCGACGCCTCGCGCTGTTTCGTGTAAGCGTCCAACATCTCTTGCGGCAACCAGTAGAATCGTGCGTCCAGCGGTTGTTTGTCGGTTGGAACTTCGCCCGATGCGTACTGAGCCGCGTCGACTTCGACCATTTCCTGACGCAGTTCCACCAATCGCGGATAGAGCGATTTCAGTTGTTCATTCGTAATGCCAAACTCCGCGTTGATGGAGCCTGATGGGTCGAAGCGAAGCATTTTCATCGTGGTCTCGCCGGATAAGTTTAGAAGCGGTTAGCGTTCGGGAAAGGTTAGGCTCGTTAGCGAAATAAGTGTTCGGTCCTTCCACCTCTCCCGGGCCTGAGAGCCCGACCTCTCCCAGAGGAGCGATGGGTTCTGGCCGGACACTTATCTGTCGCACAGTGCTTAATCGATGGTTCTTGCGGCGATTAGCCTATCCGATCACACCGCGGCTTCGTAGCGGGGCCTCGACCGGGTTTCCGCCGGAGTTGTGAAAACCGCGTAATTTGTTAAACCATTACCAATACCGATGAAGTTTCCGCCATTCCACCCCCAAGCCATTCCGAGAAGTACTGTCCATGGACATGCACCAGTTGACCCGTAGCTTGATCGCCAAAAACGATTCCAAAATTGTCATGCTGGTCGCCGACGGCCTGGGCGGTTTGCCGATGACACCCGGCGGAAAAACCGAATTGGAAACGGCCAAGACGCCCAATTTGGACCGAATCGCGGTCAATGCCGTGCAAGGTGCCAGCATTCCGGTCAAACCGGGCATCGCACCGGGCAGCGGCCCCGGCCACTTGGGATTGTTCGGCTACGACCCGCTGCAGTACCAGATCGGCCGCGGAGCGCTCGAAGCGACCGGGATCGGTTTTCCGCTGCAAGCTGGCGACGTTGCGATTCGATGCAATTTTTGCACGCTAGCCGCTGACGGCACGATCGCCGACCGCCGCGCTGGACGAATCAGCAGCGAAGAGAGTGCACCGATCGCAATCAGCCTTCGCCAAATCAAAATCGATGGCGTTGAAATCTTCGTCGAACCGGTAAAGGAGCACCGGTTTGTCGTGGTCTTCCGCGGCCAAGGACTTGGCGGCGAAGTCAACGACACCGACCCGCAAGCCGTCGGCGTGCCACCGCTGGATCCGGTCGCCCGTGATGCGGCGAGCGAGAAAACGGCACAGGTTGCAAAAGAGTTTCTGCGACAAGCGCGCGAGATCCTTAAATCACAACCCAAAGCGAACTTCCATACCATGCGTGGCTTTGCGGCGAAGCCCGATATGCCAAGTTATGAGGAAGTTTATGGATTGCGTGCTGCTGCGATTGCGGTCTATCCGATGTATAAGGGTTTGGCGCATCTGGTTGGTATGAAGATCGTGGGCGAAGCGACTACGTTGGACGAGCAGATCGATGTATTAGAAAAAGTTTGGGACGATTACGATTTCTTCTTCATCCACTTCAAATACACCGACAGCACCGGTGAAGACGGCAACTTTGCCGAAAAGGTGAAACGAACCGAAGAACTCGACGCGATTTTGCCACGGATCGAAAAGCTGTCACCGACAGTCTTAATCGTCACTGGTGACCACAGCACGCCGGCTTACCTGCAGGCCCACTCATGGCATCCCGTGCCGACGCTGTTGGCCAGCGACTGCTGTCGCCCCGATCCGCACACCGCGTTTAATGAGTCGACTTGCATCACCGGCGGACTGGGCCATTTCGAAGCGAAGTATTTGATGCTGATGGCGCTGAGCAATGCCGGACGCATGGGCAAATTTGGCGCTTAATCATGACACCATCATCCTTTCCGTGCAGCGGCAGGCGTTGCGAAGCGTCGGAAATATCTGCCGACTATCATCGTGCGCTCATCGATGCCACGCCCGGCGATGATGTGTTGGCGGTGTTGAATGACCAGATGACTTGGTTATGCAATTTGGCTTCGGAAGTCAGCGCCGATCAAGTCGACCAAGTCCACTCACCTTATTCGTGGACCATTCGTCAGGTGTTCGAACACTGTGCTGATGCCGAACGTGTATTCGGATACAGGATGATGCGATTGGCGGCGGGCGACCGAACCGAATTGCCAGGATACGACGAGAATGCGTACGCGGCCAGTCGCTTCGGATTGGGTAACTTTGTCAAGATCGTCACCGAAATCGGCCATCTGCGCGAATCGAATCTTTTGTTGCTCAAACGCATCAGTCCAAAGTGCTGGAATCATGACGGGATCGTTGATGGCAAACGTGTAACGGTACGTGCGCTAGCGTGGATCGCAGCGGGACACCT
>DIUH01000155.1:0-6176 GCA_002428205.1 Planctomycetaceae bacterium UBA6163
GCTGCTTCGGGGACAATCAGCGTCGCATTCGTCAAAATCGGCGGAACCGTATCGGCCCGGAACCACTGTGGCAGTTTTCCGCGGGCGGCGATCCAGGCCGGATGCCACGGGGCGGTCCAGGCGGCCAACAACCCTTTGGCCACCTCGTCCGTAGTTTGTTTAGGGAAGTCCTCCAGCGTGGTGCAGGGGATCAAAACGTAACATTCATCCAACATGTCGGGTGAGCCGGAGTGGATTCGGTGGAGCAGGTAAAAATTTGACGCAACGTCTGGGGCGGCGATAAACTATACTGTACGCCGCAGTGGCGAAACGATGCCGGGGAACCGGTGTCGTTTGCCGTTGCAAGTTAGCATAATCAACTTAGAAAGACGTATCGGGTTTCCCTGGCGGTGGATGGTCCGGTGCGGCAAAAATCGGGACCGGCGTACCTTTTCGCGGCCGAAAATCCTTATCTGAACCGCTAAAAAATTCACTCACAACCGATTGGCAGATTCATGGCGAGCAACAGCGGTGTCTGGGGCATCGAAATCGGGCAAGCAGCTCTAAAAGCACTTCGATGCAGTCTCAAAGGCGACGAGATCGTCGCCGAGGCGTTCGATTACATCGAATATCCGAAGATGCTGAGCCAACCCGAAGCGGAACCGGCGGAATTAATCGCCGAGGCGCTGGAGAAGTTCAAAGAGCGGAACGACGCTGGCAATTACATGATTTGCATGAGCGTTCCCGGGCAAAGCGGTTTGGCCAAGTTCTTCAAGCCACCACCCGTGGAAGTCAAAAAAGTCGCTGACCTGGTCCGGTATGAAGCTCGCCAGCAGATCCCGTTCGATCTGGACGACGTCGTTTGGGATTACCAAATGATGCCCGGCAGCACGATCGAAGAAGGTTACGCGTTGGAGAGCGAAGTCGGTCTGTTCGCGATGAAACGTGAAATGGTGACGCGTCAACTGCAGCCGATGGACGCTGCGGGGATTGAAGTCGACTTGGTGCAGATGGCTCCGATGGCGATCTACAACATGCTGGCCTACGACCGGATGCACGAGCGGATCGAGAACGATATTTTCGACGTCGACACGCCGCCAAGTTCGACGGTGCTGTTGTCGATCGGCACCGATACGTCCGACTTGATCATCACCAACGGGTTTCGGATTTGGCAGCGCAGCATGCCGATCGGCGGTAATCACTTTACTCGCCAATTGACCAAGGACTTGAAGCTGACGTTCGCCAAGGCGGAACACCTCAAGCGAAATGCGCGCGAAGCGGTCGACCCGAAGCTGATTTTCCAGACGATGCGACCGGTCTTTAACGACATGGTGACCGAAGTCCAGCGCTCGATCGGTTTCTTCCGCAGTTTGAACAAGAAGGCGGAGATTAAAGAACTGTTGATCTCCGGCAACACGGTCAAAATGCCTGGTTTGGCTGCTTATATCGGCAAAAACCTCGGCTTAGACGTCCACGTGCTCGATCGATTCAATCGGTTGACCGGCGAGGACGTGCTCAGCATTCCGACTTTCCGTGACAACGCGCCGACGTTTGCGGTGGCATACGGCTTGTGTCTGCAGGGGCTGGGGATCAGCCAACTGAAGAACTCGTTGGTGCCGCGGGAGATTGTCGTTCAGCGAATCATTCGGGCGAAGAAACCGTGGGCGGTGGCGGCCGTGGCAACGCTGATGACCGGGATGGCGGTCCATTACGCGTTCACTCAGCGAAGTTGGGCCAAGACGCACCCGGATATTTGGAACCGAGCGACTGCGGCGGTGGAGAGCATGAGCAGTTACAGCAGTCGGCACATGAGCGAAGACTCGACTCGAAAGAGCAAGTTGACCTATCTGGATGTGCTCGGACAAGAAGTCTCCAGTACGTCGGAACGCCGATTGCAATGGCTAGAGATCCTGCGGGCGCTCAACGCCACGATTCCGCGCACGGCGTATCCTGATGGCAAGCCGCCAAGCCCCAAAGAATTACCCTTCGAAGATCGTCCTGATATCCACATTACCGGGATTGAGTCGAAGCGGTTTGAGGATTTGGCGACTTGGTTTACCGAAGACGTCTCGCTGCGATATCGCGAAGAACTGCGCAACTTGGCCCGTTTCGACAAGACGCTGGCCCCTGAAGACTTGACCACCGTTACCGGTCCGACCGGCCCTGGTTGGGTTTTTGAGATGAAGGGGTATCACTATTACAACAGCCCGAAACGAATGGGCAGTGAAGGCAGCAACCACGTGCGGCGAACCCTGATCACCAACTTGCTGAGGCAACCGATCGCGTTGCCGGACAAGCAAGGGAACATCATTCCGTTTTTGCCTGAAGAATTGGGGCTGAAGTTCCCGTTGCTGCTCAATGATGATAAGCCCAAGTTAGTTAAGATTCCCAACCCTGATTTCGACCCAGAAACCATGGCTCCGCCGGCAGGTGGCATGGGGGCAATGGGCGGCATGGGCATGACCGGCGGTGCTACCATGGGACCGGGCGCGGCGCCCGGTGGTGCGGCCCCGGCGGCGGGTGGTAATGCTCGGGCGGCGGGCGAAGACAAAGAAGTGGTACCGCCGACGTTGGATGTTTTAAGGCACGATTTTATCGTTCAAGTCGTCTGGCAACCGAACTCGTTAACCGAGCGATTGCAGATTCGCGAAGAGAAACGCAAGGCTGCGGAAGAAGCCGAGAAGGCCGCGCAAGAAGCCGAAGCGATGGCGTCGGTTGGCAATTAGTGTTTGTTTGAAATGAGCGGTCGCGTCGTGTGATCGCGTTCGGTTGGGTTCGTGAATCGTTGTTCGAGTATTTGTCAGTTTGGTCGCGTTCTGCGACAGGATTCCCCTTTTTAGCGATCGATCAAAATGGATCAAGTTAAAGCCCAAATGGCTGTCGTCGCCAAGTATTGGTTTTGGATCGCCACGGCGTTGGTCACGCTACTGTCGGTCGGCACTTGGTGGGTCAGCAGCGGTAAATTGCTGGCGGAGTTCGAGGCTGCGAAAACGAAACTCACCAGCGATGCCCAAAAGATATCGACCGTGCGAAACTCGTTAGATACGCACCCGAATGACACCTCCCACGCAGAGATGGACAAACTGGTCGAAACTCGGACCGATGCGGTAATGGAGGCGTGGACCAATGTCTACAACCGCCAACGTGATATTTTGGTTTGGCCGGTCGGCGAATTGAAAGAAGATTTTGTACGCGAGTTTGTCGACTTGATCCCGATCGAATTGAAGGTCCAATTCCCAACGCCCGAAGCCGATGAAAAAGAAACGAGTTTGCGGAATCGCTATCGCGATTACATCGGTAACGTGTTGCCCAACATTGCGGAGATCGCCAAGACGAAGTGGACAGCTGATTTTTATAAGCCAGCTACCGGTATGGGTGGCGGTATGGGTGGCATGGGCGGATACGATGGCGGCATGGGGGGGGAAGACTTTGGCGGCATGGGCGGAGGCGACATGTATGGTGGCGGTATGGGGGGTGGCATGGGCGGCACCGGTCTGCCACGCGACGAGGGCCCGTTGGTTACCTGGGATGCGGCTAGTCAAGAACGCTTGTTGGCCGACCTGTTTCCATGGCGCGGTGGTCAACCCACGACGCTTGACGTGCTGTACAGCCAAGAAAACTTATGGATTCTGAAGCAATTGATGCAAATCATCGCTGCGGTTAACGGCGATGCGGGACAACGATTCCAGGCCAAGATCCGTGGGATCAATCGAATTTCCATTGGCCGATCCGTGCCAACTTCGGCGGGATCGCTTTCCAAACCAAGCAAGGCTGGTGCTCCTGGTGGGGGAGGAATGGACAGCATGGGAATGGGGATGGGAATGGATGGAATGGACGCAATGGGCGGTTCCGGCGGTGACATGTATGGTGGCGGCGGCCCTGAAGCTGGGATGATGGGCGATCCTGGAATGGGTGGGGCCGCGGCGGTCGTCGATCCAGGTGATAATCGCTACGTCGATACGGCGGGCACTCCGGTGACCGCGTCTCAATTGCGTGCGGCTTTGTCCAGCAATTCCCCGACGGATGCGTTCATGGCGGTCGCTAAACGAGTGCCCGTGATGATGACTTTGAAAATGGACCAACGGAGCCTTCCAGAGTTGTTGGCCGTTTGCGGAAGTGTCCCGTTGATGGTTGAAGTGAAGCATGTGCGAATCCTGCCACCAAGCGGCGCGGGTGCTGTGGCCGATAATGGGGCTGGTGGTGGAATGGGTGGCGCGATGGGAGACATGGGGGGCATGGGTTCGCCTGGCGGCATGGGGGCACCGGGCGGCATGGGTGCGGGGCTCGGATCGATGGACGGCGACGGCGGTGATGCTTACGGTGGAATGCCGACCACGGGTAAAGCGGACGCGTTCCCACTCGATATGGTCGTCGAGGTTTATGGAATCATTTACATTTACAACCCACCACAAGCGGATTCGCTGGGGATCGAAAAGGTTGATGAAAACACCGTTGTCGAAGGGACCGCCCTTGGTGAAGGACGCGTAGAGGAGCCCGTTGCTGCGGAACCAGCTTCGGCTGCAACGCCTGATCCCGCTGTGCCGCAACCTTCTGCTGATGCGACGACTGATCCGGCGGCCGATCCAGCCCAGCCGGCGGCCGATCCAGTGGTACCGTCACAGCCCGCCACTCCGCCGGCCGATGCCTCAGTACCAGCTGACACTGGTGCGCCAGTGGTGGATCCGTCGGCAAGTGCACCTTTGGGCCGGCCTGGCGGTCAGGCCGAAATGATAGCTGGTACTTCAATCCGGTTTGCTGGCGAGTTTATTTTCGCTGGCTGAGCGTTGGTTGAGAAAATGCATTGGCTGAACGTGGTCGCTATCGGTTAAACTGAAGCCACGCGGCCTGATCGAAACATAGAAATTTGAACACTGCCCGAATCGACGCGAAACTTTTCTCCCGTCAACCTAGTGACTGATTATGAGCAATTCATCGTCCCAGGACTTTTTGTTCCGCCATTTCGAAAAGTTCATTTTCGGAGTGCTTGTCTTTTTGGCTGTGTTTCTGGTTTATCGCGGCTTTCAAATGCCGAACTTTTTGGACGAACAGCAGCCCGATCGGATGGAACAGGGGGCCAGCCAAGTGAAGGCGGCGATCGACGAGGATCATTGGGAAAACATAAATAACACCGAGTCGCGTTTGCAAACGATCGATGTTGTCGCACGGACGAACGAATCGATCAGCCCTGTGGCATCGCAGCTGTATCGATTGAACCATCCTTGGGAAGGCAAGTCGATTGATGTTTCACTGAAACGAACTGATCCTGAAATCGCTTCACCGATCGAGTTGATCGTAATGGGCGTGATCGAGTCAATTGCGGTGAAGTCGCCGCCCAGTGCCGACCCGTTGAAGCAATCCAACTATGCGCTCAAGGCGCTTGAGAACGCTGAGCCAATCGTTGCGAAGGCTCCTGAGGCACGACGGCGGCCGCCACGTGGTCGCAATCGAGGAGGTGCAATGGAGGGTATGGGCAGCGGTGCTGATGGAATGATGGAAGGCGGCGCCAGCGATATGTACGGGCCTGGTGGTGCTGGGATGGAGGGCATGCCTGGTTCGGAAGGAATGGCTGGAATGGAAGGGATGATGGGGCTGGGTGGAGCTGGCGGTATGGCTGGTGCCGGAATGAAACCGGCGCGCCAAATCGATGCCAAGAAGTTCGACCAAGGCTTTCGCCCGATGCAAGCCGGAAGTTTCGAGCCGGCGATTGGTCATTTCATTTCTGGTGTTGCATTGATGCCGCACAAGGATCTTTTCAAAGCTTTCCAAGACGCTTTCCAGCAAGCCGACGGATACAATCCGCTTCGTGATCAACCCGTCTATATCGGTTTTTCGTTGGAACGTGCTGACGTTACCAACAAGTCGATTGACCAGTTGGTGGATGGTCCCGGTGGCGATTGGGTGCCACGTTTTACATCGAAGAATATCCAACAACTGCTGCTGAATTATTGGGCTGGGATGGCCAAGGAGATCGTTGCTGGTAAATATCGTGATCCGGAATTGACCTCTGCGATACCGCCAATTTTGCTGCAGAACTACGCCGATTTCGTCAGCCATCCCAAGATTCCTTTGGGTGATGAAGACTTGACGAAGAAATTACCTGGATTGCAAGACTCAGCACCGACTGGGCCAATCCTGCCGTCCGTAGGCGACGATCTGTTTTCCGGTGCTAACATCGGTACGGCCCAGCCTGGCGCCGG
>DIUH01000155.1:6196-19220 GCA_002428205.1 Planctomycetaceae bacterium UBA6163
GGCATGGCAGGTGGTTATGGAATGACTGGTGCGAGTCTTAAAAGCCAGCCCGACTACAAGTTGATTCGTTTTTACGATTTCCGCGATTTCACCGGCCGTGATCCGACCGCACCGATTCCAGGGCGTAAATACGTTTATCGCATTCGGGTTGCTGTCGAGGATCCGAACTTTCCACGCAACGCTTCGTTACAACCTCGCAATAGCACATTGTCGGCTGAAGTGTTTCGTCGTGTCGAACAGGAAACGGCGAAAGCAAGTGTGGGGCGGAAGGTTCGCAACGCGATCCGCTGGAGCGAATACAGTGCACCGAGCCCAGCGGTTTCCTTGCCACCAATGTCTGGAATGTTTGCCGGGCCGGTTGCCCCCGCTCAGACTCGCAAGATTCCCGTGGATGGTCGAGACATCGAATTTACCCAAAAGCCGCCTTCCGGAAAGTTGGTGGTAACTCAGTGGGACCCGACTTATAAGGTTCCGGTTCCGATCGTGATGGATGTTGTTCGTGGCACGATTTTGGCCAAATCCGGTGAGGCTGAGGTGCCAGATCCGGTCGGCATGTTGGTCAAGAAGTTACCGGACGCCGACATTAACACGCAGGCGGTTGTTCTTGACTTAGACGGCGGACAAAAACTTGCAATTTCGCAAGATGAAACTCAAACCGAACCGTCTATGATGTTATTGTTCAGTCCTGACGGCGGATTGCAAATATCCGAAGAAGTTTCTAGCCAATTGAAGTACCAGTTCTATTCGTTTGCGGAGTGATTTAGCAAATCGCTTGGTAATGCGTCTTTAAACGCCAAAACCGCCAGTGGATCAAAGTTTAATCCACTGGCGGTTTTTTTATGTTCGATCAAGATTGCCTAGACCGCCTGAGAGACTTCCATCTCTCGCGCTAATCGCTTTCGGGCGACGTGCAAACGGCGCTTGATCGTTCCGACCGGCGCGTCAAACGCGTCGCTCATTTGCAACAACGTTTGTCCACGCAAGTAGAACGCTTGCAACGTTTGGCGGTCGAGTTTGCCCAGACGCTGAACGGCCGCACGAACATCGTCGGCCTGTTCACGTTCGGCCGCATCCTGGTCGGGCGAATCACCCGAGCTTAAGCAGGTTGCTTCCAATACGAACGGGTCGCACGACATCGCCCCCTGGCGTCGAGTCACTCGATTGATCGCCATGCGATGAACGATTCGGCGGAGCCATCCGCCGAATGCTTCAGGCACTCGCAATTGGTCCAGTTTCTGCATCGCCTGGACGAATACGTCCTGGGCCAACTCTTCGGCCTCATCCGCATTGCGGACACGCTTCATCGCCAGCGAAACAATCCCTGGGCGATAACGCTCGAAAAGCTGGCCGAACGCATCACGGTCGCCCGCCTGAGCGGCACGAACGAGGCTGACGACGGTCAACTGGCAAGTCTGTGAATCAGACTGAGTTTCAACATCAAGGATTGCGTTCATAACGGTTTCACTTCGCTTAAGTGGTGAACACCGCCCTGGTACGCCGCTGCGATCGCCATCGCGATCCAGCGGTTACCGGCATCCTCTGGCTCTTACTACGCGCATGTTTGCGCCGTCCAGACTCTGCGAGCGGAAACGGTTTCTGTCAAAGGCGTTCGCGATTGATGTTTGATCTGAAGGCTTTCTGGTGTCCGACCTCTTGTTTCTTCGCTCTGATCAATCCGGTGGGTAAAAAACCCAGCCGTAAGACCTGTCGGCGAAGCGACAAACGGGTGACAGTACAGGAAGCGATCGCTCAAAAATCGCTAACAAATCGGCTGCTGATTCAACAGTTTGCCGGGTGCGTCTCAGCCGAGCGTTTGCTGGCTACTCTGGTCATCACGCTGGTAGCGTGTACTTGTCCTGGCGTCGGTCATCGAACGTTCAAGTTCTTGATGACGCGATATCGGGCCATGGTCGCGATCTAACCGGTTCGTTTGGCGATCGGATCGCCACGAGCCGGGCATCGGTCCCACGGATCTGCCGCAATGGACAGGTTCCCGATGGACGTAACAGAGGCGATACATCTCGGGTTTAAACGAGGCTGCAAACCGCAGGGCGACCAGGCTCGCGACGTTCGCCAAAATGGCGATATTGCGAATGACGGCGACCAATAGGAATGACTTGCGCATCGTTACCTCCAGAGAGTCCGCTGGGGACACACTCGCGGGACATGCCACTGGGCAAACCCGCTGACAGAAACAGAAGTGAAGTGGATAATCCGCTTGAAAGGATCGGGCTTCGGCAACCCGCCGCCCGAAACAATCTCACGAGTCCTTCAAAGATATGCTCAATCCCCTCACAGGACCAGCATAAAATTGATGGCTACGTTGTTATGGACTCCAGACTGGGGTTGGCGTCAGAAAGTTCGCGACCTTTTCAAAAAAAAGAAAAACTTTTTCCATCTCGTTCTGGACCGATTCCTTGACCACACAGCTCCGGCGACATGGCAGTCAGCATTTCGCGGCGTTTTCGTCGGCTCTGTTGGATATTCTGCTGCCGCCGACCTGCTTGTTGTGCGGTGACGGGATCGACCGAGGCGACCTTTGCGGCGATTGTGAAGTGCGATTGGGAAGTTCTTGGCCGGCGCTAGTGATTCCTTGTCGATTTTGTGGCATGCCCAGATCGAAGTTGCCCGTCCCGCCTTTTGACCAGCCCTGTGGCGACTGTCCGGCGAAACCCTATCCTTTCGCCTCGGTCTCGCCGCTGGGGGTTTATCAGGGCGCTGTACGCGAGGCAGTGATTGCGACGAAACGCGCCGCTCACGGGGCGCTTGCCGGTGCCTTGGGTGTCCGGTTGGGAAAAATGCTCCAGCTTGCCGATTTTGTCGATCAGATTAATTGCGTAACATTCGTACCGAGCCATCGCTGGCGCCGATTGATTCGCGGTGGGCCCAGTGGAGCCCAGCGATTGGCAAATTCCGTCGGCAAAGTCCTTAATGTTCCTACAATCGAACTGTTGGCCACCACCCGATGGGTGGCCAAACAATCGCTTTTGCCCGATGAAAAGCGAGAACTAAATGTCCGAGGGGCTTTTCGCACAAAAAGGAGCTATGCTTGGCAAAGGTCATCGAATCTTCGCGATCAGCACATCTTGTTAGTCGATGATGTTCTGACAACAGGAGCGACGGCAAAAGAGTCGACGAATATCTTGTTGCAAGCGGGAGCGGCGTCAGTCCGATTGGCTGTCGTGGCGAGAGCGGTTAGACGATAGCAGGCCGACGGTTCGATGGGGGCGCACCCCGCTGGATTGGCAATCGTCGGATCGGTTCGCCTTGTCTACCAATCAATCATGATCACAGCAAAGGGATTGCTCCGGTAATCCTCGTGGCTGCCGTTCCCGTGCAGTAGCCCAGCGTAAATAATCAACGTAACTCGAAAACACGACCCAATCCTTTTCCAACGATTCGATCGAAAAGCGCGGTTGAAAAAATGACATCGCATCCAGATACGGTTCCAACTTCTGTTCCCGACTCGCGTGCAAACACGTATCGCCGGGCCATGTTTCGTGGACTCGGCGTCGTATTGCCGCCACTGTTGACGCTGGTTGTGTTGATTTGGGCCTGGAACGCGATCGAGAGCTATGTCCTGCGGCCGATGGAAACCGGCGTCCGGCACGGTCTGGTGCTTGTGCTGACACGTAACCAAATCAAACGCGAAGTTCCAAAGGATGCGGTGTTGGTTAACCCGGCCGTCCCCGCCGAAGGATTTACGTTTCAGGGTGAACGCTACGTACTCGACCCGACGCGCAGCAAGTTTTTGCCCGAGTATGTCGTCAAATTCGTCGACGATAACCTCGATCGATTGGGTCCATACCAGGCGCCGCCGGTGACTGCGAATGCTTATTGGCATCGCTATGTCGAGCTTCGATACCTGCCGCGATCCTTCATTGTGCCGCTGTTTTTGCTGGTTTTCCTCAGTGCGCTTTATTTTCTGGGGCGAGTTTTTGCCCACGGTATCGGACGCTGGTTCGTGAACTCGCTCGAAGCTGGTATTAACCGCATTCCCTTGGTGAACAAGGTTTACGGTTCAGTGAAACAGGTAACCGATTTCGCGTTCAGTGAGCGAGAAATTGAGTTCAATCGGGTCGTTGCGATTGAGTATCCGCGCGAAGGGATATGGTCGATCGGTTTTGTCACCGGAAACGGGCTGCCGGGCATCACCAAGGCCGCTGGCGAACCGGTGTTGAGCGTCCTGATGCCGACCTCGCCGATGCCGATGACTGGCTTTACCGTGACGGTGCGACGCAGCGAAGCGATTGACTTAGACATGACCGTCGACGAAGCGATCCAGTTCTGCGTCAGTTGCGGTGTGGTCGTTCCCTCGCGCAGGCTGCCCACCGCTGCTGCGGCAGCTGATCCACCTTTGCTGCTGCGCAGCAATGCTATACCTCACCCGGTGAATGTGTAAGTCCAGCGGGTAAGCCCCATTGGTATCTACACAACTATCCGCAGTGGAGGAGTGATACGGTAAGTTGGATCTTGAATCCCGCAGGACAAGCCTGCGGGATTGAGTGAATCCGCATCTTCACGCTGCTCAATTTGTGTAGATACCAATGGGTAAGCCCCACGGGGGCGTTCGTCACCGGTTTAAGCTGCGGTTGCCCATTGGATGCGATCCCTGCGGGGTGTCCTCACCCCGAATCTTTCGTGGCTTTCTCTGTCGTCTCTCGTGCGGCAAGTACGCGAAAAATCGCACATTTCCGAAGATCGGAATTCCGGCCCAGACTCATTGCCGATCGGCTAGTGTCGCATTCAGCCCCGCTACATTTTCGTTCTTTGGCCTGGCGTGGCGGGTGTGATAGACTGATGTTTTAGATACGAAGCAACGTCGGCGGGAGTCTAAATGTGGAGAAATCGGGAACCGGCGCCGGTGGTACTGCTTTGCGATTCGGTTTCAGCATTTTGATGCTGTTTGTCGCCCTGAATCTGCCTTGGCGGTATGGTGAGTTTGCATCCGAAGCCGTTGGTGAGATTGCGGAAAACAGCTCGATACTGCATCTTCGTTCGGTTGCCGACAACGGGCTGATTCGTTGTGGATGGCCGTTGGTTTACGCCGAGGCTTTAAGTCCTTACGGCGAATCGAGCCTGTCTTTTCACTCGATCGAGTGGTCCGCATTAAGATTCTTTGGCAACCTAGCCATTGCAATCGTGGCTTCCGTTGTGATCGCCGCTCTGGCTTATCTTTCGCGTTACGTTGCCATAATCGCGATCTCCCTGGTCGGGCTGTTCCTAGCAAACTCGGTGCACCAAAGCCTCAATCGTGATCAACAACTGACACGGGTGCTGGAGTCACACGCGATGGTTTATCGGTCCTCGAACCTGCCCATTCGCGTCGCACGCCTGATGCCGTTGCGATTGCAACGGGAGTTCTCACGGATACGAGGCGTGATGATATTTCGTCCGACTGACGAAAATGTCGCTCTTGTGACGTCGATCCCGACGCTGCAGTCGATTGGGGTTCGGGGCAAAATACCCACAGCCAAACACTTTAACGGGGTTCTCGACATTCCTCGTTTGCGTCAATTGACTTTCATTGATGCGGTACTTGAACCGGCGCATATCGAGATGATCGGTAAACAGGTCGATATTCGATATCTGACGTTGATCGCATGTAAAGGATTGCGTGGATCATTAAAGGAGCTTCGAGACTTGCCCGTCCTCGAGCGAGTCGACCTCAGCAGCACGGAGTTCGATATTGATGCTTTAGTGGACAATCCTTGGAGCAAGTGTGTTCGGGAGTTGATCGTTTCGCCGCAACTGACGGGAAACAACCAGATCTGCCTCGAAGATTGGCGAATGCTTGAATCGTTGACCATACGGCTCAACCGCAAAGGAATCCCCCGCGGCGTTTTGAAAGTTTCGTTAGAGCTGATGCCTCAGTTGAGTTCGCTCAGTTTGATCAGCACTCAGAAAATTGATCTCAGTATCGTCAATACGCCTCGTTTGAAAGACATCCGCATCGATGATACCGAAGATCAATTTATTGGGGTGGCGATTGAGAACGGGCCGACGAGCCTGTGGTTACAAAAGCTTCGCTTGAAGAATGTGGCCAGTCTGAATCGATTGGCCTGTTATGGCATGGATTTGCAAGATGTTCAAATCGACGAAGCTCCGAACTTGATCGAGCTTTCGATCGACGCCAATATGTATGCAAGTAAAAGGTTTCAGAAACATCCTTCTGACCAACAGCGTATGGTTGCCAAGATCATTAACGATCTCGGCCAGTGTGATGGTCCGCCGATCATTAATCTATCGACGATGCCGTTGGCCGGAATCGACCTGCGACCGTTAAGCAAGAATGATCGCATTCGTGAGCTTCGGTTGGCCTCTACCGGCGTTACGGGCCAACAACTCGAGCCGATTCTATCGCTGCCGCGTCTGATTTCACTTGACCTTCGCAATTGTCCGATCGCGAACGAGCAGGCGGAAATAATGCTCGATCGATTGCCCTTGTTAAGAGATCTGTTGGTCGATGCGAGTAGTTACCAACGACTCGAAGTGGTCGATCGAGGCCAGTTGGTCCAGTTCATCAAGACGCCCATGCCATCGGCATCAATCGTTCGGGTCCAACGGTCGCCCCAATTGAACTCAGAACTCGTTTTAGGTGATAAACTGAAGGAACTGTCGATTACCGAGGCTCGGTCCCTTCAAGGGCTTTCGATCGACGGCCCGTTGCCGGCTGATGCGATCTTAGAAGGATTTCGTGACCTGCGGTACTGTGCGCTCGGCGGTGCGAATATCGACGATCGCATGTGCGCAGCTCTTTGGCATTGTCCGAAGCTCGACCACCTGATCTTAGCGCACACAAGTTTGTCCCGCCGATCGTTGTTGCAGATCGGTGAATTGAGAGATTTGTCGACTCTTATTATACCCGGCGCAGATATCGACGATTCGGTTACCGCGGGGTGGCGAGACCTCAGGCAGCTTAGTGAAGTCGATCTCAGCTATACGAAGATATCGCGAGAAACCTTCCAGTTTTTAATGTCACTGAAGAATCTTCAGCGTCTTGCCATCAATCATGTCAATATCGATCGACGTGACTTGGGCCCGCTAGCGGAGATTACACAGTTAATCGAATTAGAAGTCGCTGGTGTCGGTTTGGACGATGACCTGTTGGAAGCTTTGCTAAGACGCGGCATGCTTGATCGATTGGAATTGTCGGATTGCGAATTGTCGGGCCGCGCAGTGGCGATACTGGCAAGCCCGGTTGCCCGCAGTTTGGTGTACCTCGGCTTGCGAGAGTGTGGATTAACCGAAGACGAAGTGCAACGGATCCTTGACGGTCATTCGCATCTTGTCGTTGACGTGGCGGGACATTCGCTCAGCGATGACTTCATCGATCGATTACAGCGCGAAGACCGTTTGGTTCGTCGCCAAGATCGAGTCAGTTTCCTGCGCCACGTCAGCCGATTCAACCAAAACGGCTTGGGCGGCGAGGAGGCCGTCGTGGATACGATTCCGGGACGAATCGATGTACATCGATTTATGCCACCGGGCCAATCAAGTTCGTTGTGATTGTCTTGCGCATCGCAATGCGATTGAGCCAATCACCAGGGCCCCAACCTATTGGGGCATTGTTGCTGTGTCGGGCCATCTGAGCGTTTCATTCACGAGTCCCCATCGCGCACTTGCCGTCCCTGACTTTGCGAAAACAGCCTTCATCAGCATCATTGCCGATGAAGGCTGTTTGTGAAACCGAAAAGCTTGATGGCGAGTTAAAACGCTGACGAATCCACCACTTCACCGGCATTGGCCGTCGAAAGTGATCGCCAAATCTGTAGGTCGAGACTATTCGAATAGAAGCGTACCGAACCATCGCACAGGCTCGAATTGACACCGCCTGGGTGTTGGCTTCGCGAGGCGAACATGGTTGGGTTAGCCGCTGTCGAAACATCGCAAGGCATGCCGCGCACCGGATTGCAATAGCTAAGCGTGTAGATACGATCTGGCAGCGGGCTGTTGATCGCTAAGTAGGTCGAAAACTGGCAGGCGTCGCCCCACCAGGTAAAGCCGCGTAAATCGCTCCGTTGGCCCTGTCGGACCTCGCCGACCAATAGCGTATTGCTTGTGCCGTCGACAACGTCGCGAAAGCGGACCTTCCGACGGTGATCGCTGATAAACGGCGCCTGGCCGAATACAACACCGTTCAGATTGGCTTGTGACGATGAGGTATTTCCAAAGTTAACCGCATAATTATGATTCGTCAGGCTTCCAATCGGTGCGTTTTCTTGGTCGCTGGGGCATGAGAAGGACGCATACCGTCGACCGGTTACATTTGTGCTGTTGGGCGCCGCGCCGTAGCGTGGGCCGGGATCGGTCCCACCCCAATTCACATAGAGCGTCGAAACGTTCCCCTGTTCGATATAGGGCATAATCAATACGTTCCAGGTACCCCAGCAGCAGCTCGCGCGGCTCGCAGGGAAACTGCCCAGAGAATCGTGATAATTGTGCATCGCTAAAGCAATCTGTTTAAGATTGTTGCTGCACTGCATCCGTCTGGCCGCTTCGCGAGCAGCCTGCACGGCGGGTAAAAGTAAGCCCACCATCACCCCGATGATCGCGATGACCACTAATAGCTCAACAAGGGTGAATCCGTCTCGTGAAAATTGCTTTCTGGGCACAATCGTCTCCGTAATTGATACGAGAAAATTAAAACAACACAACCATTTCCATCTCTCCAAACACACTTAAGGCCCGGAGACTTCAAACAATAGACCTTCATTACCGCTTCCGCCGATCTCGACTTCCAGCTCGCTATTAACATTAAATTTTGCTCCGACCCGCTCTGCCGAGATTTGTGATTCGGTTTCGGGGCCTGGAGGGGTATTAGGATCCGCGGCCACTGATTCGCCGGACGCAAATACGCGAACTTGGTATTTTCCAGGCTTCGCCCCCTGATCTGCAGGGATTTCAAACTTGCCATCAACGACCATGCCGCCGGTCAGAACACCGCCGGGGTCTTTCGGATGAAACTCAATTGATCCGCGGTCAAGCGGTTGGCCAGAAAGCTTTACTTCGCCGGCGATTGGCACGCGTCCGTCGGATGTGCCGCCACATCCTGATACAACAGTCGTGACCAGGCAGGCGGATATCGTTAGCAGGGCGCTACGCAGCCTGTGGTGAAACCCATTCGTTAATCGAGTGCATGGGTCATGTTTGAAATTTACTATCATTCGGCGGGTCAACTCATTTCTGCATTGATGGAATTAAACAGATCGCGAAAAACAGATGCTTATGAATAATCCGCTAGACAAATTGGCAGGATAAGGCGTTTACATGATGGGACTTTGCATGCTTATCCATCGCTCGGGCTAATGTCAGGAGCTTAGATTGCGGTGACATAGAAAAGTGATAAGGATGGCTCTACGAAGCATTTTAAATAGGAGGTAGAAGCGACGTGACTCCAGGTGAGCAATTTCCGATCGGTGGTCGTTCGTATCGAGTCAGGGATTCCGGCTAATCATCGTTCGGAGATCGAAAACGTTCGATTTCAAGAACGTCCAGTCGGTTTGGCGAGCGGCCGTTTGATGGGCACAAGCCGTGCAATTCAATGACGCCCCATGCGGGCGTTTTGCTTCCACGCGGTGGAATGTTGTGTCTGTGTCACGGACCTAGGCTAGCGCCATTGCAAAAGTGAAATGCTTAATTTCATGTTTGACACTGGGATGCAGAGGAATGCAAACGAGGCGCCGGGATTTCGATTAGCGCAGAAAAAAGACATCGCGGTGGCGTGTCTCGCATGTTATGCGAGGATGGTCGCCTCTGTTTTGGCCTATCGCCAGGATGTTGGCCATTGCGAATTGTTAATTTGGCACTTGCGTCTTACGCAAGTCGATGCTGCAGAGGTAATGGCTAGATGAGTTGCACAGCGTTTAGGCACAACTTGCCCGTTGACGATGCATCAATAGCGCGATGCGTTTAGATTTTGGTGGTATTCGGTCCGGTGGGCAATCCGAATCGCTTACATGATCGAGAAATAGTTATCGACAGCGAAGTCGACGTATTCGTTCTTCATCTCGATCGGAAGTTCGTTGTATTGGCAGAAGCTTTTGATCTGCAGCAGAAGGTCGCGAGGTTGGCAATTGCGAAATGGGCGATTGATGGGCCGATAGTGGTTTTCGATTAAGTAATCGACCGCTTGTTGGTTGTAGGGGATTTTGAGGACGCGGCACATGATCACAAACAGTTTGCGAAAGTTCTCCTCCGACGGGTTGGTCACTTCGATTTTATAAGGAATTCGCCTCAAAAATGCGTCGTCTACCAAATCTTTTGGCTCAAGGTTTGTGCTGAAGACGACCAATTGGTCAAACGGTACCTGCACTTTTTTCCCGCCGGGCATATTGAGGAAGTCGTAGCGTTTCTCCAGCGGAATGATCCAACGATTAAGCAATTTGTCGATGCTCATTTTCTGGCGGCCGAAGTCATCGATCACCAAGGTCCCGCAATTACTCTTCATCTGTAAAGGGGCTTCGTTGATATGGGTCTTTTCGTTTCGCTGGACTTCCAGCATGTCCATCGTCAATTCGCCACCAACGACGATTGTGGGGCGTTTGATACGAACCCATCGTTTATCGAACAGCGAAAGATCGAGCAGTCCGCTGGATTGTTCGGATATTTCTGGCTGCGCTATTTCGTGAATCATGGGGTCAAAGACCCGCATGATGGCACCATCGATTTCGACAGCCGAGGGGATCCAGATGTATTTACCGAAGGCGCTGGTCACTCGCTCGGCGATACTGGTCTTTCCATTGCCGGGATATCCGAACAGAAACATCCCGCGACCGCTGCTGATCGCGGGCCCAAGTTTTGCGAACAGGTTGGTATCGATCAGCAGGTCGGCGAAGGACCGTTTAAGGTCTTCGCGATTGGGCGATTGGCCTTCAATGCTTTGTTTGCGTACGCTGGCGATGTAGTCTGAATAGGTGACCGGGCAGGCTCCGAAATAGGTGCATTCGAGCGTGGTCGACTGGGCGGAGCGTCGGCCTGATTCGGTTAGCGCATAGACATAGTCGTTGGTTTCGGTGCCTGCTTTAAGCGTGACGCGGTGCTCCGACTTGATCTCTTCGAGCGTTTTGACGACCAATCGGAAGGGAAGCTTGACTTGGTTGGCGATCTTTCTGCCTTCCGCTTCACCGATGCTCAGCAAGAATCGCAAGATCAGGCCTTCGAGCATCGAGCCTGTAATGCCCGCATCGTCCAGGCTTTGGGGCTCCTCGGGGCGCCAGGGTTCGTCTCGTGAGGGCAAAAAGTCTCGATCCTGGGGAGCGGAACCGGCTGGACGCGGTACGGTACGCGGTGGAACTGACGTGCCGCGATTCTGCGAACCCGGGTCACCGAGGGTGCGGGTCGGCGTCGAATCGGTGTTCAAAACGCGAGCGGCCGGCGGACTGGGTCGTTTTTCGCCGGCAGTGGACGCATTTTTGCTGCTGCCCAGGTTGTGAATCCGAGCAATCAGCGCGTCCAGTTTGCTTTCAGTATTGGTGCCGGAGCGGCTGAGGTCTGAATCACTCAAGAGTCCATCCACCATGAGGACCGAAATTTACAATCGAATTGGCGATTGCCTGACAGCATTCGAAATGCTTGGGCAGTCGACCACGCCTGGTCGGAACAGGGCATTTTGCCGATGAAACGACCAATGATTGGTATCGGTTGGCGGGTGTTGGAGACTTGAGAGGCATGCCGTGCGGCGAATCTTAAAGCGGGGGCGGATCGACCCCGGGCGGAGGTTGTCGCAATAAAAGTGCGTAAAACACGAGGAATGAGTGAAGCGTGAAGGTGCAACGAAGAGTCGGCAAAGACTTTTTTAAAAAAACTGTTCCGAAGGGCTTGTGCCCGCCGAACTCCACCACTATCTTTCCGCCTCGCTGACACGGAAACGCCTTCGGGCCTAACACCGCGACGCGAAAAAAAATGTTTCGAAAAAAAGTCTGCCGAACGCTTGACGAACAGCCGACAACTCGACACAATCCCTGACCCGCTTCGGAAACGAAAACGAGTCGGGAAAATTGATCTTTGACAATTTGGTGATGAATCTTTCTGCTGAGTTTAAGTCAGTGCGAGATCGCTAATATTAAAAATGGCGAATCGCTGTGACGTTTTACCGAGCGTCACGGAGCAGTTCAAATCATCGGTTTTCTGTTGTTTATAAGCGATGCCACTTCGGTGGTGTTGTTTGAAGCATATAAAAATTGAAGGGTTTGATCCTGGCTCAGAATGAACGTTGGCGGCGTGGATTAGGCATGCAAGTCGTGCGAGAATCTCCTTCGGGAGAGGACAGCGGCGAAAGGGAGAGTAACAGGTGGTTACATACCCTCAGGTTCGGGATAGTGTCGGGAAACTGACAGTAATACCGAATAACATCTAAGGATCAAAGGTGTGATTCCGCCTGAGGATTGGACCGCTTTCTATTAGCTTGTTGGCGGGGTAATGGCCCACCAAGGCTGCGATGGATACCGGGTGTGAGAGCATGGCCCGGCTCACTGGGACTGAGACACTGCCCAGACACCTACGGGTGGCTGCAGTCGAGAATCTTCGGCAATGGACGAAAGTCTGACCGAGCGACGCCGCGTGCGGGATGAAGGCCTTCGGGTTGTAAACCGCTGTCAGTTGGGAGGAAATATTAGGGGGTACTCCCCTTAATTTGACCGATCTTCAGAGGAAGGACGGGCTAAGTTCGTGCCAGCAGCCGCGGTAAGACGAACCGTCCAAACGTTATTCGGTATCACTGGGCTTAAAGCGTGCGTAGGCGGCCTGGTAGGTGAGATGTGAAAGCCCACGGCTCAACCGTGGAATTGCGTTTCAAACCACCAGGCTTGAGGATGGCAGGGGTGATGGGAACTGATGGTGGAGCGGTGAAATGCGTTGATATCATCAGGAACACCGGTGGCGAAGGCGCATCACTGGGCCATTTCTGACGCTGAGGCACGAAAGCTAGGGTAGCGAACGGGATTAGATACCCCGGTAGTCCTAGCTGTAAACGATGAGCACTGGGTTGAGGGGACTTCCACATCTTCTCGGCCGTAGCGAAAGC
>DIUH01000080.1 GCA_002428205.1 Planctomycetaceae bacterium UBA6163
CCTACAACGCCAACGCGGGTATCAGCATCACGGGCTTGGCCGGTGGCGTGGCTGCGGGCAGTCCGGTCGGCTTTGACCGGATCGTCAACAACACGATCGTCGGCGGTGTGATCCAGTCGGGTGTGCCTGCGGACCCAGCCACATTCGGTGGCGTGGTGTTCCCCGGCGGCTCGATTTCGTTCGCCGATTCGGTCGTCAACTTCACCCCTGGTACGGGTGTTTCGCCAGGATTTAACAATCCCAACCGCGCCTTGGGTGCACCTGATTCGTTAAACCCAAATGACGAACCGATTGATGGTGCGTTCACAACGTCATTGGGCAATGGCGGCTCTTTGACGGTAGCGTTCATCGATAACTTCCTGACCGGCAGTGGCGATGCGCGACCTGACTTGATCGTGTTTGAAAATGGATTGGTCGAATCGGTGCGTGTTGAGATTAGCCGCGACGGTGTGACGTTCACGAATGTCGGTATCGTCGGTGGCATTACCAAGACGGTCGATATCGACCAGTTCGGATTCGGCCCCCAAGATCGATTCACATTTGTCCGGTTGACCGATTTGCGGCAAGGCAGCCAGACTAGCGGACCGGCGGGTGCGGACATCGATGCGATTGGCGCTTTGTCAACCGCGCCGGCCGACAGATACATTCCCGGCAGCCAGGGGATCTTCGTTCGCCAGAATGCGGCACCGACATTGCTGAATAACCTGCTGGCAAACAACCAGTCGGCTTTGGCGATTGATGGAACCAGTTCGCGAACCGTGGTCGGTGCAACGACCTACTATCGCAACGCGACCAATGCGATCAGTTCGCAGACCAATGCTTTGGGACTGTTCAGCCAGGTTCTGCCGTTCTCGCTAGAATTGTTCGTCGATCCGGCCAACCTATCGTTCGCACCGCGTGCCGGCGTACCGATTATCGACAGTTCGATCGATTCGTTGGAAGATCGCGGACCATTGGTCACGGTCAAGAACGCGATCGGGTTATCACCTTCGCCGATCATCGCGCCACGGTTGGATGTCAATGGTCAACTTCGCGTTGACGATCCGGCGGTACAGTCACCGATCGGTATTGGGGAACGCGTCTTTAAGGATCGTGGTGCGGAGGAACGGGCCGATTTGTTCGGCCCCCGAGCGATCCTGATCGCCCCGCGTGCCGCTGATCTCGGCTCCACCTCCGGTCAGGTCGAAACGGCTCAAGGAACGATCTTCGGTTCATTCGACATCCAATTGATCGACGGGATCGCCCCCGTGGATCCAACGCCTGGGGTCGGTATTTTCGATGCCAGTGTGACAGCCGACAGCGTGTTGTTGACCAAGGATGGCGTGCCGCTGGCCGAAGGGATCCACTATCGATTCGGTTATGACGCATCCAACAACGTCATTCGCCTGACACCGATCGCCGGTATTTGGGAAGATGGTTCGGTGTATGTGATCCGCTTGCTTGATGCCACCGACTCGGTGTTGCGTTACGGTGCCGGTGCGACGATCGCGGACGGTTCCAAGACGACGCTGTTGACCACTGTGGGTGAGTTTGTCGATTTCGAAGCCGAAACCGGTATCATCGCGGAGATCGATTTGGAACCGAACTTTGGTTCATTCGATGGTCAAGGCGTCACCATTTTCGACGGCACATTTACGCTTTCGTTCGAATTGGATAGCGACGGATTTGTTCGCGGCGATACGATCGCGGTTCCATTGGTTGCAACCTCAACGCCCGAACTGATCGCCGCGGCGCTAGCCAATGCGATTAACCAAACGGCGTTGAACGTCACCGCAGCAAGCGAGGGCGGGCGATTGCAATTGCTCGGCCCATCATCGTTAACCACGATGACCTCGCTGTTTTTGGAGCCGTCGATCTTTGCGATCACCGGACAGATCGGGACTAGCGTCGGGTTTGGCCTTCAGGTCCCATCGGTCAACGGCATTTTGGCGAACACGATTTTCGATGGCCAAACCTTCCGGATCCTTCGTGGCAACAACCTCGTTCGAACCTTCGAACTCGATTTCGGAAACGGCACCCTGACGCCAGGAGCCATTCCCGTAAATGTCGGGCTAAACCCGTCGGTCGACTCAATCGCCAGTGAGCTTGTACGCGTCATCGGTGGTGCGGGCTTAGGACTTGACCCAAGGAATGTTGGCCAAGGACGAGTCACCCTCGGCGGTGATGCAAACTATGCACTGGACTTGGCACAGACCGGCCTGCTGCAAATCGGTGCACCGGGCGAAATCGCCTCCATTGCGGTGGTCATTCCGATCGATGCGACCGAGCGTGAGGTTATCGAGTTGTATGGCAATGCGATTACAGCAGCGAATCTCGACGGGGTCTCGTTCGCGTTTGTCGGTGATCGATTGATCCTCGACGGAATAGCCGCCGTTTCGGGTACCGGTGCGGTCAGTTCGCCGGTGATTCGCGACAAGGTCGGAAACTTGTTGCAGAGCAACCGTGACAATGGTCGTACCGAGTTGACCGTGTTTGTTGGCGGAGGCTTTAACTTCGGAAACGCACCGGCACCTTACGACAGTTTGTTGGCCGACAACGGGCCACGCCACCGCGTCGTTCAAGGTTTCTCGTTCGGACCGACGGTTGGTCCAGACGCCGATGCGGTCATTCCATCGGGATCGACAAACGACGGCGTGTTCCAAATCGACACCGCGTCCCCTGGCTTCCCCGCCCAGTTCTCGATCAACGTTAATGCCGATACACGACCGTTCTATGTCGACGCCTGGATCGACTGGGATCGCGACGGAGAGTTCGAAGCCAGTGAAGTCACTCGCTTTAAATCACCCAACGCGCCCGGCGCTTTCCCGATCGTGGGACGCGGAACGACGACCGTGTCGATTCAAGTTCCGGCCGGGTCACCCGCAGGAACAACTTGGGCACGGTTCCGATTAAGCGAACCGCTGCAAGTATCACCCGGCGTGTTCCGACAACTAGGACCGAACGGTGAAGTCGAAAGCGGCGAAGTCGAAGACATTCCGGTTTTGGTACGTGCCAATCCATTCCAAAATCCGCTGAACCCATTCGATGTCAACGTCAGTGGCGAAGTCACTCCGCTTGACGCATTGAACGTGCTGAACCTGTTGGCGATGGCCCCTTCGGGTGCAGGGTCGATTCCGCTGAACCCGCCGCCCGCATTCATGACCGATCCGGCCAATAGCAGGTTCCTGCCGGATGTGGACGGAAGCGGAATCGTTGAGCCGTTGGATGCATTGCTGGTGATTATCGAAGTCGCTCGCCTGCGTCGCCTCGGCCGTGGTGAAGGGGAATTGGTTTCGGCGTTCACTTCCGACTCGGGTTATCTGCCGGTCAGCGATGGCATCATGGCTTCACCGTTGACCGTGATGACTCAGCCGCCGAGTGATCGGCAGCTGTCGGGCGATCAGCGGGGTACTCAACCCGCTGCGCCACCGGCCAACACCACAACGGCTAAGGTATCCCAAGCGTCGATTTTCGATTCCCCCGAAGTCTCGGCACTGGACGACGTTATCGAAGACCTTGCCGGCCAACGACAGCAGGCCGCCGGTGGCGAAAACGAGTCGATCGACACGGTATTCGCCGGGCTTGGACTAGGCTTGTAGGTTCGATCACACCCCCGGGCGGGAATCCTCTCGCCGGATCGCTGGAAAACGTTCAACCCGATCATCGTCGCCATCGTAAAGTGGCGGTCGGTGATCGGGTTGTATCAATTGGGTTGACTGCCGGGCCGCATTGCCGGGCAATTACGCCAGAAGCTAGCCGTGTGATTGGTCTCTGGCGACTGACGCGACTATGATCAAACGAATCGTCATTTTTTCGCCGCATTGTCAAAATGTCTTGGGAATGATCGGCGAGGATTCGGCGTCCAAGCCACAGCACTGCTTCTCGTCCAACAACCCTTTTTCCTCCTTCGGGGCGTCGGTCATGCCCGCTTCCAATCGTCAGCGCCGGTCCGATGCTTCGAGGCTGCGGTCTCGTCGTGCCATGCGACTGGAACCGCTCGAACAGAGGAACATGTTCGCCGCGTTGCCACTGGGTGCGACGCCGATGGATACCGCAGAGTTCATGCTCGGACGTGTCGCGGTTGTACCTCTGTTATTCGAAAGCAATGGCCAAGTTGATCCCAATACGGAGAACTGGACACCCAGCGAGATCGAATCGGCGCTTGATAAAGTCCAAAGGGGCGTGCAGTGGTGGAGCGACGCGCTGGATCGCTTGGGAACGGTTCACAATCTCGAATTCGTGATCGACGATCAATTCGCACGCAACCCGTTTCCCACGCCTTACGAACTGATTTCACGGCCGAGCCAATTCCACTCGATTGTCGTCGGATCTTTTTTGGAAGATCAGGGGTATGGCGAAGCCGGCACAATCGAAAATGCGATTCGCCTGTTCAACAACGACGCGCGGCAACGGCTAAACGCCGATTGGGCCTTTTCGATCGTTATCGTCAATTCGGCAAATGATGCGCTGGTCGGTGATGGCCAGTTTGGTCCCGGCAGCGAGTTCGCTAATGCGTTTGCCTATCCCGGTGGACAATACGTCGTCACGCCGTCGACGCGTCCGGTCAGCACCATCACTCACGAAGTCGGACACATTTTCTGGGCTAGAGACGAATATCCTGGCGGCGGATCGTGGACCGATCGGCGCGGATACTACAACGCCCAAAATTGGAACGCGGCAAACAACCCGACTCCGGGCTTCGTTCAAGAACCGAGCATCATGCGCGCCGGCACCGCACTGGCGCAGTCGTTTTCGTCCTATGTCTTGCCCGAATCGACGATGGCGATGATCGGTTGGCGAGACAGCGACGGTAATGGCATTTTTGATGTGTTGGATGTGCCGTTGCGATTGGAAGGAGCGGGCCGCTTCGACGCGATACAAGGCGTGTTTTCATTCGAGGGTTTTGCCACCGCAGTCGCCCTGCCCAATCAAAATAGTTCGGGCCAGCAAAACGACATCACGCTCAATCGCGTTGACCGCATCGAATATCGGCTTGATGGCGGAACTTGGCAAACGGCCGCGGTCGTGGGAAAACAGTCCAGTGCCATCAACTTTCAGGTTGCCGTCGATGACTATTCGACGATAGAAATCCGCGCGATCGATGATCGTGTCGGAGTAACCAGCGGAGTCTACAGCACCGACATGTTGTTGCCGATGATCGCCGGTGCTTCGGTCTCTGGCCTGGCGTTCCTCAACACCGGCGAGGCCGAATCCGAACTCTCCCCAAGCCTGTTGTCAGGCGTCACTGCCGAACTGGTTCATATTGATGGATCGCCCCTGTTTTCGGGTTCGGTGGATCCCGATCAATACACCACCAGCATCGCCCTGCCGTCGATCGATGGCGTTTCCTTGGTCGCGTTGGGACAAGTCCTCGATGGACGCGTCGGTTCCCTGGCAACACCTTCGTCGACCGGTTCACGAGCCTTCGGTTTCTACAACCGACAAACCATTACCTGGCAACACCGCTGGGCGCCAGACAAACAACTGCTGATTACGTTTGACCAGCCCGTTGGTAATGTCCAACTCGACGCCATCGGTCTCGGGCACGTCACTAACCCAAGCTTTGGTCGGCTGGAAGCCTATGATGCGGCGGGCAATCTGCTGACCCGCTACACCACCGCGGCTTTGGTCGCCAACGAAACCGAAACGATGCAGGTCAGCGATCGTGCCGGGCGAATTGCTAGTGTTCGTGCGTTCGGGCACGCGTTCAGCACGGTCGGACTGGATAACTTGCGCTACGGAGCGGAAAGCTCGGTTACCACGTCGGCTGACGGCGTCTTCGGATTTTCCGGCGTCCCTGATGGCAACTATCGACTGACTCTCACCCCCGAGCGACTGATTCATGCATTT
>DIUH01000447.1:0-3616 GCA_002428205.1 Planctomycetaceae bacterium UBA6163
CCTGCTTGGAAGGAAAGTTATCCCCAGGTTACGCTCGGCTTGTAAGGCAAGCAAACGCTCACCCCGGGGGTTACTGCGTTGGCCTAATACCTTGGCACCTGTGGGTCGATCACTTGGCTCCATGCATCGATCCCGCCTGCCATGTTCTGGGCACCTTTGAAACCGTGTTGCCGCAATCCCATCACCGCTCTCATACTGCGGCCCCCATGGTGGCAATGAACAACGATGCGTGAATCACGATACTCGTCCAATTCTGACAACCGTGACGCGAGCGCCCCCAACGGTATCAGGATCGTCCCCGGCAGCGACGCGGTTTCGAACTCTTCGGGTTGGCGTACATCCAAGAACAGAAAATCTTCGCCACGTTGTAACAATTGATTGACATCATGAACGTCGATTTCGATCGGCAAGTCGGCGGACGTCGGGTTATGGTCAGATGATTGTGTCATGGCATGATATCTTATAATAAAAATTGCGGTATGGAGTGTTATCTCATAGTCTGCAATTGGTGATTGCGGTTTCAAAGATCGCCGACGCGCCGATGTGTTCCAACTGTTCCATCACGTCGATCACCTCTTTTCGCTTTACCATCACGCGAACCGAAACGTAGGACGAGTTTTCGAGTTGGGAGATTGTTGGTGAGAAGAATCCTGGTGTGATTTTTTCCGCTTCTTCTAACAATGTTCGCGGCACGTTGTATTCTAACATCGCATAATCACGTGCCAGCGTTACCCCTTCGAGTCGCCGGACGACACGGTCCGCCGTTTCGCTATCACGGCATTGCTTGTTTTGGATTAAAACGGTTTCATATTGACCGATCTCGTCCAAGATTCGCAAACGGTTAGCCGCCAAAGTGCTGCCGGTTTCCACAAGGTCGACGATCGCATCAGCGACGCCCAACTGGATCATCACTTCGACCGATCCGGATAACGATACCAAATGTGCCGATGCGTTGTGTCTGGCTAGATACGCGTTTGTGACCCCTGTAAAGCTGGTCGCGATCCGACTGCCGTCTAGATCCTTGGCGGTCTGATAGGTCGAATCATCAGGAACACAAACTGCCAAGCGACAGCGGCCGACGCCCAAACGCAGACGAACCGCCAAATCGACATTGGCTTCTTCCAACAAATCGCTGCCGGTGATTCCCATATCGATCGCCCCTTCGGCACACAACGTCGGGATATCGTCGGTTCGCAAGAAGGTCAAATCGACCGGTAATCCGCTGACCCTAGCGAACAATCCCCGTTCCTGGCGGCGAAATTGCAACCCGGCCTGACGCAACAGGTCGCCGGCAAGCTCGCTGAGCCGCCCTTTGCTGGGGATTCCGATCCGTAGGTTTGGCGTCTCTTGACGTGTCGCGTTCATTGCAAGGTTCTGATTTGTGGCGAACAGTTGGGTATTGTGGCACACCGCAAAGCCGGCTCGTTGGTCGAATCCTGTGGCTGCGGTGCGACAAAAGTCAGGTGTGGGTCGTCAGAAGATAAACGACGTCGTTAATCGAGAGAATGACGGGTAACAGGTGACAATGGCGATTGTGTGCCGCGGCACGCCCAATCATGTCGTTGTCCGACTGGCCTTTTCCGCCAACCCCGAGGTTCCTTCGCGACGAGCCAATTCCGCCGCCACTTCGTCAAGCGACACGCCGCGATACGCCATCAAGGCGAACGCATGGTAGAGCAAATCGCCAGTTTCATAGATGAAATGAGCCCGCCCGGCATCGCCCGGTTCGCCCGCCGCTTCGACCATCTCAGCCGCTTCTTCAACCACCTTGGCACCAATCGCTGGTACACCGCCCTTGAGCAGTTTGGTGGTGTAAGAGCCCTCGGGTAGGGTGCGCGCACGCTCGGCGAGCGTTTGCATTAGGCGTTCGAGCGGTTCGAGTGATTGCGGCATCGGTCTGCTGGCCAGCGTTCAGCCGAGCGTTGAGGGTGGGAAGCGTCTTCGGCGTAATCTTAGTCGAATCGAGCCGCGATGCCACATGGTCATTCGATCGCCAACAATGCAATCGCTGGTCGGCTCGCTCAGTTGTCTGAAAATCCGACAGCGACGCTGTCCCAATTTTCTTTCGGCTCAGCCAGGCTTGACGAACCGGTGACGATAGCCATCATCCACTTATCAACATCCAGCAAGACATTACGGTCCATTTCGTCGTCAGTTGTGTAGCGACGAACGTCCATTTTCAGGCGTGCGGCAGCGACCATTTCAATGTCGCGTGCGAAATCGTCGTGCGAGACCAGCGGACTGTTGACGGCAACGCCCCAAAAGTGGCGAACGTTTCGCGAGGCCGCCAAGTTGCTGAAAATGCCTCCGCCACTGGGGAAACGGCCCCCAAGGGAAATGCAACCGGCGAAAACGCCGCCGTGACGCAGCGAGACGCGCCGGGCCATCATGCCGCCATTACCGTAACCGGCCAAGAATACGCGGTTCGGGTGGACCGAGTATCGCTGTGTCGCGTCATCGATCGCCTGAAAAATTGCATCTTCGCAGCGCGAAACCGCCGCTTGGCTGAACGCCCAATCGAATCGATGTCCGACAGGGTCAACGCTGCGCGATCCCCGAACCCCAACGCCGATGTAATTCTGGGTGCTGACGTGTGGCAACACCTGACTGACTTCGTTCTCGTTACTGCCATCGCCGTGCAACCAAACAATCAAAGGATACCGATAATTCGGTTCGTAGCGATTGGGCAAGAAGAAACGACGCGGCCGATCGATCTTGGGCGACCACGGCATCGCGGTGTCCACGGTCACCGCAGGCACGTTCGGCTTGGGAACCGATGTTTGAGGGGCATCTTTGGGTTCCGATGAGCCGAACGAGGAGAGTCGATTCATGGGTCATTCTCGGAGGATGCGGAGACGCATGCGATGCTTGGACGCGATTTCCGCACCCGACCTTTCACCGCGTCATTCAACTCGACGTTCCACGTTTTAAGGCTGGTCTGGGCGGGGTGTCAACATCCTTTTGCGAAACGTTTTTTAGGCCACTATGCTATCAAAACAGCTGCCGCGACGTGAAAGAACCGACCGCTGAGCTCGACTATTTGTGCGAGTGGTAGTGATGGCATTGGGTGCAGTTGTCACCTGCGGCACCTTGGGTGTGACAAGAAATACAGGCTGATTTACCGAGCGAAATGAATCCGTGGCTGGCCGCAGGATCATAACCGGGTATCGATTTCAGCCTCACCATTTCTTCCACCGTAGCGCTGTCGGAATGCGTCAAATGGCAATGCGAACAGTCGGAAAGTTGAGGCAAATTGAAGTGCGGTCGGTGTGAAAACTTGGTCAGCGCCTTGGGTGCCTGGCGTCCCACCGGGGTCTTCCAAATGGGGCCGGAAGGATGCAACACGCCGACGTGGCATTGCATGCAAGATGAAACCGCCGTTACGCCTAACAATCCACGGCGGACCGGGTCGTCTGCCGGTAAGCTGGCCGCCATTTCAACAACCGCTTTCAAGACCGGATCGGCGTGCCCGCTGCCGCGATAGGAAATGGCAAGCCGAAGATCGTCGCGATACCAACCGCCATCTGGCAACGCGGCCGATGGGTCAAACCGCTGGGCGCTGCGCGATGTCAACGCATTCTTGGTTTCCGGTGGCGAAAGCGGATCGCCGGAAAGC
>DIUH01000447.1:3654-4456 GCA_002428205.1 Planctomycetaceae bacterium UBA6163
ATCATCGTTGGCGATTGCAGGCCGTGTGGGGCTTTGCGCCAACCGCTGGGAGTCGCCAAAAAACGGCCGCGCCGAAACGGGCAACGACGACTGGTACTCCAGCGGCAGGATGGCCGAAACCGCAGCGTCGGAGTCGAACCACTGTCGCTGTGCGTCGGCGATCAATTGTGGCGGAACGGTTCGCAAAACCTGCCGCATCGCTTCGGCGGCGCGACGGTTCTGGCGTCCGGCCAACAGGTTACTGCCCCGTGTTCCGAATTGGTCCATCGCACGCCGAATCGCCCGAGCGGCAACCACCGCAGCCTGGACCTGTTGGCCCTGGGACGGATCGATTTGTGTGATCGAAGCTTCACCGGGCAAACGAGCGATCGCCTGGGCTGCGGCCGCTTCCTCGCTGACCAGCCATCGCACAAGCGGGCCAACCTCGCCATCAAAGAAACCTGTCGCCGCGGCCGGCCATTGTCCCAATTGCGCCGTTGTTGAACTTGGCATGGTCGGCAGGGCGAACAAATCCAATCGCTGAATCGCCAGTTCGCGCAATCCCGCTGAATGACAATCCGCGCACGCGGTCTCGAAACTGACCGTACGCAGCGGCTCACTGTCCCGGCGCCCGTCGATCGATGCCAAACCGACAGCCGCACCCTCATTGACAGCTGTCCCGGGGTGGCAGGTGCGACAATCGAATGCACGTCCCATTGCGACCGACGAATGACTTATCAGGTCACTGGCGCTAACCGCGCTGTCGACCGGATCATGTTCCGTACCTATAGAAGATTTTGGCGATGCTTTAGGGAAATGCAAT
>DIUH01000447.1:4472-10967 GCA_002428205.1 Planctomycetaceae bacterium UBA6163
CACTGGGCGTTGGACATCGCTGTCATGATCGCATTGACGCCACCGTGCTCACGATGACACGACGCACATTCGATCGAGTCGAACGAGTGCTCCGTTTTACCGTTCAAGGCGACCGACACAGCCGGGTAATCGTCGCTGTTCCAGATGGTATCGCCGGCATTTCCTGACAAGGCAAGTTCGGCCCACGCCTTGCGAATCTCTGACAAACGTTCCGTGGATAAGTTATGTGGCGACCGCGCGACGTCGGCGGGCATTTTGACGTGGTGGCAAGTCACACAACTGTCGGTTTGCGATAATCGATTATGAAAGACGTCTTCTTTGCCAAACCACGCAACCGCAGACAGTGCGGCGCTGGGGTGACAGGCGGTGCATTGATTGATGCCGCCTTGGCCAGCAAAGATCACGGCGTGAGCATGAGACAAATCGCCCGGTTTGAGAAAACCGCTAGTATCGATCGACATCCAAACGCCGGCACTTAGGATTGCCAGCACCACCAGTATCATAATCATGCGTCGTCGAAACGCTCGGAAAGTTCTTACCGGCTTGCAGGGGTCGGTATCAGACCCGCAAGCGCCGTTGGGCCGAGGACCGCGAGAACAGCTCCCCATCGCGTCGCCATGGCATAATCGGCCACAGCGAAATTTGTCGGCGGGACGATCGTTTCGCGGCGCTTCGGCGATTTTTATGTCACTGCGGCTCATCGCACCTTCATCCTGTTATCGTCCGAGCATCACGAAGGCGAATCCGGCATGGACAACAGACCAAACCACCAGCACGATACTTAGCGCCGCATGAATGATCACCCAAGAACGCAATTTCCATTGCAATCCGTGGTGATAATCGAGTTCATCGCGGTGGCGAATCAATGCCGAAAATCGATTTGCGGCTTCAAGAGCATCAGCGGTTAGGTATCGTTTCAGGTCGCCCAGGTCTGCCAACAGGGCACGCCGACGTCGCTGGTTCGGTTGAATGCGAAACAAGAACGGCAAACCAGACTCAAAGTATGGCCGCAATTCCTTAGTATAAAAATCGGCTAAGACATCGCCACCATGATCTGGCGTTAGCGATTCGAAGAGTTTAGCACCGGCTTGTCGATACTGGTCACGATGCCAAGCGATCCGATCGTATCGCGGTTGCGTCGGTACCGCGGTCAATCGCTTAGGGATAGTTCGCGATGCAAAAATGCCGTAAATCCCGCTTGCCGACACACCGATGAACAACCACGACAAAATGCCTTCGAACCATCCGTTGGCGATGATTCTTGGGGCATGAATGACGAATACGACGCAAGCAAAGATCCCGGTGTAAAGATGAATCTGTAACCAAGTGCTGACCGACCACAGTGGCAACATTACCAATCGACGCCTAGCCCCGATCGCGACCAGCAAGAACAAACATACTAATAAAACCGACCCTGAAAATAGCGACGCGTTCCCCAATCGTGATACGATGATTTGGTTGCAACACCAGAAAAGTTCAATTGCAAGCAAGGTCAAGACACAGGCCAGCAATCGACGCCGACGCATCGAAATCGCTTTCCATCGCGATGGCAGTGTCGATTCAAGCGTAATCTGGCTCATCGTTTCGCCAACCATTCTTGCAATGGGCCAGGTTCGGTCAAATCGATTCGCGTCAACGCGTCATGTGGGCAAGCGGCGACACAGGCTGGTCCTGATGGCTGTTGTTGACACAGGTCGCATTTGGTCGCCTTGAGGATCGGCAAACCTCTGTCCTTATCGACATAGGGTTTTCCATCGGGCGAACTGATCTCCATCATGCGAATATTCTCATACGGACATGAGTTCGCACAGACTCCACACCCGACACAGATCGATTCTTCTATTTGAATCACTCCGTTGACTGCGTTGCGATGGATCGCGCCAGTGGGGCATCCGATCATGCAAACCGGATCGGTGCAATGCATACACGCTTGCACGAACTGCAGCCTGCCATGCGAGACGCCTTCGCGCACGAATCGCGGGTTCCCATCATGGGTCGACGCGCACGCTCGCACACAGTCGTCACAACGGGTACAACGATGCAGGTCGATGACCATCGCCTGTTCGCCATTAAACAAACGGTGTTGAACGACGAATTCCATACGCCCTGTATGATCGATGCGATGGCCCGTTTGCGCGTCGACCTCTTCGTTGGATCGGATCGCAACAATCGCAGGATCGGGCGGAATCACTTGTTTGGTGCGAGTCTCAACTCGACGATCACTGCCATAAGATTCCAGTTTGGCAAAGTCTGCAAACTCAGGCGGTAATTCGCTGCGCCGGACATGCGGCATAACTTCGACGGCAATCGTTTCGATCGGGACGTGCAGCGTGTCGACGAAACCGACCGCTCGCATCGTTTCGGCCAACGTCAGCGGTGGCAAGGCACTCGGACGCAGCGCGTTGTAGGCGACTTCGCGAAGAGCAAAGATTTGGCCAGCGCCAAGGTAGGCTGTGGTCCGGTGGCTGGCGCCGTGTGCATAGCTGGTGCGAGCAAACCCCGATCGGACGATTACCAAGTCGGCTGGCATCGTCCCTTCGGATGCAACGATCTGTTCACTGGCGATTTGATCCTGGGGCGGCAGCTTTCGCGTTTTGCGATAATCCGCGTTCCACTCCAATTTTCCGAATGAGCGGAGCATTGTTGCCCGTGCGACGCGAATCAGTTTGTCTTCGGGTACAAATCGAAACAGCGGGATGTTTTGCAGGGTTGGCAGCAACCAAGCGTCGCGAAAGTGTTGTTCGATCCGAGCAGCAAACTTGGCGTCGCGTTGCAGTAACCTTAATCCTTGCCAGCGGATTTCAACCAATGTGGCTTCGCACTGTGCGACCACGGTGGCCGTGTGGGGCGTTCGATACGTGGCCGCGATTTCGCCGAACATGTCGCCGGGACCAAGTTCCATGGTGCTGCGACCGGCCAACATAACGCCAAAGTCTTGCAAGAAAAACGCGGCGCGGCCGTCGGTTTCGCCGGTTCGCGTATCGGCGTTCACTTGGTCTTCGGTGCGAGTTTCAGGATACGGACTGCGCCCCAGCCAGCGAACAACCGACTCGGCCCAAGACAGCTTCGGCGTTTCGCGACGGCCAAGTTCCGCCGGTGCCATCGGGTCCAGGACAACGCGGACACCGCCACCGAGCACCATGAACGCACTGGCGCCATAGTCGCCTGCCCTTACGATCACTTCACCCGGCACGACCCGCAGGACTCGACAATCATTTTTCAACACACCAACAAGCGGAGCCGTTTTCGGGAAACTTGCCGCATCGAGCGACGAAAACGGTGCTCGCGACCTCAGCCACGTCACTTCTGCTTCCGACATCGTCGGGTCCAACGGTTGGTCCCACCGCTGCGGACGACGAATCAGTTTTGCATCGGCATCCATGCGCATCGGGTCAACAATCGGTGGACAGCTTAAAGGTCAAGATACTGTCGGTGATTAGTCCCCACGCCGCATTCGGGTCAAGAGCGAACCGTGGCCCAGGCTTCCTCGCCTAGGCCACTTTTTCCTTCAAACTCGGGAAAGCACGGGCAATTTTAGGTCAAACCGGTCAGGCGGCCGCTGCTGTCGCCGAAGGTTTCGGTTGGCGTACCCATGACGTCCAGCATCGACAGGAAGAGGTTCCCCATCGGTGTGTCAGTCGGGTATTGCATCCGTCGGCCCGTTTGAATCTTGCCGCCCGCACCACCAGCCAAGACGATCGGTAGGTCGTGGTGCGTGTGCCGATTGCCGTCGCCCAGCGCGCTGCCGTACAGGATCATCGAATTGTCCAGCAATGTTCCTTCGCCGTCAGCGACCGAGTCGAGCTTCTCAAGGAAATAAGCGTACTGCTCGACCAAGTAACGATCGATCTTCTCGATCTTCGCAACCGTTTCGGGCTCGTTCCGGTGATGGCTCAGGCCGTGGTGCGCTTCCTTGACACCGATTTCGGTGTAACTGCGGTTACCGCCAGCGTTGTCCAACATGAACGTTGCGACGCGAGTCGCATCGGTTTGGAACGCGACTACCAACAGGTCGAACATCAGCCGCGCGTGTTCGCGGAATGCCTCGATGCGGCCATAAGGCACGTCCAAGTCCGGCAACGCTTCGCGATCCTGCGCTTCGGTCATTTCGATCCGCATTTCCAGTTCGCGAACGCCACTGAAATACTCGTCCAATTTCCGGCGGTCGGTGTCGCCAACCTTGTTGATCAACGTCTTGGCGTCTTCGGAAACGACATCCAAAATGCTGCGGCGCACTTGGTTCCGCTCGCGTCTTTGATGCGTGTCGCCTGATCCGAACAGCCGCTCAAAGGCAAGCCGCGGGATCGTTTCTTTGGCCATCGGTGTCGTCTCGTTTCGCCATGAAACGTTCGACGAATAGGCACACGAGTAACCCGAATCGCAACTGCCGGCATTGCGGCTGCCGACCAAACCGAGTTCGATCGAGGCCAAGCGGGTCTTTCCGGCCAACTGTTCAGCGGCGACTTGGTCGACCGATACACCCAACTTCACTCGGCTGGAGGTCTTCAGCGGCCGCGCCGAAGTCAGGAACGTGGCGGCGGCACGGGCATGGTCGCCTGCGCCGTCAGCCTTCGCTCGGCCGTTGTCTTGTGCCAGTCCGTCGATCACGTTGATCTTGGATTTCATCGACTCGAGCGGCGACAGCGTCTCGGAAAGTTTCCAATCCGTCCCCTCACCTTCGCAATTCCACTTCGGCTGGATCACTCCGTTAGGAACGAACAAAAATGCCATTCGCACTGGTTTTTCGGCCGTTTGCGGCGATGCGAACGCACTTTTTGCCATCGGCGTCATCGCTTCCAAACAAGGCAAGCCCATCACAGCGCCGGCACCTCGCAACAGAGTCCGACGATTAAGGCCACGGTTCCAAAGCACCGAACCCCATCCGGATTGCGATTTTTCATTTCGAGTCATGGTTGGCTCCTGTTTCGACTTGGAAATACTGAAACGGACGACTGGCAACGACCTGTTTTACCAGATCGGCCAAAGGATAATCGTTGGGCTCACATTGCCCCGCGATCTGCTCGGTAATGCATCGGTCGGCGGGCGACAATTCGCGGCCGAGACCGAATGCGAGTAATTTTTCGGTGACCGTCATCGCGAATCGCGACGATTCGGTTTTTCGCAACGTGACAGCTAGGTCTTTACCGCCATTGAACGCGCGACCGCCAGGCAATTCGCCCGAAGCGTCGATGCCTGGGCCGCCACGATAGCGACCGACCGCATCGAAATCTTCGAACCCGAATCCCATTTGGTCCATCACGCGGTGGCACGATGCACACGACGGATTGGCACGGTGGGCGGCAAGTTGCTCGCGAACCGACAGATTCGCCGTCGCCGATTCGTCCTCTTCTAGTTCTGGTACGTTTGGCGGCGGTTCTGGTGCGGGCGTTCCCAGCACGCTTTCCAAAATCCACTTCCCACGCTGCACCGGACTGGTCCGCGTCGGGTAACTGGTCAGCGTCAGGATGCTGGCATGGGTCAACACGCCACGACGCGGTACGTCGGCCAGCGAAACCCGGCGAAACGGATCGTCACTCGACCCATCGGCCGGATACTCCATCGCGTAATGCTTGGCCAACCGCGAATCAACGAATGTGTAGTCGGCGTCCAGCAATTCGCCGACCGGCAAGTTCTGTTGCAAAATGTACGTGAACAGCCGCTCGGTTTCCCCCGCCATCGACTTCACCAAATCGGCGTCATAACCCGGGAAAATGCTTTCATCGCGCGGCATCCCTTCGAGGTTTCTCAGCCCCAGCCACTGGGCGGCGAACTGCTCGGCCAGCGACTTCGCTTTGGGATCACGCAACATTCGATCGACCTGTTGGTCCAGCACCTTCGCGTCGCGCAATTTTCCGTCTTTGGCCAATCGCAACAGTTCCTCGTCCGGCATGCTGCTCCACAGGAAGTACGACAACCGCGTCGCCAACTGATAATCGCTCAGCGCAACCTCACCCGCTTCGTCCGGTTCGATACCAGCGGCCGGCAACTCGACACGGAACAAGAACTGGGGCGACACCAACATCGCCGTGATCGCATCCTGTAAACCGCGATGATAAGACGCCCCGCGATCGGTCGCCGCGACGACTAATCCCACATAGCGATCCAAGGTACTGCTATCGACCGGCCGGCGAAACGCCTTGGCAAGCAGCGGTTCCAAGCAAGCTTTCGCCGCACGATCGACTTCGGTGTATTTATCGCCACGCTTGCTGGCCACGCGTTTGGCGATCATCGACTGGCTGGGCGGCAGCGCTTCTTTTGGGAAGTCCGAGGGGCCATCGACGATCACCTTGCGCAACAAAAACGCCATCGTCTCGAAGTCGATCTTGCGATTCACCTCCAACGATTTTTCAAACTGCTCGCGACCCGCCGCCAAAGCCGTTTCGTCTAATCGTTCGGCGGCCGGAAACGGCGTGACATCGGCGATCGCTTTGGGGGCTTCGTCAATGGTCGCTACGATCAAACGGGTTTTTCCAGCGGTAAACTCGTGATCGAACG
>DIUH01000453.1:0-1009 GCA_002428205.1 Planctomycetaceae bacterium UBA6163
TTCTAGGTGTGCGAATCGTTTTAGGAGGTTCAGTCCGTCGGCTTGGCTTTTTTCTGGGTGAAACTGAGTCGCATAAAGATTGTCGCGTGCAACCATCGCACAGAACTCGCCACCGTAATCGCATGTCAACGCAATGATGGTTGGATCCGCAGGTCGCACATAATAACTGTGTACGAAATAGAAGTGTGTTCCATCGGCGATGTCGGCCAGCACGGGCGAGTCGATTTTCTTCGTCACCGAGTTCCAGCCCATGTGTGGAACCTTCAAACCATCGGGACCGGAGTAGGCCGGCCCATCAAACCGAACAACTTCGCCGGGCAGGATGCCCAAGCCGCGATGCGTGCCGCCTTCGTATCCGGTTTCGAACAACAGTTGCAGTCCGAGACAGATGCCCAGCATCGGGCGGCCCGAATCGACAAAGTCACGAATCGGCGTTTCCAGGTCGCGCCGTCGCAGTTCATCGATCGCGTCGCGAAACGCACCAACGCCCGGCAGAACTAACTTTTCCGCCGCGGCGATTTCATGGGGATCCGATGACACCTTCGCTTCCACACCCACAAACTCAAACGCCTTTTGGACGCTGCGAAGGTTTCCCATCTGGTAATCGATGATGGTGATCATGGTGTGGATTCGTTGTGTGAAACTGAGAACTTAGCGTCGTGCAAAAAAGTGTCGGTGCCTTCCACTTCTCCCGGCTTTGCGGGAGAGGTCGACGCCTAAGCGGCGGGAGAGGGTATCGGTCTCAAAAATCAGCCCTCTCCCGGGCNNACCTCTCCCAGAGGAGAGGTGGGTTTTGACGGACATTTGCTTTTCGCATGATGCTTGAACGTCATTTAGACTTCTAAGAACAATCGCGCCGGATCTTCTAAAACTTCCTTAATGGTTTTCAAGAACGTGACCGCTTCGCGACCGTCAACAATGCGATGGTCATAAGTCAACGCGATGTACATCATCGGACGAATCACCACTTGGCCTTCGAGCGCGATTGGGCGTTCTTGAATGCTGTGCA
>DIUH01000453.1:1059-3095 GCA_002428205.1 Planctomycetaceae bacterium UBA6163
TCGCTGGCCGCGACCGAGTAATCGGAGATCGTGCGTTCAACGTCGGCGAACGACATGCGTTCGACGTTCCGCAGGATCGGCACCACCAGGCCTTTGCCGCCACCGATCGCGATGCCGATGTCTTGATAATGACGATAGACAATATTGTTGCCACGGATTTCGGCGTTCACGGCCGGGAATCGCCTCAGCGCTTCGACTGACGCTTTGGCAAAGAACGACATAAAGCCGAGCTTCACACCATGCTTTTTGGCAAACGCGTCGCGATACTTGTTGCGAAGGTCCATCACCGGTTTCATGTCGATTTCGTTGAACGTGGTCAACAAAGCCGCCGTTTGCTGTGCTTGCACCAATCGCGCGGCGATCGTTCGCCGCAACATGCTCATCGGCTTGAGTTCTTCACCACGATTGGGTGCGGCCGAGACTAGCGATTGGACATCCGTAACGGCCGGAATGGTTCGCAGGGCAGTCGGTGCAGGTGCCGCAGCCGCTGTTTTTGCTGGAACCGCCGGTTGCGAGCTCTTTTGGGCGACGAACCGCTGGACATCTTCCTTCAACACGCGTCCGCCGGGGCCCGTAGCGGTGATTTGCGAAGCGCTGAGCCCGAGATCGTCCATCAGACGCTGGGCCGCTGGCATGACGATCGCATCGCCCGAGTGAGCGGCAGCAGGTGGTGGGGAAGTTGGCGCGTCGGTCGGAGGCGGCGATGTCGCTGGCGCCGCTTCGGTTTTCGCAGGCGATTGTGCGGCAACGGATTGTCCGTTTGCGGACGCTTCGATCGACGCGATCGTTTCGCCTACCACCGCGAACTCTTCGGCTTTCTTCAGCAGATTCCGCAGGTAACCGCTGGCGGTCGCCGGGATCTGGACCGAAGCCTTTTCGGTCTCGATTTCGACGATATCTTCGCCTTCGTTAACCCAATCACCCTCACCCTTCAACCACTGGCCGATTTGGACTTCGGTAATCGATTCACCGACATTGGGAACCGTGACTTCGATCATGACTTCGCTCTTGAAACGGAATGTTATGTGGACGATTTCGTCGACCGCTAAGATACCGGGCAAACGGCAGTGTGTCATTGGACCCACCGCCGGTTTCGTTGTCGGATTACCGCAGTTTCAATTTGACGCGGAAATCGCCCGTGAACTGGTCGCGATTGATGCCAACCACCAAGCTGTGTTTGCCCGGTGCGAGCTGGGCGCCAGCGATTGCTTCGGCCGGCATCGGCTTTCCGTCCAACCAAACATCGACCGCTGCGGTCGGCATTTCGATCGTCGGCGATTCTTGGCCCTGGGGAACGACGATGTCGAAACGTACGAACGACAGAAACGGAGTTGTCGCGTGTAGTTTGAATCGATCAAGTTCCTCCACCGGTAATGTGCCGTTGACCCGTGTCGTTACCGGTCGCCACAGAAATGCCTCGTTTTCGCTCGCCACGGCATCGGTGCTGGTTCGATTCAAAATCCGGTTCGCTTCGGGTGAAAACGTCAACGTTTCGAAATTGCGGATCAACAGGTCGGTCGACACGGTGTAAGCCGGATCTCGCCCCAGTGCGGTCAAAAACGCCACCAAATCGACCAGTTCGTCTNNTCGATCGAGTCGGTTTGGATTTCGACCTCTTTGCCATCAGCCAACCGCAACCGCAAAACCGAATCGCTGCGGCCGATCGGGATGCCGGACGTTACGCGGCCGTCGTCGGTCAAAACCGCTAGTGTGTTGTAGCCTTCTTTCAGCCGCGCGTCGGGCAACCACAGCGATTCCAGCACATAGTCGGGCTGCGAACTGCTGCCCACCGAAATCAGGTTGGGACCGACCAATCCGCCGGCCGTGCCGATCGCGTGACAGTTGATGCATTGCAGTTGCGCGCGTCTGTAAATCACTTCGCCACGCTGGGCGTTGCCTTGCGATTTGACCGCGGCCAGGATTTCGGCGGCCAATTCCGGTGACGGTTCCCAGCCAGCTTTGTCCAATCGTCCGGCGGCGGAGATCGCCTTTTCGATCGCCGCGTCACCACCGGCGCCACGAACCGCCGCCAGCAG
>DIUH01000396.1 GCA_002428205.1 Planctomycetaceae bacterium UBA6163
TTGCGAATCGTGCTTAAGATCTGGTCATCGGTTAAGCCCAACCAACCTGCGGTGCAGTACGCACGCGGCCCGAGTTGCGACATTTCCGCTTCGCGGCGTTGCACATGAGGCCGACGATCTCGCAAAATCGCCACCGCCTCGTCGCGACTGAGCGCGTCGCTGATGTTCCGCCAATCGATGCAATCGGCGACAAACTCCGGTTCAAGATCAGCCAACAACTTCCACATCGGTTTACCTTCGGCCCGCGCCCATAGGTCCCACATCGCGTTGAGCACCGCGCCGGCCGCCATCCGGAAAACTCCGTCGTGCAGCCATCGTAATTGATGATGATCGATCAAACGACGGTAAAGTCGAATCGGTTGATGAGCAAAATCTTCTAACTTCATACCGACAACTAACTGGCACAAGTCTTCGATCCCGTGACAGATCCAATCGGTTCCAGCGCCGATCGTGAAGACAACCGAATTGCCGCCCAGCCCGTCATCGGTTTCCAAGTGCAAAATCGCTGATGAATAGTCAGGTTGTTTGTGGAACGGATCCGAACCGAGCAATTGATCGGATGTCGGCACGCGAAGGTCGATCACTCGCGCCGAAACGATTTTAGAAGATAGTTGAGGCATCAATGATATTGTTGTATGAAAGGAACAGACGTCGCTCGAAAACGAATGGCATTTTGACCGTGAGTAGTCTAGCCAGAAAAGCCTACGCGCGGGAGCCCATCGTGATCTGTTTACGCTGTGCCCATGACAGGTTCTTCGGTTGGGCTTGCGACGGCTGGCTCGTCGACTAAAACCACGCGTGCAATTCGGCGAGTGATCGTATTGATGCGTTTCATGTTTTCGATAAAGTCCGTTTCCACCTTAAACGCCGCAAGCCGATTGGGCTCATACGCGATCAATCGTGTCGCCAAATGGGATGTCGCTTTATCCGCTAACTCGTTCACTTCCGCCTTACTGCCCACCGCATCCAACGCCGCGGCTTGGTCTTCATCGCGCAGTGCTTCCAATGAACGGTCGAAAGCCCAGTGAACTTTCTTATGTACCGTACTCAAAACTTCCATGGTCGATGGGCTGATGAATATGCCCAACCGAACTCGCTTCATTGCGTCGACCAATACGTTATTTTCGATGATGTCGCCGACATTCTCTAGGTAATTCGTGATGCCGATATACTTGTACAATTGAACCAATTGCGGGGCATCCAGATTTTTTTGTGACAGCTGGGCCAGATAGGTGATAATGGCTCCATGTAAAGTGTCGACATCATCTTCTAACTGACGAAGTCTCGCAAAATCGGTTGGTGTTCCAGCAGTAGCAACTCCGAACGATTGTGCCAACATCTCACGATCCAATTCGGCAAGCCGAACCAGTTCACGCCGCACTTGGTCAAGCGCCATCGCCGGATGTTCCAAATAAATATCGTTTAGGTACATCGGGGCGATACCGGTCGGTTCGATTCGCTTGGGGACGATCCATTCGACCAGTCTCGCCAGCGGTCCGGTGAACCAAATGAAGATAAAGGCATTCCCGACGTTGAACAACGAATGCGCGTTGGCAATCTGTCGAGGCGTTTCGGCCGCAAGTCGCATGGCACCATCAAGGTCGGTGGCGGTGGGTGAAAGCCCGCGCACGAGGTTCGCAAATTGTGGAACAAAAAACATCCACAGTAACACGCCTCCGAAATTGAAAATCACGTGAATCCAAGCCGCTTGAACGGCTTCGCGCGGTCGTCCAACAGCGGCAATGATCGCCGTCACGCACGTTCCCGTGTTTGCGCCAAGGATTAGTCCTATACCCGCCTCCAGCGATATCAATCCCTGGCTCGCCAGCACAATGACGATCCCAGTCGTAGCGGAAGAGCTTTGGACCATCGCGGTAAAGACGAGTCCGATCAGAATGCTCAGCAACGGGTTTTGCATGCCTTGCATCAGGTCAATGAATGGTGGCCAATGACGAAGCGGTTCGGTCGCGTTGCTCATCAATTCCATGCCAAAGAAGATCAGCCCCAGTCCCATCGCGGCCAAACCCCATTGCCGAAACTTATCACTTTTCGCAATCACCTCAGTTAAAAATCCGATTGCGATCATCACCAATCCGTAATGATAGATCTTGAATGCAATGACCTGTGCGGTCAGCGTTGTGCCGACGTTTGCCCCGATGATCACACCGATCGATTGGCCAAGCGTCAGTAGGCCTGCGGAAATGAAGCCGACAACCAACACCGTGGTCACGGACGAGGATTGAATCACCGCGGTAATCATTGCCCCTGCGATCGCAGCGGTAAATCGATTCGCCGTTAGGCGCGCCAGCAGGTTTTTCATGTTGCTGCCCGCGACCGCCTTCAAGCTCTCGGTCAGCTGACGCATGCCGAACAGAAACAGCGCGATGCCGCCACATAATCCGGTGAAGAGAGCAACGAAGTCGATTGAGCTAGATGGCATTCAGAAAAAACCTCCGATTGCTATAGAACGAACACCCGCCGAATGCCCCTAGAACAGGCGGTCTGCGCCGGGCCTCAAAGAGAGGCTGTTATTCGATTTTAGACAAGGTTTCTGTAAGCGATAGCCGCAATGTTGGTTCTCGTGATTTTCGCTAGCGGGGTTAGCGGGGGCTGCTCAGGTAGGTCTCTGAAGTGCGGCAAAAAGCGATTTAAATTGCCCAGAGATACGAAAGTAACCCATTTCGTTCGCGGAATCAGAAAAATTCCAATGTGATGGCTGACAAACCGCAAACTTATCCGAACAAGACTGACAGAGGAGCGATTTGGGATGGCGTTCCGAGTGTCTTCACGATCCTTGCCGCCTTGAACGCAGGTTTCTTTGATCAACGGAAGCCATGATCGACGCGGTCAGAGGGGGAGACGCCTCGAGGGGTGACGAAATGCGGTACAAATGGAGAGGAAACCGTGGATATGGCCAATCATGCGAAGAACGGCAGTTGTTTTCAACTGCTCTTGATTGTCAGCCTAGTAACGCTGACGTCTTGCGGTTGCCAACTAGGAAGGCAACCGTCCAATAATCGTCAGTGGACGCTGGAGCATGCTGTCTTACCATGTGCTCATTTCCATGACGGATCGGTTACTGTAAGAAACGTGCGAGATTTTCGTCACACAAGCGAAACCTGCATGATCCCTTCTTACCGTGATGTCGCGATTGAACTTGATCAAGTCGCCAGGGTTGATCTGTTTTTATGTTACTTCGATAATCCGCAAAGCCCCTTCGCGCACTCGATGCTCAGCTTCGGCACGTACGATGGCCAGTACCTGCTGCTATCGATCGAAGGTCGAAGAGAGAAAGACGAAGAGTACAACCTTCGCAATGCCGCTTGTCGGGAGCTCGAATTGATCTATGTCTTTGCGGAAGAACGCGACGTGATCGATCAACGGGCTGTGGTTCGAGGCGAAACGGTACGTCGTTTTCCATTGGATGCCACTCCCGACCAAGCTCGCAAGCTTCTGGTAAGGCTGCTGTGCGACGCCAATCGACTCCATAGCGAACCGCGGTTTTACCGGCTGTTTAAAGACAATTGCACCAGCAATTTGGCTGAACCGTCAGGCGCTGCCATCGGTGGGCCGCTGCAGCAAGCCTGGTTGTCAACCTTTCCCGGTTTTGCAGACCGCAAACTACGCCGCCTAGGGTTGATCGATGACAGTCTGCCACTGCGCGACCAGCGTGCCGCAGCGGAAATCAACGCTCTGGCAAAGCATTATCGAAATGCGGAAGAATATTCGTTGCGGATTCGCGGGCGTTAATCAGGATTCCAGGGGCACCAAGCCCAACCTCTCTGGCAATCCTGTCGGATCAACCAATCGCTTGAAACTCAGTTATTGCAATATCGATTCGACGACATGTCCATGCACATCGGTCAAGCGGAAATCGCGACCTTGAAAGCGATAAGTCAGCCGCTCGTGATCGATGCCTAACAAGTGCAACAACGTGGCCTGGAAATCGTGAACATGCACCCCGTCGCTGGCGACATTAATCCCCAAATCGTCACTCTGGCCATACTGGATCCCAGGCTTCACACCGCCACCAGCCATCCAAACCGTAAATGCATAAGGATGATGATCGCGGCCCCACTTGGGACGGTCATTGATGTTCCCCTGCAAGAACGGTGTTCGTCCAAACTCGCCACCCCAAATCACAAGCGTGTCGTCCAGCAATCCGCGCTGTTTTAAATCTTGCACCAGCCCCGCCGATGGCTGATCCGTATCTTTACATTGAGTGTACAGTTCGGTTGTAAGGCTGCCGTGCTGGTCCCAACCGGCGTGCATCAACTGAACAAAACGCACGCCACGCTCGGCCAATCGTCGCGCCATCAAGCAGTTGTATGCGAATGTACCGGGTTCTTTTACTTGCGGTCCGTACAGCGCCAGCGTCGCTTCGGATTCGTCGCTGAAATCGGTCAATTCCGGAACGCTGGCCTGCATCTTATAAGCCATCTCATACTGCGCGATCCGTGTCGCGATTTCCGGATCGCCATAATCGGCCAACTTCAATTCATTCAGTTGTGCAATATCGTCCAACCAACCACGACGCATCGCCCTGCTGACACCATCGGGATTGTTCAAATACAGAACCGGATCGCTGCTGCCGCGAAACTTGACACCTTGATATTTAGAAGGCAAAAACCCACTGCCCCAGTAGAAATCATAAAAGATCTGACCGCACGACGTCCCTTTGCTGACGCTGGTCATCACACAAAACGACGGCAAACTGTCGTTGTCATTGCCCAAGCCATAGCTGAGCCAAGCGCCGGCTGTCGGCCGTCCGGGCTGTTCACCACCACTGAGCAGAAATTGAATCGCCGGTGCGTGATTGACCTGTTCGGTGTGCAGGCTGTGGATAAAGCACAAGTCGTCGACAACGCCAGCCGTATAGGGCATAAAGTCGCTGACCCACGCGCCCGATTGGCCGTACTGTTTGAACGGCTCTACTGGCGCCAGCATCACCTTTCCTGATGGATTGCCCGTCATCGTGCTGAAACGTTTTTCGCCGATATAGTCTTGTGGCACCGGTTGGCCATGCATCTGCTTCAAACTCGGTTTGTAGTCGAACAAATCGACGTGCGTCGGCCCACCGTTTTGAAACAGATAAATCACCCGTTTCGCCTTGGGCGCAAAGTGCGGCAGCCCGCTCAGCCCGCCAACGCGATCCAAAACACGA
>DIUH01000318.1:0-646 GCA_002428205.1 Planctomycetaceae bacterium UBA6163
GACGGTTCGGTCGGCGGTTTCGATTCGCCGTTTGAAGAAGCGGTCTCCGATTCGCTGGCCGCGCGTGGCTGGCAACTGATATCACAAGTCGGCGTGTCAGGTTTTCGAGTCGACTTGGGCATCGTTCATCCGGATCGCCCGGGTGCCTACTTGGCGGGCGTCGAGTGCGACGGAGCGACCTATCATCGCTCGGCCGCAGCGCGGGATCGCGATAAGACGCGACAAGCGGTGTTAGAAGGATTGGGTTGGAATATCGTTCGCATCTGGTCGCCCGATTGGTGGTACGATTCGCGTGGCGTATCCGAAAGGGTCCATCTCGAGTTGAGCGCATTATTAGATAACGACCGCAAGCTTCGGCAAGAACGCGAACAGGCCGAAAGTGAACGGCGTGAGTTAGCAGATGCGGCGCGCGAGGCGGAAGCGATTCGGCAAGCGACAAACACGACTGATTCGGACGAAGACGCGAAGTTATCGTGGGACGAAGCAGCAAACGCTTACGAAAGTTCGATGGAAGAAACGGGCTCAGCGGACGAAGTCGCTGAGGCACCCTTGCAGTACGCGTCCCGTGTTGAAGAGCCGATCGCAAGTGATCAGCCCGCTCGTTCGCGAATCTATTTCTGTCGCGTGAAGTTAAGCGATTTATCTG
>DIUH01000318.1:743-1689 GCA_002428205.1 Planctomycetaceae bacterium UBA6163
TTTTTGTGGAACGAATCGGGGCCGCAGGAGACGATCGATTTTCGCGAAGCGATGGGCGAAGAAGACAAACGTGCGATCGACGAGATCTCGTTGTCGGAGCTTCGAGGCCTGATCCGCCAGAACACCGACCTGCTGCAGCAATCCGATCCTGCGGTCGCCATCGCAAGAGCCATCGGCGTGGGGCGGTTAGCGCAATCGGCAAGGGAACGAATTGCGGAAGCGATCGATTTGGAACGGGATTGATATTCTCCTGCCGCAATTCTTTTGCGGCTTGGTCACCTAGTGATACTGTTGCGGACGTTTCGAGACCGTACAATCAACGCCGCGTTCCTTAGCGAACACTTCTCGTTCCCCGTCTGTCAATTCAAAAAGGCGATCGCCATGCAATATCCGCTGGAAATGCGTTTTAAGATATTTACTCTTGCCCAGCAGATTTCGGTCCAGGACGCGTCTGGTAAACCGATCATGTATGTCAAGCAGAAGATGTTTCGGCTGAAGGAAAAAGTCGAAGTGTTTACTGATTCAAGTTTGCAAAACAAACTGTTTGATATCGGTGCAGACCGGATTATCGATTTTTCTGCGAATTATCATTTCACCGCAGCGGATGGGACTGACTGGGGAGCGGTTCGGCGGCGCGGAATGCGGTCGCTTTGGTCGGCGCATTACGAAGTGATCGAAGACAACCGGATCGATATGGAAATCCAGGAAGAGAACCCGTGGAAACGGGTGCTGGAAGGTTTGTTGGGCGATATCCCCTTTGTCGGTTTCTTGATCATCTATCTGCTCAATCCCAGTTACCTGATTACGCTTGCCGATGGCACACTCGCTTTACGAGTAGTCAAAAAACCTTCGTTCTTTGAACGCTATTTTGTGATCGAAAAGTTAACCGACATCGACTCCGATGATGAACTCCGGGCCCTGTTATCGCTGATCATGATGGTGTTGC
>DIUH01000318.1:1708-3694 GCA_002428205.1 Planctomycetaceae bacterium UBA6163
GCTGCGGGTTTCGGCCAGCTTGCGAACTTGATGGGTGTGTGTCCGCAGGGCATCGCCCACCGCTAGAACCAGGATGCAGAGCATCAGGATTGCGACGGCGGTCCAAGACGCGATCCAGAACTTTCCGGGCCCGGCCCAGCCCGCGGCGATCATCAGCGCACCACAGATCGCCAGCAGGACGTGGATCACCAACCGCCAGCGTCGACGCACCTTCTGGTAACGAAAATCGCTCGACTGAGTCGCATTATCCTTGGTCAATTTTTGGTCGGCGGTGCGACTGGCTAAATAGGCGGTCGTGATCGAGTCGTTATACTCCAGCCAAACCGCGACCAAGATAACCGTGAATCCGACCAGAAGGCTGCCAGCGAACATGAATCTTGCGGGGTTGAGGTGGGCCGCAATCGTGCGGCACGGACGGGTCGGATTTCTACCCCGATTGTCTACCATCTGTGCCGATCGAGCAACAGAACCGTGGGCTGTGATCGGTGAGCCCCGCCGCGAACCACACGAAAGGACCTGATGAACAACATTCGAGTTGCCAAGATACCGAGCGAGATGAATTGGCCCTGCCGTGGGGCGGCCGTCGTGATCGATGTGCTGCGTGCGACGACGGTGATCACGCAGGGAATCGCAAACGGGGCCGCTGAGGTGGTCGTTTTTGGCGAAATTGATCAAGTGCGAGCACTAGGAAACACATCGCCCAAACCGCTGCTGTGTGGCGAACGGGCCTGCAAACCGATCGACGGATTTGATCTCGGCAACTCGCCGTCGGAATATGACCGCCAGCGAGTGGGCGGAAAACGTTTGGTGATGACGACTACCAACGGGACGCGTGCGGCAATCGCCGCGGCTGGGTTCGACACCATTTATGCCGCGTCGTTCAACAACTTGGCGAGCGTGGTGAGTGCCCTGGCAAGCGAAAGCGAAATCTCGATCGTTTGTGCCGGTACCGACGGCGAAGTCACTGACGAAGATTTATTGCTGGCCGGCGCAATCCTCGATCGACTTTCTTATAAAGGCGACGATGTTGCCGCGATGGATGTTTTTAAGCTTTGGCAATCGTTTCAAGCCAGTGGGATCAGCCTAGCGGAATACCTTGGCAATACGCTTGGTGGTCGAAATCTGATCGCCGCAGGCTACCAAAACGACATCCTGTTTTGTGCCCAAGTCGACACCACAACCGCGCTGCCGACAGTCAAATCAAGAGACCCGATCACGTTTGGCGGGTGAATGGCGTTTCTGATCAAATCCGCCCCATGATCCGGTCCAATGAGTCGGAGGTCTGATAAATGAGCGCCTCGGGATAATGCGTATAAGGATGGAAGTATTCGAAGGTCAAAAAACCTCGATAACCGACTTGGTCAAATGCTTCCATCAGGGCAGGCCAATTCGTGGTCCCGTCCAGCAGTGGCCGGAAGGTTTCTAAGGAATAATCGGTACCCTTTTTGGTGAACTCTTTCAGGTGGACGTTCTTGGTTCGTTTGCCAAGGATCGGCACCCAATGTTCGCAGTGCTGGAACATGGCGATGTTGCCGGTGTCGAAATGGACATTGACATGTTCGCTGCTGAAGCTGTCGACAAAGGCGTTCATTTCCATCGGCGTCATCAAATAGCCGTTGAAGAAAATGTTCTCGATGTTAAGCGATACATTCAGCTTTTCTGCCTGAGTCGCCAATTTTCCGACCGCTTCGCGAGCGCGGCGATCGCAAACATCATTAGGAACCGGTTCGTGGTCGTCTCGCCAGGGTATATGAACCGCGCCGGGAACCAACAGCACGTCTTCCACCTTCATGTCCGACGCCGCCTTGGCGATCATGCCTGCCAGTTCGATACCGCGATTGCGTTTGTCGGCGTCGTTGCTGGACAGCGGATAAGGCCAAAACAGGAACGAACAGAGGCCGCTGATTTCGATGCCGATTTCGTCAGCCATTTTGCGGATGGCGACGAAGTCTTTGGTTTGAGATTTCGGCGACAGGTCGCTTTCCA
>DIUH01000335.1:0-373 GCA_002428205.1 Planctomycetaceae bacterium UBA6163
ACGATTAGAAGTCGCGATGCCGGGTTGAGGCGAAAGTGGTTTTGGGTAACCTGCCTGTGAAATCACATAAACATTCCAGGCCACTGTAAGATCGGTGACGCCCTAGTTTTGAATAGGTGGGACTGATCGACGGAGCGATCAGCGACAATGGGACGGCCGGAAACGTCGGCAATCATTGAGATGCAGCTTCTGACCACTGCGGTAAACTTTCACGCAACCTGGCGCGCCAGATCGCGAGTGTAGAAACGACCTGACGAGTTTCTTCTGGATAATCTTTAATCGCCCTATCCATCTGGCCGTCGAAATGAGAATCCCCTAAGGGATGGTAAAGCCTGCTTATTTCTTCTGGATCGATGATCGGTCTTAGCAAGTT
>DIUH01000335.1:383-3291 GCA_002428205.1 Planctomycetaceae bacterium UBA6163
CGATCCAGCATGAAACCCAAAAGATCAGCTCGGTAATAAATGCGACTAACCTCGGGTGTTCGGTCTTTATAAAACCAATCGATGATATAATCAGCTTCATCGCTACCTTTTATCTGCCAAAGTGCGGTCATCACGCGGGCGCGATCGTCGCCTTGGTATTCACCTTGTTTCGCTGCGAAGGCTTCGCGCAAAATCATACTCGCGTTGGAAGGAGACAATCGGGCTGCGGCGATGAAAGCATCCGTGCNNAATCGGCAAGTATTTCGGCAAATCGGGATCGTCGATCAACGCTTCGCCGCCGATCAGGCTAAGCAATCGCTTGCGTTCCAATCGCATCGCCGCATAGCGAAGCATGTCTTCCCCGACCACGTATCCCGATTGTTTGATCAGGTGGCGAGTTTCAGTCGATCCGAAAATCGCCAGTAAGGTGATTTCTTGCTCGATCGGTGCCAATTGTTCGATCTGATGAATGACATGGCGAATCAAGGATGCCGTGTCGGGCATGATCCTACTTTGCGATCGTGTCGCCAAATCAAGTTCGAACATGTACCAGCCGATCCAGTGGTTTCGACCTCGCCGGTTTTGCCAAAATCGCTCCATCGTTGCATTACGAAAGGCTGGATCGAGTCGCCAGTTATCTAAACTTGGCGCCAACATCGCCCACAGCATTTGCTCGGCAACCTCAGCGACGGTTTGATCTTCGCCGGGGATATCTTGACCTAAAGGTTCTTGAGGTTTTTGAGCCAAACCATTGAAGTCGATAGGGTGGGTTAGTGCCTGGCGAGATGGTTTGGGGAACGTCAGCGACTGGTCCGCAAGCCGATTGACCAGATGGTCAATCGCGGCAGGATTGCGTGAGTGATAGAGCGCCAATATCGCCAGAGTGCGAACCTTGGGATCTTTGTGTGTCGATAGATCAACAACGCTGGAAAACCATCGATCTTCTAACNNTTGTTGACCAAATCTCCTGTCGGAAACACCTTGACCTGCTCTGCCGCCGCTTCGAATTGTTGCTTAAGCTTGGTTGCAGTCACTTCATCGGCGCTGCAGATGGTGTCCAGCCAACAATGGGTGCCGATGGTTGCAAATAGGAGGCAAATGAACTTCCACGGGGTAACAAAACTTTCCATGTTTCTGACCTTACCTCAAATAGGTGCATCGACCGTACCGAGTCGCGTTATCGGTCGTGGCGGTTTCACTTGCCGATGCGATAAATCGCCGATCGGGTTCGCACCAGCAACGAATCGGCCAGCGGAACGGCGGTCGCCATGCANNAGACGAAATCTCCGGCGGCCAAGGGCGAACCGCTGAACAAGCCACCGAATCGCTCGGTCCAGAGTGCTTCACCGGTTTGGGCGTCGATGCACGAAGCGACTCCGGCATCGTGGACGTTGTAAATCAAACCGTCGACCAACACCGGTGTCGGCTTGCTGCCGATCCCCTTGGGCGAGTCCCAGAGGATATGCGTATCGGTGACGTCGCCTTTACCGCTGGGGTCGATCGCCAACAGATGGGCCTTGCCGAATCCGGTCGACACATAGACCAACTTGCCATCGAACAGCGGTTGGGCGGTTGCGGAAAACTCGTCATAAACGACTCGCCAAATTTCTTCGCCGCTGTCGGGTTGATACGCGATCGTCGCCTTGCTGGTCGAGCTGATTAATTGCGTCTGATCGCCGACTTGGATCAGCGCCGGCGTGCTGTAGGCCTTCATCTGGTCGCCGTTGTCGGTGCCGTAGACGATGTCACGATCGCGTTTCCAAATCGTTTCGCCGGTCGCGGCTGACATTGCCACGATGTACTGCACATCAAACCCGTCATAGTGAATGAACAGTCGGCCTTGGTTATCCAGCAGAGGCGAGCTGCCAGGGCCGCGATGGTGGGCGCAGGGCAAGTCGCGTCGTTGCCAAACGATATCGCCCGTGGCCAGCGACAAGCACGCGGTACCGTAACTGCCGAAATGGACCCAAGCGTTTTTGCCGTCGGTCGCGGGACTGGGCGACGCATAGCTGTTCATGATGTGCGCCTCCTCGACTTCGGCGTTTGTGAAAATCTGCTTACGCCAAGCAATCTTGCCTTCTTTGATATCGATCGCCAAAGCGAACATCGCTGTGCCGTCTGGCGTCGCTTCGGTCATCACGGCCAAGTCACCCCAAACGGCAGGTGACGACCACCCCCGCAATTCGAGCGGCAATTTCCAGCGAATGTTTTCTGACTCGCTCCACTTTATCGGCGGCGTTAAGGCGGCATCGGCCTGATTGTCACGTTGGCCGCCGCGGAATTGCGGCCATGTGTAGATGTCGCTGGACGTGGTTGTGGTCGTTAGTGCGGCCGCGGCCGATTGAGCGTTTGCGGCCTGGTAGTTCGTTGCCGGCAGGACAAGCAGGGTGGCAAGTGCAACCTGTGTGATTGGCAATGCGAAAAGCTTCATCGTGGATTCAATACGTGTTGGCGAGTGATTTATCGGTAGGGCGTCCGGCGAGTGGCAATTCGACGTCGTGCCGGGATCTGACGGTCGGCTGCTGAAGACGTTAGTATAAATGATCGAATCAGACGCTTGGCCGATGTGGAATCAATTGTCGTGAAACAAATCGTAACGATCGTTCGTCCGCACCTCGTCGAATCGATTCTGGGCAGCCTGAAACGGGCTCCGGTCGAAGCGATCAGCGTGATTGAAGTGAAGGGTTTTGGCCGGCAAAAAGGTTATCTCGATCAATACCAAGAGAGCGAGTTTAGTGAAGCCTTCCTTCCGAAGGTGGAAATCACTCTCTATATCGAGGATTCTCGCGTCGACGAGATGCTGGACAAGTTAGTTACGTTGGCTAGGACCGGGCGGATGGGTGACGGCAAGATTTTTGTGATGCCCGTTACCGCGTTTCTTTAGGCGTCAGCCGTCATTGGGCGGCCC
>DIUH01000427.1:0-1089 GCA_002428205.1 Planctomycetaceae bacterium UBA6163
CGACCGACATCGCGTTGCATGTAACGATGGGCAACCATGACGATCGCCAACCCTTGTACGATGCCTTGGCCGGCCAACGTCCGCAAAAAGCGGCAGTGATGTCCAAGCATATCAGCGTGATCGAAACTCCGTTTGCCAACCTGTTTCTGCTGGACTCGCTGTTCCGCGTCAACGTGGTTACCGGCGAAATCGGTAAGGAGCAGATCGATTGGCTGGCACAGCAATTGGACGAGCGCAGTGATAAGCCCGCGATCGTGATGGCTCATCATAACCCGCAGTTTTCCGCGCCGCCTGAAGGCAAGCCATGGACCGGTATGTCCGACACCGAGTCGCTATTCGAAGTGCTCGAAAGTCGTCAACATGTGAAAGCGTTTTTGTTCGGCCATTCGCATCACTGGAACCACAGTCGTCGCGGGCGGTTGCACTTGGTCAACCTTCCGCCAGTCGCTTATGTGTTCAACGACAGCCAGCCCAACGGTTGGGTTGATGCAGTGTTGACCGCCGATTCGATGCGACTGGAACTGCAGACTTTTGATCCCAAGCATCCGCAAGCGGCCGACGTGGTCGAAATCGCGTTTACCGGCTGATCGATTCAGCACTCGCGGCGTCCTGTCGGTTCAGTGTGGGTATCCGCTCAACAGGTTATTGCTGGTCGTTGAAGATTCTCCAAACGCGAAGATCATAGTCGCCAGTCAATTTTTCTTGATGGTACCCGACCGAGCGAATCCCATTTCCATAAACGACATATTCGCCATTGGGTGAAATGGCAACATTCCCAACCTGGCCAAATCGATCACGCAGTACGGCAAGCGGTCGTCCGGTCTTTAAATCCCAGGTACTGACCAGTTCGTCAGGCTCTATTTCACGGACCGCATTAATGACAATGTCTCCGGTCACGAAAAGACTACCGCTGACTGAGACCTGGGCAGAAACTGCCCGAGTGCCATCGCGCAGGTCGAACGAGTGAATCTTTTGAAGAGTCTCGGCATCGAGTACGTCACTTCCCGACACGATTAATGGAACATCACCAGATCGAATCACCAGGTCACCCCTTCCGGCATCACGAAGATTTATCGCAGTGCTTTTTGA
>DIUH01000427.1:1121-2305 GCA_002428205.1 Planctomycetaceae bacterium UBA6163
GTGCTGATTACTATTTCCGCCCGCAACAATTTTTGTCCCATCGGGCGAGAAGGCGATTGCCAGCACGTCACCGCGATAGTCGCGTGATAGAATCTGTTCTTCATAATGGGTAAGCGTAGCATCATCTTTCAGCCTCCACATCTTGACTACAGCGTCTGTCATTCCGCACGCCAATGATTTTCCATCGCTTGAAATTGCCAGCGACATGACTGGGCGATGGGCTTGAATAACATTGACTTGCTTGCCACTTTTTAAATTCCAGAAACGAATCGTGGCGTCCGAACTCCCACTGATAATGTGCTTGCCGTCGGGCGTAATAACGACAGCGCGAATCACATTTTTGTGCCCACTTAACCGACGAACCGAACGATTGTTAGCGACGGCCTGAACCGCTAGGACCGCACTGGGCCGCGGTTTGTTCGCCGCAAAATCCTCATCAGGTCTCAGAGTGGTAAAGTTGGCATTGGTAAGATAAGCAGCCTCGTGGCAGGATAAATGCAGATTAATCGTTGCTTCTCACGGGTGCAAGCTGGATCAACAAGGGTACCATAATTTGCATGTCGTGTTGTTTTAGACCATCCATTGATGACGCTTTCAAATCTACCAAAATAACTTTTAAGCATCGACCAGCAAACGGAACTCCGGTATCGATCTTTGATCGAATTGATTTCGCTAAATCGTTTCGCTCGAATCGTCACCGAGACTCATTCGATCAGATGCTGGATGGCGATGCAGTAAAACTGGCAGAAGACTGCTGGTCACGCGTTAAAACGATTGACGTCCGAAGTGGCTGGCGAACCACGTGCGGAGCCTACTGGGCATAATGATTCAACGCTTTGCTGAAAATTGGATTACATTAAGCTGATCATGAAAACTGCTATCAAGTTCGTCGTCGCCCTGATGCTGGCACCGCTGGCTGCGTTAAACGCCGCTGATCTAAACCTGAAATTGCCTCGTGACTATCAGATTGTCCAGCGATCGAGTCCGGGCTTGGGAACGCTGCACATCGTCGGCGAACTTACCGAAGAACTACCAGCGGCGGACTCCGTGATCGAGGCTCGGCTGGTTGGCGAAGGCGAGGCGATGCCATGGTTGCGGGTCGGAGGTTCTATGGCGGGACGCACGCTCAACGGAACGGTCCAGGCCCCCGCTGGTGGTTGGTGGCGGCTGGAAGTGCGGGTTTC
>DIUH01000427.1:2422-2614 GCA_002428205.1 Planctomycetaceae bacterium UBA6163
GCGGTATCGGGGCGACGAGCGTGCGCGAGTGGTTGCCAAAGGGTACGACATTTCCAAATCCGCCGACTATCGAGAGCCGAGTGGAGAAGCTTGCCGATGGCCAGTGGCGCAGCGACGGCGCGGCTTATGACAACTTCGTCAGGCGCATGAAATCGCTCGGTCCTCAAGGCTTTCGGGCGGTGCTCTGGCATC
>DIUH01000162.1 GCA_002428205.1 Planctomycetaceae bacterium UBA6163
TTAAGTGCTCCAGCAAACGAATCTTATAATTTGATTGATGGGTTTTTCGTTTGCACTTGCCTTGCACTCCTGTGCAACACTATACCCCTAGTGACCACAAGAAATTTCTCGAGAGCGAGGGATACGAACCCTCCTTAAAAAGCGATTCATCAGCGGTTTCGCCATATTTCACATCATGATTTAGCGGTCTTTGAGAAGCCTGAAGGCAGGCACCTTGGAATTCAATTCCAACTGAATTGCACCTTGTTAGACAACCGATTGGAACGATTCATTGAACGGACGCATCAAGCGCCGGTCGTCAAAGTTCGCCTTCATCGGCGTGATTGTCGTTGCGACCAGCCTTGGCTGTCGCATCGACTCGAAAATTAAACGACGATCGATTGATGAACTTTACGGAGACGCAGTCGCCGCCGCAGCGGTGCGACCGGCTGCTATTCAGCCGACCTTTCGCGCCCAATCTTATCATTCCGCTTTGGCGGATACCTTGCCGATTGCTGATCGGATCGAAGAATCGCATGGCCCCTCAGTCTCGGTTCATCCGTTCCGGGATCCTAACAGCATAGGACGTTCGAAAGAGTCTATCGAAGCTTGGATTCGCAATGAAAGCCTTCACAACGATTCGTCGATGACGCAGGATAGCGCTGCGGAGATGGGTGTGATCGATTCGCCATCGCCGCTAACGAATCAGGTGAACGATCCAGCGACACCGTGGGCAGTGAACCCAATCGCTGGACAGATCGCTCAAGCGGCGGATGAGGTCGCGATTCTTAACGTTGGCGACGATTTATCAGCCGAAACCGCCACTGGGAACAACCCGCCAGAATCAATGCCGTCGCGCCTGACCTCTCCACCTGGAGCGTCAAGGCCGAATTCGCCCCCCCAAGATGCACCATTAAGAATGACCGACATGTTCGATCAAACGGACATTTACGAGGTTATTCAAATCCTGTCCACGCATTTCAAGGTTCCTATCATTGCAGATGAAGCGATCGGTGGTTCGGTCACAGCAACCATCGAGGAAGAGACGCTTGACGAAGTGCTGACTAAGATCCTTCTTCCGCTCGGGTTGATTCATGCCGAGCACGAGGGGCGTTATATCGTTTCGCCCCCAGACCCCGGGTCGCCGCTGTTCTCCTACATTGCAAAACGCTCCACCTATTCACCATCCAACCATAACGTCGTGTCGCTGGTCGGACTCTTGCCCACACGCTTCCGCAACTTTATCCAAACGTCACCGGAACGGAATATAGCAGTGATCGAAGCCCCCGATCGTCTGTTGAAAGAGATCACCTTAAGGCTTGCCGAACTTGATACGCCAATCGGCCAAGTCGAACTCGAAGCGATCGTTTGTGTGGTTTCCCCAGATAGTGGCTTTCGGTTCGGACTGGATTGGAATCATGTCGTCGGTGTCAACGACGCCCAATCCCTAAGAATCGGTTTAGCCGGTCTAGCAATGTCGGGATCGGCCAGTAAGAAAGGCATTGAAGATGCGTTTTCCGACTTCGCTGTTACATCAGCTTTCATGCGATTGCTAGCACAAGAGGGATACATCACCATTCGCGCGGCCCCTCGCGTCACGGCCCGTGACGGCGAAAAAGCGTCTATTTCATTAAACCGCGAGACGTTCTTTAGCCTTCAACCGGACGCCTCGAATGTTTTCTTTCGCCAGGATGTCCAGAAGGTTGAAGCCGGTATATCGCTGGAGATCGTACCACGCATTCATGGCGACATGATCGCCGTAGAAATCGCGAAAGCAGAAGTGAGCGAGGATATTCGCAGCAGCAGCAATGCGGATGTATCCGCCAATCCATTTCCGATCATCAATCGCCGCGTCGTATCGACGAAAGTCAATGTCCGCGACGGCAATACAATCGTTATAGGTGGATTAGTCCAACGGCAGACAGTTGACAAGATTAATCGAATCCCCGGTTTGAGTGGTCTGCCCGGCGTCGGCAAGCTATTTCAAACGGTCGAGAAACAGGAACAAGACGTCGAAGTCGCTGTCTTTATTTCGCCGCGTATCGTACCAGCGGAACCGAATCACTGCTCGCCCTAAAGCGACGCTGTGCAGACGCGATGCCGTTTCACTTTGAATCGCCGGCGATTTGCTAGCAAAGCAGCCTGCAATTCCTTTGTCATTCGACTCGCTCACTCTAAACAGAAATTTTCCAGCCCATGCCCAGTCGAATCGCTTTTGCCTTTTTTATCATTGCTTGCTCCTTAGCGGTCGTTGGACAACCAGCAAACGGCCAAGGAAGCCCGCGACCGGTTCGTGCCCAGGCGGCTCAATCGCCCATGGTCGTCCAAGGCACGGAAGCACAGGGGCAACCACTCGCCAGCGGGCAAACGGTTAACATTCAAGAAACATTTCAATCTGCGTTTGCGATCGAACCGCTTGTCCAGCGGCTGTCTGGCCGCAGCGGGACAACGCTTGGTTTCAAGTTCAAGTTGGAGTCGTTTAACCGAGAAACGCGAATTGACATCCTGCCGGTCGGTCTTAAACAAGAGATCTCCGGAAGGATCGTTATCGACCAAAGTAAGGAGGTCAGCAGCAACGTGCTGCGGTTGCTGACCCCCAGTTCAATGACTCTGCTGCCGGGCATCTCTTCGTTCATTGAAGGTGTTGTCCAGATTCCGCGAGGCGACGCAGAGTTTCACACGCTTGGCCTGCTGATTCGCGAAGCGGGACAAGAGTCCGCCATGAAGCCGACCCGCGACGCCAATGGAAATCTGGAAACCAAGGCCGGCTTGCAAATCACGACTCAATACTTACTAAGAATTGATCTTATCGTCGAAGGGGTGCGCAGCGGCCAGGCTGCTCAGATCACCTTCAGCGACCTGAAGCTGTCACCGGTCCAAGGCCGCCCACAGCTAAACTTAATCGCGGTCAACCCTACCCCGTCTGCGGTCGAGTTCGAACTGAGGGCAAGGTTGCGACGATCGGTAAACGATCGCTCGTTTCAACCGTTGCGGCTGAACATGCCCATTCGTGGCGACATGGAATCCGATGAAAAATTCACCGGTCGATTACTGCCCAAGAGCCGCGTTCGAATGGAAGGCATGCTGCCCGAAGCGATCGCATCGGGCGACTATGAAGTCGACCTCGACCTTTTGGTTTCCGGCCGAAGCATAAAAAAACAAACGCTATCGATCAACGTGAACGCTGCCGACTTTCCTGCCCAAGACGTGATCATCAGCCAAGCGGCGGAAGGGCTGATGATCGCGCCTGCACAGATCGAATTGTCGCAAACGCGTGGCGGCATGCGACGCGTGTCGGTCTTGATCACCAATCAATCTGCTCGCTCAAAATCGATCGACCTGACCGCAGTCGATGGATCCGGCCAACAGTTGACCGGCGTCACCATCCAACCAAGCCAAGTTTCATTGCCCGCTGGGGCGAACCGAAAACTTTCGATCATGATGAGGGCCAGCAGTGGCGCGTCGGTTCCTGTTGAATATGGATCGCTACGGATCATCACAAAATCAGAAGATCGAGATTATACCGAATCAAAAGATCTGCCGCTGGCACTTGTCTATAAACACCTGAGAGCGACCGAAGTGTCGGTCGAGCCCGTTGTCTGGGATCAAGGTGACAGCCAATCGCCCCGATTCAGAACCCTCATTCGCAACACCGGCGAGTCGCACCTGCCGATCGATGCGAGGCTATCGATCAACGGAAGTTCAGGGTATCGCGAACTACTGCACGGTGGGTTTGGCAAGTGGCTGATGCCGGGCGAAGCAATGTGGATTAACTTCGCTATCGATCAACCATTACCGCCAGGTGACTATGTCTTGAAGTTTGAAATGCAAACCGGGACGCAACCGATTTCCACCACTCAGACATTTCAAGTCACCGATCTCGTCACCGCATCGCGATGATCACAACGCCACGTTATTCGCCTGTGAGCGTTTCGCTCGCCTTGCGATCAACCGTCGGCCGACCTTTCCCGCACCACCTGCAACAACAATCCCCACCACCAGCACCAACGAAGACGGCTCGGGAATCGCGGTCAGCGATTGAATCGATACGTCGTAATTGTCCAGCGCTGGGTTCCAGCGGAAAAGCAAGAATTGGTCATCTCGCCAGGGCAATAAGTCGCCATCGCCGGAAAAGATTTGCCCATTTGCAGATCCCGGCAAAACTGCAGTCCTGCCGCCGGGCCCCGTTCCGTCGTCAAGCGCAACGCGTGCAAAAACCGAAGGGCCAAAGTTCGACGTACCGGCCACGTGACCGACATAGCTGAAGGCGATGTCATCTCGTTTGAAATCGAAACCACGAATCGAAGTGTCTGATTCCATCCACAACGCTTGGAACGAGCGATCTGTGCCAGGAAACGGTTGCCCCGTTGTTAATTCGAGAAACAGATGCGGCCTGACCCAACTGACGGCCAAGAATGATCCTTGGTTGTGAAACGCTGTGATGCGATTGGGCAAACCATCCGCAAAAAGAAAGTCGTCCCAAAACGGCGAGATTCTTGCTAAAGCGTTATCTGCGTCCGACAAATACCAATCATCGTTATCGAAATTAAGGTTTCCGTTATCGGAAGCATAGATAGCAGACGGCGCTTGCACCCCAAAAAAACGGCCTTGAAATGAACCGCTCAATGGGATCGGGACGGCAAAGTCAAGACTCGGCGGATCACCGAAACTTGCGACCAGATCAACCCCAGCCGATGGGTCGATGATCAGGCCCGCTTTCGCTCCCGTGCAAACCAAGGCATGAAGGAAAAACACCGCCAGCAATGCTAGCAAAGCCGCAGGCTTTAGGAGTCCATCATGTGGCCTACCTAGTAACAAAGTATCCGTGCTCAGTTCGCGGGACATCCAATTCACCGAAATCAACCATCAATTAAAATTTTGCATTTTTTTCTCGACCATCCCCCCTGTTGTAAATTGTGACCTACCTTTGGTCAACGCCTAGGAAGTAGCTGAAACGGGGGGACCAGAATGGTCGCCTCTGCTCATTTCTGTCCTCGGCCAGTTGCAACAAGATCTGTGTCCGTTAGTTCGCCTTTGACACCAAGGGCATAGCTTAAACAAAACCGCCACCACGGCGATCCTTATCAACTTTTCATCAGCAAAACGAGTTAACTATGTTTCGAAGAATCAGCATTGCGGCTCTGGTAGCTTTCACAACACTTGTAGCCAACGTACAAACCACTTCAGCTCAAACAACTGGCAACCAGACGTTTACAGTTGTGGTACCAACAAGCATCAGCATCACGCCCCCGAACAATGCAGTACAACTGACGCACGACCTAACGGACAACCCACAACAGTTTCCTGTACAAGCTTGGGTCGTTCGAGGAAATGTACGGAATGGTGTCAGCGTTGAGTTCACTGCCGGTTCGCCATTCGTAAACACTGAGGATTCTCAATCGAAAAGAGATCTTCAACTCGCAGTCTCAGTCGGGTCATCACAAGGACCGGCGACTTGGTCGGTTGATGTAGCGTCGGATACAACAAACTATATCGACGGGGAGGATACAGCGACCGTAGCGGTCAGCTCCAATGGAGCCGGTCGGGCAAGCTTGAATCTTTCGGTCAGCTTCGTCACAGAAGATTTTGGCACGTTCGCTAACGGTGACTACGTCTCCACAATCACCGGAACCATTGCCGCAAACTAAGGCTGGTCCGCGTTTTCAGTATGCACCAGGAAACCATCCTTTCTCCGAGGGTGCCGGTTGGTCTGTTCGTTATGAAGACGTCAGACCAACCGGTTTTATAGAATCCGATAAGTATTGGCCGGCTACTTGGTCGAGTCGGCGTATGTCGAAAAGTCGGTGTAGCCCGTTTCCCCTACGGGTGTGTACCACGCTGACATATCAGCCGGCTCGGCCAACGGCCAACCGTTGCGAATCCGATCGACCAGGTCAGGATTGCTGATAAACGGCCGACCAAAGGCGATCAGGTCAGCGTCACCGCGGGCAATCGCCGCTTCCGCGCCAGCGACGTCATAACCACAGTTGCCCATCAGTGGACCGTGATAAACGTTGCGAAAATCTTTCAATGTCATCGGTTCGCCAAGTTCGTGGAAACCGAACGCCAAGCCGTCCATGACGTGCAAGTAACCGAGTTGCAAAGCATTCAACTGCTGTGCAACATAAGTGAATTGTTCGCGATAGTCGGGCGACCCCATATCATTGAAGACACCGTTGGGCGACAACCGCACACCAATCTTTTGCTTGGGCCAAACGGTGGCGACTGCTTCAAATACTTCCTTTAAGAATCGAAACCGGTTCTCGATGCTGCCACCATACTGATCGGTGCGAAGATTCGTTTTGGATTGTAAGAAGGTATCGATCAAATAACCATTGGCGCCGTGGATTTCAACGCCATCAAAGCCGGCCGATTTCGCACGCATGACCGCTTGACGATAATCTTCGATCACAGATGGAATTTCATCGGTCTGTAATGCCCGAGGCGTTTGATAGGGCTGCTTGCCTTGCGGCGTATGAATGTATTCGCCGTTGATCTTGATCGCCGACGGTGCGACAGCCGGCTTTCCACCGTGAAAACCGCTGTGCGAGGCGCGGCCGCAGTGCCACAACTGCAGAATGATGCGGCTGCCTTTGGCATGAACCGCATCAACAACCGTCTTCCACGCGTCGGCCATTTCGTCGGTATAAATACCCGGCGATTCGTTCCAGCCGTTTGCCTGCTGGGACACGGTGGTCGCTTCGGTGATAATCATCCCGGCGTCGGCGCGCTGCGAATAGTATTTCACCATCAATTCATTCGGAACCCGCTGCTGGCCAGCTCTCGCTCGCGTCATCGGCGCCATGACGATCCGATTCTTTATCTTCATATCATGGAAATCAAACGGCGTTAAAAGGTGTTCTGTGGTCATGGTAATCTCATGGGAAAGGGGTGAGTTGGATAACGAAAAGTTTATGAAAGCCGCAACCCACGTGTCTGGATGGGAAAGGCATCAGTCACTCGGCAAGGCCGCTAGACTTTGGATTTCTCGCATCGAGACTCAGCGGTCCCGACCCGACGGCCATGATGAAAACCATCGTTCCCATCATGGACAGATTCTTCATGAACTGGATCATTTGCTGTTGTTGTTCCTGGCCTTCATATGCCCAAAAATTGTGAAAGAAGTAGGTGGCGAGAACTAAAAACACCAGCAACAATGCCGCTCCGATTCGCGCCCGATAGCCGACCACAATCGACAGACTGCCAACGACCAGAAACACGATTGCACCGACCAACGCCAACGATGGCATGGGAACCCCATTTGCGGTCATGTACTCGGTCGTCTGGGCAAAGTTTGGGATTTTGTTTCCCACGGCACTCATCAAAAAGATCGTCGCGATCATCACTCGTCCGATCACAGCGGCGACAGCGCTGGCTGTTGACTGCGGTTGCTGGCTTGCATTTGCTGACATAGGAAAGATCCTTTTCTTGATTTTGTTGACGACCAGTGAATGGTTAAAAAACGGTGCTATTTAATGATTGCGTTTCACGCCAAATCGAACAGCAATAATTCGGCGTCGGAACTCGCCCGGACCAGCAGTTCAGCTTCATCGCTGATCGCCGCGCCATCGCCCGCCGTCATTTCATGCTTTCCAAGCGCAACCGTGCCTCGCATTAACTGCAACCAGGCGTGTCGATCGCGGTCCAACTGGTGTCGAATCACGACGCCGATCCCGAGCTTGGCCAAGTAGATCTTTGCGTCTTGATGAATCGCAAGTGCCCCGTCCTTGGCATCGGGACTAGCAACCAACTGCAACCGGTCTTTCAATAGCGAGTCTTCAAAACGTTTCTGTTGGTAACTCGGTTCGATCCCCTTCTGCGCCGGGAATAACCAAATCTGATAAAGATGAACCGGATCGGTTTTTGACGGGTTGAACTCGCTATGAGTAATCCCCGTCCCTGCCGACATCCTCTGGAACTCGCCGGCCCCAAGCACTTCGCCATTACCCATCGAGTCGCGATGTTCTAATTGGCCCGATAGCACATAGGTAACGATCTCCATATCGTGATGGGGATGCTCACCAAATCCCATTCCCGGTGCGACACGATCCTCGTTCATCACCCTGAGCGACCTGAACCGCATCATGTCGCGATTGTGGTAAGAATTGAACGAAAATGTGTGGTAGGTATCGAGCCAACCGTGGTCGGCGTGGCCGCGCGATTCAGAAGCATGTACGGTGATCACGACGATTTCCTTTGCTTGTAAATGATTGACACATCAACTATTCGCTCGTTACAAGCCGCCGATTGGTTCGGCCCGGCCTGCGACTTCGGCCTACGGTGATGGGGTCTGATCGCCGGGAAGTTGAGCACTATCGACGCGCTGGCGAGCCTTTTCGAGCAGTCGACTCAACTCCTTCAGTTCCAATTGCGTCAAATGGCCCATCAGCCCACGGTGCAAACTCATCACAGGTTCGTCCATTGTGTCGAGCAACTTTCGCGCCTTGTCGGTCAACGCGACGAAGACGACTCGTCGGTCCTCGCGACAACGCTGTCGAATCACCAGTTCTTGGGCTTCGAGTCGATCGATCAGCCCGGTAATCGCCGGCACAACTTGGATCATACGATCGGCAATTTCCAGGCAAGGCATCGGTTTCGCTTCGCCCCGTAAGATTCTCAGCACGTTGTACTGTGACGCTGTAAGCCCGTAGTGGCGGAACAAGCGACCGAACTTGTTTTGGAACTGGTCGTTCGTCCTCAGCACGTTCAGCACCGCTTCTTGGTGCGGCGAGTCGAACGGCCGCCGCTTCTTCAGCTCGGCTTGCAGGCGATTGGTCGGTTGGTCAGATTTGGATGCCATGTAAATAATCTACATGTAAACCTTTATGTCGTCAAGTGGCCACCCTTCTGGGCTTGGTTCGTAATCGCCTTGTCCCTATCCTGTGATTCCTTGCTCAGTCCAATGTCAAGCGTGAATCTCAAATCGCGAAAGCCCGATCCATGGAATCCACATCACCGCCACCGCCACCCGAAGACCTGCGAAACCTGCCTAGCGAAGCGATCGGTGACGACGAACTGCAGCGGCCGCAACCGGCGGACGAACCGATGTCGGGCGGCGATTCGTCGGATTCGAAAAACGACGACCTGTATTCGATGTTGCGAGATACGATCGAGCGACTGGAAGCGGACCGTACGGCCCGGGGTGATCTAAAGATTTTGTCGCGGACGCTACGCGAGCTGCGTTACGCGTTCAAAGTTTTCCGCCCCTACCGCCGGCGTCGCAAGGTGACGATTTTCGGTTCGGCGCGGACCGCGCCGGAACACCCTGATTACATCGCGGCGGAATCGCTGGCCCGCGAAATGGCCAAGCACGGTTGGATGGTGATCACCGGTGCGGGCGACGGGATCATGGCGGCGGGTCACAAGGGTGCCGGTCGCGAGGCGTCGATGGGGTTGAATATCATGTTGCCTTTTGAGCAACAGTCCAACGAGTTTATCGAAGGTGACCCTAAACTGGTCACGCTGAAATACTTTTTCACTCGCAAGTTGATGTTCGTCAAAGAGTGCAGCGCGGTGGTTTGTGCGCCCGGCGGTTTTGGCACATTGGACGAAACGCTTGAAACGCTAACGCTGATGCAAACCGGCAAGCAGACGATGATGCCGCTGGTGTTGCTCGATCGCCCCGGCGGATCTTATTGGAAAGATCTCTCAAAATTCTTCGATCGCCATTTGCTAAACGAACGATTGATCAGCCCCGACGATGTGGCGTTGTATCGAGTCACCGATTCGGTTGAGGAGGCGGTCGAAGAAGTGCTGGGTTTCTACAGCAATTACCATTCCAGCCGTTATATTCGCAATCGACTAGTGTTCCGCTTGCACAAGCCGCTGACCGCCGAACGACTGGAATTACTGAACCATAAGTTTTTTGACATCTTGGTTGATGGCAAGTTCGAGCAGTCGGGGCCACTGGAAGAGGAAAGCGGCGAAGAAGAACTTGCCGACATGCCGCGATTGAGCTTCCATTTCGACCGTCGCCAGTTGGGACGATTGCGAATGTTGATCAACTATGTCAACGAGTGATTAGCGGTAGCAGCATACGATACGGCTCGACATATTCTGCCTTTCCCACTTTTTTGTCGTTAACGCTGTCGTGCAATGGTAAACTGAGGTTGAATCTGAAAGGGGGCTACCCACCCCGGCTAGGCAAAGAATCGAAATTGACTCGCCACCGAAGGTACATCTACCTGTTCAGATAGGCTCAGAACTAATCTGGCAAATCATTTGGAATGGGAATACAGAACACGTCGAGCAGCCTGGTTTAACTGCTGAAGACGGAGAGCATGTGCTAGGAAATCCCGAAAGCGAATCGATCAGTCGGTCGAGCAATCTGCCGTGCTGTTTCGGCTACACGCAAGACGGAACTTACATCATTGTCGTTTACGAGTGGGTGGACGCGCTGACAGTTTATCCTGTAACTGCTTATGAAGTAGACGAACCTCATAGGGTGCGAGATGGCAAAGACGTTTACACGAGTAACGCGGGCCGAGTCGATCGATGATCGACAACGCCACGACGTGGTGCGCGAGCAAATCGAGCGTGAGTTTCCGCCAAAGAGCTTGTCGGAAAAGGGGACCCAGAGTATCGATTCCGATTCTGCCGAGAGGATTGGATACCAAATCCGAAAGGCAAGGACCGCTCAGGGACTGACTTGGTATGCGGTTGCAAAGAAGGCGGGCATTCCGAGCAGCGGTACTGTACGCGCGATCGAGGAAGGAAAGGACGCCAAACTGTCCACTGTCCAAGCTATCGCCGCAGTCCTAGGACTAAGATTAACGGCCGAAGCAACTTCGCAGTGATTGACGAATTATCATTGCCTAGCCTTGCGAAGGAAGAATCGCATTATGATAAATTTCTTGAACGTCGTCGCATTCGTTCAACATGTTCATAAACTTTTCGAACATCGGCATGTCGTCCGCTGCGATCTCGGCTTGGGTCTGCGGCACAAACGTGATCTCGTCAACGTCCAATTCGACCTTCGGCATCGCTTCTAACAACGCGTTACGGGCTTTGAAGTATTCGGTTGTTGGGGCGAACAAGGTCACTTGGCCGTTCTCGCACTCGACATCGTTAACATCGACTTCGGCGGTCAACATCGCTTCGAGCACTTCGTCGGCGTTGTCGCCCTTGAACGACAGGATCGCCAAATGCTCGAACGAGTGCGCGACCGAGCCCGGTGCGCCCATCTTTGACCCGGTCTTGGTAAAGCAGTTTCGCACGTCGGTGATGGTGCGATTATTGTTGTCGGTCAAACAATCGATAATCACTGAACAACCCCCCGGTCCGAAGCCTTCGTAACGGGCTGGTACATAATCTTCGCCGCCGACGCCATTGGCCTTCTCGAGCGCCTTTTCGATCACGTGGCTGGGCACTTGGTCGCGTTTAGCTTTTTCGATCAAGCTGCGCAGCGCCGGATTAGCCGACGGTTCGGCGCCGCCGTTTTTGGCGACGACATACAACTGCTTTCCGTACTTCGAGTACAGCTTTGACTTTTGACCGGCCGTCTTGGCCATCGAAAGCTTGCGAACTTCGAAACTTCTGCCCATTTCGATTGTCTCGTTACCGATTGCGTGCTGGATTGGTGTCAAGTTACGGCGACTAGCCTCCGTTTGGCTCGTTGTACCAATTTTGGCCGCGCGACAGGATAGGGGAACCGCGATTATCGGCGGTGTCGCAGCGTCGCGAATGATGGTGGGAAATCTGAAGTCTCAGCGACGGTTGCAGCCGACATTTTCCGCGACCTTTCGGAAATCAAGCCGGCTGCAAGCATTCCGTCAGCATTGGATTGCGATTGGCCCATACCCCCGCTGAGCCATGAAGCCGGTTACACTCAAGGAGTCGTCGTTTTCAGCCAAAACCGACTCCCATTCCTATTCAAACTTCGGGCAATTCGATGCCAATACCTTTTCGTTCAATCATCCCCGCGATTCTGCTGGCTTTTGCCATCGCCATCGCCACCGTGGCAACCATCGCACCTACCGCCGTGGCCCAGGGAGTCGCCGTCGCCCAGAAAGCCAGGGCCGGCTTATCTGAAGCGACCTGGAACAGTCGATTTGTGCCCGAGGATGCCTTTGCGGCCATCCTCACATCGCCCCGAGAACTCCTCCAAAACGATCTATTTACGTCTTTCCCTGTCGAAGTATTTCAGTTGCAAATGAAGTCGACTTTCGGCATCGATCCCCGCGAGATTGCCGTTGCCAAAGTCATTCTCGGCCTGCCTGATCCCAGCCAGCCAGCGTTCGGTATCGTGCTGGAAATGACAAATCCGTTTGACGAAACCATGTTACTGGCGGCTCTTGACGCAGCCCCGGATCCGATACAAGTGGGCGATCTGGCCGCATACCCGATCGCCACTGGCCCGCCCGGCACAGTGGTCTACAAAGTCGACGACAAAACGGCAATCATCACGCTGTCCAGCTACCTCCCATCGATGCTTTCCGCCGATCAAGCCAGCGGTCCGCTTGCCGAACGGGTGGCCCAGACGCCTGCCGGGCCGGGAATCAGCCTGCTGATGATGATGGAATCGGTACGCCCGGTTGTCCGCCAGACCGGACTGGAATTGGTGCGGATGTTGCCTCCGCATTTTTTGCCGCTGGCCGAATTGCCCGACCTGGCCGAATCGGTACAGATGGATTTTCAGTTCACCAACCGATGGGCCAAGTTTGGCCTAAATATGAGGGTGATCGATAACGACGCGGCGGAAAAGACGTTAGGAATACTGAAGGATGCCATTCGTGATGCGCGCGATCTTGCGCCAGAGATTGCCACAAGCACCATGCCGCGGAACACCGACGACGAAATGCGAGCCGCGATCGACACCTACATCCAACGGATGACGAAACAGGTCTTCGATACAGTCGCCGTCACGCGAACCGGACCAGAAGTGACGATGACGGTTGAATCCGAGTTGGGAATCGCCAGCGGCATCGTGATTTCCAACTTCTTGCCGTCCATGAGTCAATTGATGCGATCGTTGACGCGTCAACTTGATGGCAGCAACAATATGCGCCAGGTGATGTTGGCGATGCACAACTATCACGATTCCTACAGAAGTTTGCCGCCACCTGCGATCACCGACGCCAACGGCAAGCCACTGCTGAGTTGGCGAGTCGCTTTGCTGCCGTTCATCCAAGAGCAAGCGTTGTACGAACAGTTTCGATTGGACGAACCGTGGGACAGCGAGCACAACTTGCCGTTGTCCAAACGTCTGCCCAAAGCCTTTGCGACCGCTGGTCTGCGGTTACCGCCGGGCCAAACGGCCATCCACGCCGTGGTCGGCGACGATATCGGCCTGCGTCCGACCGAAAAGACCGCTTTCCGCGACTTCTTGGACGGCTTGAGCAACTCGATTCTCATAATCGAATCGACCGCCGAATCTGCTGTAACGTGGTCCAAGCCTGACGACGTGAAGATCGATCTTGAAGATCCGTTAGCAAAGTTCATTGGGTCGCCAAGGAAAGGGTTTCGCGTCGGCATGGCCGACGGCTTCGTTACGATGTTGACCGACGATATCGATGCGGGGAAGTTCAAAGCGATGCTGACCCGAGCCGGTCGCGAAATCATCCAGCCGTGATCAATTTGTCGACGTCGGAAGCACTCAACTGTAGAGACTCTGTCCCTCGCCCTGGTAGCTGTCGTAAACGTGCTGGTACACGGTATCGCACTTTTGCTTGTACAGTTCAGTCGTGTAGGCACGGGGAAGCTCATCAAGAACCGTCTTGACCGTTGTGTAAACATCCGCCCGAGTGCGTTGTTTTTTACGCCAGTCCAGCACCAGTTTCGCTTCTTTCAGCGTTTGCAGCAGCATCCGGGCGACTTTCTTGACCTCCTCTTTTTTTGGCCGGTGATGTCGAACTCCGGCTTGGTCAAAATGTCAAACAACGCCAACTCTTCTTCGGTCAGCTTCTCGGCCACTCCCCGCTGATCTTCAATGCTCAATTCTTTGACAAAGCTGGCCATCTGTCGCCCCTGCCGGGGCTTTCATTTCGCGGGTTGTTCCTGATCTCCCACGGCTGACGCCGTGGGCTAATCGCTGCCGTCCCTACCGGGACTACCGGGACTAATGCGGATCTCCATCTCCGATTGCCGCGCGTCAGCGGCTGAGTTCGCGATGACAAAACCGGCGCGGCCCGTTTCGATGACCGAACTGTAGAACAACTGAATCCACAGATAGTTCGCGTTGTCCGATCGTGGCATCCCAATCGGGAACCGCGGATCGTCTTTGATCTTTTCCTTGTCGACCCTATCAACGCTGAACGGCGGATTGGCCATCACAAAGTGAAACTTGCCAAGCCCGTCGTGCAAGTCTTCGTAGTAGCTGTTCCCCTGTTTGATGTCGCCCGACAGCCCGTGGACCGCCAAGTTCATCAGGCACAGGTTGCGAGTCTCTTCGACTCGTTCCTGGCCGAAGATCGATATCTCGCGACTCGGATCGTGCTGGCGAGTCGTTGCACCAATGGTTGCACCAACTACCGGCAAAACGTGTCAAACGGGGTCAAAGTCTGACAAGATAGGCAAGGTTTGCGGGGGCGACGAAACGGGGTCCGAAAACGAAAAAACCCCGCAAAACACTGAGGTTTTGCGGGGTTTTCAGGGAGTGGTCAGGGCCGGGCTCGAACCGGCGACACCTGCATTTTCAGTGCAGTGCTCTACCAACTGAGCTACCTAACCATCAATCGTTACCAAAGGCCAGCAATTCCGGCACTTCGCCAGAACTTTGCCTTCGATGCGTGGGATCTTAAAGCCAGATCGATTACATTGTCAATCGGTTCACACGCGGCTCTTTTCATGTGACAATGAAACTTGTTGCGAGGATCGGCGTAAAATGCTCTGAACAACAGAAAACTTTTCTACATTTCCCCCTGAACGGACCAGCCATCATGTCGGCGACGCTGCAGGAACCACAAAAAAAGCGACAGACCGAGGCAAAAAACGGGGCTGAAGTTGCCGAAGTGCCGCTTAGCCCGCGGGCGTTGAAGCGGCTAGAGGAGCGAGAAAAGTTACGAACGTCTAGGTTTGACGTCGTTTCATCGTTTTTGATGGCGTTGCTGTGGTTCATCGGAACGTTCGTCCTGATGCTGTTTCTGGTCTGGTTAACGACAAAAATATCTTTCGGCCCACCGCCATTTCCCCCGATCGTTGAAAATCCCGCCGGGCGTGCCGACAACGCTGAGGGATCTGAACGCGATTTCGATCCGCCGGGCGAAGATGAGATCGTTGAACTGAACGAGCCGACGATGCAGGAAACATTGACCGCGGTAACCGATGCGGTCAGCAGCGTGGCGGCGGTTCAAAATACCGGCACCAGCAATTCCAAGGGGGATAGTCGCCCGCCGGGGCCCGAAGGGGAAGGCGAAGACATCGTGCCCCGATTTGAACGCTGGGAATTGCGATTTTCCGCCAAGAATGTTGCTGGCTACGCCGCTCAGCTTGACTACTTCAACATCGAATTGGGGGTCATGGGCGGCGGCGTTCAGGGTGTCGATTATGCGAAGGGGTTGGCCGGTTCGCCGAAGAAGCGAAAAGGTGCCAGCGACGAGGAAAAACGGCTCTACTTTATGTGGGTCGATCGTTCCAGCCCGCTGTACCAGTTCGATCGCCAGTTGTTGCAAAAGGGAGGTATAAACGTTGGCGCCGGACGCGAGTTTGCGAAGTTTGTTGAGCCGGAGTTGGAGAACATGCTGGCACACGTCGAACTCGAATACGCCAAATCGAAGGGCCACCCCAGCGTGACGGAAATCCAGAAAACGATTTTCCAGTCACAGGCATCCGGCGGAGGTTATGGATTCGTCGTACTGGACCAACGTTATCGTAAGCCCAAGAAAAAATAGCGAAAACTTTTGTCGTTGAATCAGCGAAAACGCCCGGACCGCTGACCTTCCCTTTTCTGATTTGCAGCCCTTACCGGACCAGCCATCATGACGGCGAAACTGCTGGAACGACCGAAAAAAAATCAAAACGATGCGGACCCAGCCCCCACGGTCGCAGACAAACCGCTTCATCCGCGGGCGTTGAAACGCCAGCAGGAACGTGAAAAGTTACGAACGTCTCCGTTCGACGCGGTCTCGGCGCTGCTGATGTCGCTCGCTTGGTTCATCGGCACTTTCGTGCTGTTGCTGTTTCTCGCCTGGTTGACGACCAGACTCGTGCCAAAATCGCAGCGGATCGGAGCTGGGCCGAGGATTGAACCGGGACGACAAGACAACGCCGAGGGGATCGCGCGTGACTTTGATCCGCCCAGCGATGACGAAGTTATTGAGCTGAGCGAACCGTCCACGCATGAGACGCTTGTCGCATTGACCGACGCGGCCAGCAGCGTCGCGGCGATCCAGAATACCGGTCTCCGATCATCTCAGGGCGACAGTCGCCCGCCTGGCCCGGGTACTGACGATGTCGATGTCGTCTCGCCACATGAACGGTGGGAGCTGAGGTTTTCGGCAAAAAACGCGACGCAATACGCTGCACAGCTTGATTACTTTCGCATAGAACTAGGCGTCTTGGGCGGCGGCATGCAAGGTGTCGATTACGCCAAGGGGCTCGCTGGGACGCCGGAAGTTCGTAAAGCACCAAGCGAGGGCGAAAAGCGGCTCTACTTCATGTGGATCGATCGCTCCAGCCCGTTGTACCAGTTCGATCGCAACTTATTGCAAAAAGCGGGCATCAGTGCCGGTCAGGGGCGAGAATTGCTGAAGTTCATTGAGCCGGAACTGGAAGTGATGCTGGCTGAGACCGAACTGGCGTATGCCAAACAGAACGGGTACGTGAGCGTTTCGGAGATCCAGAAAACGGTTTTTCAATCGCGACCTGCGGGCAAAGGTTACCACTTTGTTGTGGTGGACCAACGTTACCGTAAACCCAAGAAAAAGTAGCCTCGGCGCGGACTGCGCCGCAAAATCCGGCCCAATCCGCACTTGGGCGTCGTCACTTTTACGTTTTTCGTTACCATAGGGAACCACTGGGGTATAAGGTGATCAAAATAATTGATCGATTGCCGACCAAACCGGTTGTTCCGCTCCCATTTCCATCAAAGAATTATCGCTCATGCTGATCGCAGAGATATCGCTCTACGAAATCATCTCCAACGCCACTTATGGTGTCCTGGGCGCGATCGCGCTGTGGGGGATTTATTGCATCGTCATCGTCTGGTCACGCGTGTCGCAAAAGCGATTTAAGGACGAAGACACGCAAGATGCATTTTTGGACGACGTCGAAGAATTGGTACTGGCTGGCGATTTCGAAGGCGCGTCGGAATACATCGACGGCGACTTGCGGGCAATTCCGCAGATGGTCGACCTGGCGATCACCAACCGCAAACTCGGTTACAAACGCGCTCGTCAAGTAATGCTCGACCGGTTCCAGCGAGACGTGTTGAGCGATTTGGAGTATCGGCTGAGCTGGGTTGGCACGTGTATCAAGACCGCTCCGATGGTCGGACTGTTCGGCACGGTGTTCGGCATGATGGGTGCGTTTAAAACCCTGGCGACCGCCGAATCGGTCGAACCTTCGGCCCTTGCAGGCGATATTCAAGTAGCGCTGATCACCACGGCATCGGGGTTGGCGATCGCGATCCCGCTGATGATTCTGGTCGCGACGGTCAACATTCGGATCAGCAAGATGGAAGACTTGGTCGGTTCGGGCCTAACGCGGTTTTTCGAAGCGTTTAAGGTCGGATTGGCGAAGGCGCCGGCAGCGGGTGAAGGAAAATCCAGTGGCGGAAACTCGGTCGCCGCCGGGACGCGAGCCGAACCCGCGGGCGCCTACCGTCAATCGTAGTCGCGGCTTTTCCTTTTCATTTTCCTATTCGATTTGCACCGTTGAACGTTCGTCGCGAAACACCGACCGAAACCGCTAGAGCCGAAAAATGAGTCAAGTTGTCGTCGAACAGGATGAGGAAGACGAAGATCCGATGCGGATGTCGGGTGGTCGCAAAGACGAGGACGAGCTGGACATCACGCCGATGATTGATATCACCTTCCTATTGCTGATTTTCTTCGTCGTAGCCTCGAAAATGGACCCAACCCAGACAGGCCGGATCCCCAAAGCGGTGGCGGGACAAAGCGTGTCGGCCAAGGATTCCGCTGTGATTTTCATCTCGCCCGGAGGTGCCAGCGGGGCGATCGTGACAGACGTTTCGGGCAAGGAGTTCAGCACTGACGAAGAGCTGCGGATCGCAGAAATCGTTGAATACGTAACTGATGAACTCGATCGCGGCAAACAGCAGGTGATGATTTTGGGCGACGAAGATGTGAATGTGTCAGAGGTGACGAAGATTCAAAAGATCATTGGTGACGCTTTCGAAGACCTCGACAAAACCTACATCGCCGTCAAAGAAGAATAAGGTTTCCGAGGGCATCCATCCATGTCGATCCTAGTGACTTGCGAAGCCTGTGGTGGCGAATTGCACCTGAACGACCGCTTGGCGGGCCGTAAGGTACGTTGCCAACATTGTGATGCGGTGATCCACGTGCCCCTAACCGAGTCCGTGCCCNNGGCCCGATCGGCTGGGGCCAAGTCTGCCACCGACAACGGGTCGTTGGATTCCGCGCAGGTCGATGGCCAAGCGTCTGATGCCCAGCCCCTAGGGGCAGCATTAAACCGGGGCGAGGTCGATGCGATTGAGCCGGAAATGCATGAACCCAGTGGTCGCGACCGGGTCGAGTTCGCTCATGATCCGGTGTTTGATTCACCGGGTCATCACCACGCGACCGACATGCCGACTTTGCCGCCATCATTGCAAGCGGAAGATGGCGAAGACGATCCACCCAAGCGTGCGAAGCGTAAGGAAGACGAGCTGGACATGACGCCGATGGTCGACGTTACGTTCCTGCTGCTGATTTTCTTCATGGTTACCGCTTCGTTCAGTCTGCAAAAATCGATGTCGATGCCGCGTCAGCAAAGCGATTTACCCAGTTCGGCTCCGATCGAAGAACCGCCCGAAGAGCCCGACATGGTGACGGTTCAGATCGACGAGTTCGGATCGTTCTTGGTTTTGGCATCCGACTGGGAGCGGGAAACGCCGGGGAAACAGAACTTAATTTCGGCTTTACGCGAAGCGATCGCGCCGTTTGGCGGTGCGGTGACGCTTTCGATCGAAGTACACGAGGAGGCCAAGTTGCGATACTTGGTCGATTGCATGGACGCCGGTGCGATTTGCAGTTTTGCGGAAGTGAAAATCACTCAGGTCGAGGGCTTTGACTAAGCTCCGTTGCAAACTTGCTGGATCGTACCACCGAAACTTATCACTGATTCCACCAGTCCTTTTGTTCATATAATTCAAACGCAAATATGCTTGCCAACGACCTGCTTGACCGGCTCGAACGCCTCGGTTTGCTGGACCAAGAAATCATCGAAGCGCTTCGCGAGCAGTTGTCACAAAGCGGCGCGCGGGTAACCCCTGAGAAGATCGCTCAGTTGTTGGTCGAAAATGGCCAATTGACCCGCTTTCAAGCGACCAAATTGATCGGCGAGTTGCGAAACGACGAGTATCCGCATCAAACCGATGTTGGCGATGCGGAAGTTGTGGACGCTGAGGCGGTCGACGATCTGGGCTTGGCTGACGGGGTGTTGGAGGCCGAAGCGGTGGCCGACGATGCGGAAGAAGTCGTCGAAGTCGAGGCGATCGAAGAAGCCCAACCGGTGTATGCCGAAGCGGTCGACGAAGAAGACGCGATCACCGAAGCGGCTGGCGGCGGACGCGGATCTAGCCGATACCGTGGCGATGGCGCCAAGAAAGTGAACCTGACGAAAAAGAAGCGAGACGAGACCAGAAGCGTTTGGGATTCGTTCAAAATCTATGGTGTCGCGGGCATCGTTATCCTGCTGATTTTGATCGGCGGCGGGCTCTATTTTGTGCTCAGCAAAGGGAACGCTGACGACTTCATCGCCAAGGCGAACGCGACGTACGACCAACAAAACTACATGGCGGCCGAAAAGGAGTTCACGTCGTTCTTAGGGTCGTTCGGTCAGGCGAACCCGCATTCGTCAGTCGCACGCACTCGGTTGACTATGTCCAAGCTGTACCAAATTTCTCAGTACACCGATCCGGTCAAGGCGGTGGATGCGGCGGAGGAATTGTTGCCGACGATCGAGAACGAAGCTGGTTTGGATCAAGAGCGAAATAATTTGGCAGCTTTGTTGGTCGCGATCGCCAGCAACATCGCCAAGGAAGCGGCGGCGGTGCCCGAAACGACTGAAAAACAACGTCTGCTCAGCGAACTCGATCGCCAGATTCGCATGACCGAAAATCCGCTGTACGTGACTGCATCGGCGCGGCAATCGCTGTCGGCTCAGTTGCTGGGGATCGCCGAATCGCGAGCCCGGGTGCAACGTGACATCGATCGCAATTTGCGACTCGACGAATCGGTCGCGGCGATGGAACAGGCGCTCAAGAACAAGGCAACCAAGGAAGCTTATGACGTTCGGATGACGTTGTTGCGTGAGTTTCCAGAGCTGAGGACCAACCCTAGGATCGTCGAATTGGTGCAATCGGCCAGCGGAATTCAACAGACTTTGGTAAAGACTGCGACACGGTTGCCATCGGTTGAAACGACCGATTTGGCGTCTGATTCAGTAAAAAATGTGGTGCTGACCAATCGCACGGCGGGTCAAGCGCCGGGCTTGAGTGATGAAATCATTTATGTTCGCGCTCACGGGTCGATTTTGGCGTTCGCGGCCGTTGACGGAAAAATGCTGTGGCGTCGCTATGTCGGTTATGGCCAAAGCCACGAACCGGTTTCGATCGACGAGGGTGGTCGAGCCGGGGTATTGCTCAGCGATGCTGATGAGCTGCAGATCAAACGCAGTGAAAGCAGTTCGGGACGCGTGCTATGGCGAGCCGCGATCGGTGAACCGTTCAGCCAACCGGTTTCCAATCGCGATGAAATCTATGTGTCGACCGAATCAGGGCGAGTGATTTCGATTGATGCTGAAACGGGCGACCCACGCTGGGCGACCGAGATTCCACAACCGTTGGAACAGAGCCCGGGCGTGAATGACCGTCCCGGCAGGCTTTATCTGCCGGGGAATCACAGCAACCTTTACGTGCTGGACAAACGCAACGGAAAGTGTATCGAAAGTTACTACCTTGGCCACGCGCCGGGGACCGTCGCAGTACCGCCGATCGCGCTTCAAGGCGGCGATGGCGGCCACGTGTTTGTGTTCGAAAATGCGGGTGCCGACTATGCGTTAATGCACATCTTGAAGGTCAATCAAGCCGGTGAAAAGCTGACTGTGGCGCAACCGCCATTCCGCTTGGTGGGCAACGTGACGGTGCCGCCCACACTGGTGTTGGGACGACGATTGATCGTGCTGACCGACCGCGCCCAGATCGCTGTTTACGATATTGAACAAACGGCTGCGACGGCTGAACAAGTCAGCCTTGTGGCCGAGCAGGTGGCTTCCTACGACGCCGCAACGAATGCTCAGATCGCTGTAGGAAAAAATCAGGTCTGGGTGACCGGAACACGGATCGGGCGTTATGAATTGCAAGTCAGCACCGGACGTGTGGCGCGGGAATGGGTGATCAACGAAGGCGATTCGTTCATTGGCCGACCGCAAATCATCGAAGAAACGCTTTTCCATGCTCGCGTTTTGCGTGGCACGTCAGGTGTGCGAGTGACCGCGGCCGACCCGAAGACCGGAAAGCCGTATTGGCAAACCGATGTTGGTGTGCCGGTGTCGATGATCACACCTGCCCCTGGCGGCAAGTCGTTCCACGTCGTGACGGCCCAGGCGGCCCTGTTCGAATTGGACGCCGCAGCACTGAATGATGGTGCAACGACCGCGCCGATCGAAAACCCAGGTGGTACCGGGGTCGCGATGCGATTCGAAGATCCGGCAGTAGTCGACAAGGATCGAGCTGTAATGCTGAACCAGGAAACCGGCAGCCAGTTGAGTGTCTATGACGCGACTCGGCAGCGTGAAAAATTACGGTTGATCACGATGTCATTGCCTGATGGAAAGCCCAGCGGGTCGGGTTTGATCGCTGGCAGTGGATTCCTTTTGCCGCTGGATTCAGGGCGAATCGTTCTGATGAACTGGCAAACCGGCAGCCAGTTGGGCAGCCCGTTTCAGCCGCCCAGCAGCCCGAACACCAAAGTGAAGTGGTCACAACCGGTCGCCTTGCCATCGGATCCCGATCAGGTAATCGTTGCGGATGATCGCAAGAAGATTTACCGTTTGCGTGTCGGCGAACAAGTTCGCGAATTGGCTGCGGAAACGCTCGAATTGCCGCTCCTGGGCCCAAGCACAATCATCGGCGAAACGGTGTTCGCCGCCAGCGCCGGGCCGTCAGCCGATTTTTTGGTGTCATTTGACGCCGGTTCGTTGGCCAACAAGACCAAACGGCTGATGGACGGACGGGTGACCTGGGGGCCATTCTCGGCCGGCCAACTGGTTTTGGTGCGAACCGATGACGGTAAATTACGAGCGTTTGATGTGGCGGGTGAACCGAAGTTTGAGGTCGACCTGCCGGCTGGGCCGATGGTGGACGGCATTGCACAAACGTCCGACGCGTTGATCGTATGCGGCCGTGATGGGTGGGTTGTTTCGATCGATCCGTCGGCCGGCAAGATGACTGGCAAAACAGATCTCAGCCAGCCGATTTCCGCACCACCATTGCCGGTCGGAAAACGTTTACTCGTTCCCGGAATGGAGGGTGTCGTTTACATCATCGAAGCCCCACAATCGGTGCAGTAACGGTCAACATGAATCAAACGAAGGTCAATCGTCCATCCCCGCTGCTCGGCCCCACAAACATAAACTCGCCTTGGCGATGCAATGTCTGGGGAATTGGGTTTGGGAATCGGCTGGACAGGCGGTCTGCGACCATGAATAACCGAAATCGTGATTTAATCGCACATCAACACGAGTTCACAATCTTCAAAAATCTTTCCACCATGAACCGGCTAAGATCCCTTAAGCTCCTGCTGATGATCGCCATCGCGTCTTGCTGTGTCGACAGTGGACCGGTGTTGGCACAGACGGCCAACTATTCAACAACCGGCCAACCGGAAGATGACGGATTGATGCTGCTGCAGATCGAGCCCTATGACTTGATCTTCTTCACACCTGAATCGGGTGGCGGTTGGGTGAAGACACTGCCGTTGCCGTTGCCCAATCGCAAGTTGCCGACGGCCCCCACAGGCACGCTGTCGTTTTCGGTCGTCGGTCTGGAAGCTCAGCGTTTTGCCGCAAAATGGACCGACATCGCTAAGGTCGATTTGTGGGAAGACCGTTTGCAGCGCGAGGCAAAGACGCGGATTGACCAGGGCGACTTTGTCGGTGCTTATCCGTTTTTGGCGGTCTTGTTGAGAGACTACCCAACGATTCCCGGGCTGAGGGCGCTGCGGGCTGACTTCCTGATCAAGGACGCCGCAAGACGATTTCGTGCCGGTGAATTGGAACCGACGCTGGCAATGTTGGAAGAATTGCGGCGGTTCGACCCGTCGTTCAAACCGGAATTGGTTTTCAACGTGATCAGCCAAGTAACCGACAGCTTGATGCAGCGGATGGTCGACCGCAAGGAACTGGAACAGGCCCAGCAATTGTTGGCTCGGATGAAGAAAAATTATCCCGGCGACCAAGTCACCGCAATCGCGAAATGGGACAACCGGTTTTTGGAAATGGCCAAGCAGCGTCAGGAAGTGGCCATCGCGGCGCGCGACGTCAAGGATTGGCGGGCGGCTCGCCAAGCGGCAATCGACAGCCTGTTCTTGTATCCGGCGATCGAAGGCGGCAAGGAACTGATGCGCGAGATCTCCAAAGAGTACCCGCTGGTTCGAGTCGGTGTGATGCAAGAGGCGAGCGAACTGGACCCGACCCGGATTGAAAATTGGCCTGCTCGGCGCGCCGGACGATTGGTCTACAGGACGTTGTTCGAAATGCGTGGCACTGGGGCCGAAGGTGGCGAATACGACTTTATCTTGGGCGATTCCGAACAGTCGCCCGACCGCTTGCAGTTCGACATGTCGTTTTCGCCACAGAAGATGCGTCCGCCACTGGACAAGTTCACGTCGCAAATCTTGGCCGACCTATTGGCCGATCGTGCTCGTCCAGGAACGCCCGGCTTTAGCGCGCCATGGGCCGCGACGCTCAGCCAATTGATGCTCCGTGGCCCCCAACAATTGACCTGCATGATGCGCCAACCTCACGTGTTGCCGTCAAGCCTGTTGCAGATTCGGATCGACGGCGAAATGCTGGGAATGAAGCCGGGCGACCCAACGGGCGTTTACAGCCGGTTTATGAACGAGCAAGGCGAAACACGTTTCAAACTAATCGGCGAACCGTCGGTGGAAACTCAACCTCGGGAGATTGTCGAACTGAAGATGGAGACGGCCGCTGATGCCGTTTCTAGCCTGTTGAAAGGCGACATCGATGTGATCGACCACCTTTACCCCGGTGATGCGAACCGCCTGCGCAGGTCCAATCAGGTGGTTGTCGAAAATTACCCGCTGCCAACGGTTCACATGCTGGTGCCTTGTTCGGATCACGCTTTCCTGGCTGATCGCAATTTTCGCCGTGCGCTGATTTATGGCATCGATCGCCAAGATATTCTGCAGGGCGAACTTCTCGAAAACCAAGAAACCCCCGGCTGCCGTGTGATTTCAGGCCCGTTTCCGGCCGGAATCCAAGCGAACGATCCGCTGGCATATGCCTACAATGAACAAGTGATCCCCAGAACTTACCAACCACAATTGGCCAAGCTATTGGTCGTATTGGCAACCAAACAAATGGAAGCGGCGGCGGAACGCAAGAAGGAAAAGCCGCCAGCGTTGGAACCGTTAAGGTTAGCAGTGCCAAACGATGATTTGTCGCGAGTGGCTTGCGAAGCGATTAAGACACAGTGGGAAGCGATGGGATTGAAGGTTGAAACGATCGATCTGCCAACCGGCCAAGCGATGCCCACACCGGGTACTGCGGATGTCGCTTATGTTGTGGCGGCCGTTTGGGAACCGACCATTGACGCCCGCCGGATCCTCGGCCAAGACGGTTTAGCGGCCAGCAACGACCAATTCGTCGGCTTGGGCGTTCGCCAAGTCGAAGCGGCCAATACTTGGCGCGACGTCCGTGATCGCTTGCAAGAATTGCACGCAACGGTGAATCACGAATTGCCCATCATGCCGCTGTGGCAAGTCGTCGACGCCTTCGCGTATCGTCGCGATGTTGTCGGGATTGGACGCGACATTGTCTCGCTGTATCAAAATGTCGAACGATGGCGGTTGAACTTCTAGTAATGCGAAACCTTCAACTTTTTGTGCAAATCCATTCAGCCACCTTGGTCTGGGCGATTACCTTGTTCGTCTGGACTACGGTCGGCGCAGCGTATGGCGATGACGTCACGCCACCTGCACCGGATGTCGCAACGACCGTGGCCGCATCGCCGCCAACGGATAAGCCGTCCAGTGCATCGGCGGTTACCGATCCCGACGCGCTACCGCCAATCGAGACGCCCTGGGACTTCTCGCCCTATCGCGTGCAGATTTGGATCGCCAGCGACGATTTGCGTGTAACGGCAGAACACCTGGCCAAGCCGCTGGCAGAGTACCTCGATCGCGATTTCGCTTCGATTTGGCGGCTGAACATCAGTGACGCGCCGCTATCGGTTCGCGCCGCCGCAAGCCGAGGCCTGGGTAGCTTCACTTACGATTCGATCACCTCAGCCGACCCCGTGATCGCGCTCAAACGCAACCATGTCGATGCACCACGAATCCGGTTCATCGCTGACGTCGCCACCTATGTCAAAAAGTGTTACGCCACCAGTGGCCGGATCGCGGAAGTGATCGACCGTGGAAAAGCGGCCGGCGACGAAGGGCTAAGCGGTGGTGCAAAATTGTTCGAAGCGATCGATGGCGATTCGTTGGCAGTCGTCGAAAAGTGGTCCGATCCGACTGTCGAAGCGATCATTACCAATCGCGGTATGGCCAAAGACTTGAAAGACCCGCCAGCGAAACTGATATCATTGCCGATCGATAATTTGGCCGCTGAAACGATCGAAGCGTCTGACAAGTTGTTTATCGTTCACGTCGAAACAACACGTCTGCCCTGGACCGTATCAGTGGTTGAACTCGATTGTTTGATGCGCAACTTCTCGGTCGTCCACGAAAGGGCTGTCGCTAGCCCGAGGCTGTTGGTCAGTGTGATGGGACAAGCGATCACAGAAGTCTTCGCGCCGCTGATCCGTATCGAAGATGCCGGGGCCAAGAATGCCAAAGGCTTGGTGAGAGCTTATGGATTGATCACCGACGAAAAGAGCCCCGCAAGTGTTGCCAAAGACGATTTCTTTGTACCTATGACTCGCAAGAATGACCGAAACGGCGATCCGATTCAAATCGGACCGCTGGATTGGGCTTTCTTGCACGTGAAAGAAGTCGACGGTGCAAGGCTGGAAATGGACTACCACGCCGGTAAAGCAGGCGGGTTGCAGGGCAGACAAAACAAACGGACGTTCCGAACGGCGACCCGAGTCCGACCGTTTGATGATGCGACAACGGTACGATTGCATGTGCAACGAAACCCAACCGCACCTCTGGTCGGTTATGAGATTTACGAACGTGGGTTGTCATCAACCGAAATGACGTTTGTCGGACGGACCGACTGGGATGGTCGCATTAAGATTCCGAAATCCGATATGGCAATGCGATTGCTGTATGTGAAAAACGGTGGCGCGGTTCTAGCCCGTTTGCCCCTTGTACCGGGCCAATCCGATTTAGAAGTCGCCGACTTGTTCGGGGATGACCAACGTTTGCGCGCCGAAGCCTACATTCGCGGCACCCAGAACTCCATCGTTGATTTGGTCGCAATCCGACAACTCTTCGCCGCGCGGATTCGCATGCGGTTGGCGGCCGGTGAATTGAAAGAAGCAAAGGAATTATTGGAAACGCTTCGCAACGAACCTAGCTATGAGAAAATTGCTGGCGACATGGGACGCAAGTTATTGCAATTGAAAGGTCGCAACGGCGGCGAACAGGCGAAGATTGACAGGATGTTCGCCCAGACTCGCGAAATGTTGGTAAAGAACATCAGCCCGGCATTGATTCGCGAATTAGAAGAAGCGGTCATGGCAGCCGAGAAAGGTACCCCACCAACCCCTCCTTCAACAGCGGATACCGCCTCAAACGAATCGAATTAGGCTTTCACCCGAAATCTACCAATCACCAGCAAGGCGTTGTTCGTGGCCGAACACTTGCGCATCGCGTAAGCGCCGATTCTTGTCATGTTTCGCAACCTCAAATCCCCGCCATCCGATGCGACCACTCTTCGTTGCTTTAGTCCTCTTCACGGGGTTTGCGGTTGACACCAACGCCAGCGACCAACCCCGTCCGAACTTCATCCTGTTCATCGCCGACGATATCAGTTGGGATGATTTTGGCTGTTACGGCCAAATAACCGCACGAACGCCCAACATCGATCAGTTGGCGGCCGCGGGATTGCGTTTCGACCAAGCATTCTTGACCGCCAGCAGTTGTTCGCCCAGTCGATCGAGCATCATTACCGGACGCTATCCGCACAACAACGGCAAAGCGGCGGAACTGCACCAGCCGATCTCTGCGAACTTAGATTGGTTTCCGGCGATCATGAAGGAAGCGGGATACTATACGGTGCTGTCCGGTAAGAACCATATGAAGGTCGGCCCGGTACCCGATGGTGCGACAAAATCGAAATATACCGATCCGTGGCACCATACCAGCAGCGGAAACGAAAAAGGGAACGCGGGCGGCCACGCCCACTGGGTGAAAGAAGTTCAAGACCGACCTAAAGATCAACCTTTCTTCTTTTGGTTCGCCTCCACCGACGCGCACCGCGACTGGGATGCCGATAAAGATTGGGACTCCGATCGATATGGCCCCAAGCACGACCCGGCAACGGTTTATGTTCCGCCATTCTTAGTCGATACGCCCCAAACGCGACAAGACATGGCATCGTATTATAACGAAGTGACCCGTTTCGATTATTTCATAGGTGAAGTGGTCAACGAATTGCACCAGCAAGGTGTAATGAAAAACACCCTGTTGCTGGTGATGGCCGATAACGGGCGTCCATTTCCGCGAGCCAAAACGAGACTGCATGATTCCGGAATGAAAACACCACTGGTGGCGCATTGGCCCGGTGGTATTTCCATCAACGGCGCAACCGACAGCCTGGTCAGCGCGATCGATATAGCGCCGACGGTATTGCAGGCCGCAGGGCTAAAGCCGGCCGAGTCGATGCAAGGGATGAGTTTCCTGCCCATCCTGAATAACCCCAAAGCAACAACTCGCAAGTTCGCCTTCTCGGAACACAATTGGCACGATTACGAAGCGCACGGCCGATCGATTCGCGAGAAAGATTTTTTGTTGATTAAAAACTTTAGGCCGCAACAGGCTTGGCAAGGTCCTGCCGATTCGGTCCGTTCGCCGTCACACCAAGATTTACTGGCTGCGCAAAAAGAAGATCAAAAACGATTGACGCCGGCTCAGGCCGACGTCTTGCTCGCCCCGCGACCGGAAATCGAGCTCTATCAAACTTCCACCGATCCCCATCAACTCAATAATCTAGCCGGACAACCCGAATACGCATCGATCCAAAAACAACTTGCCCAAACGCTCGCCCAGTGGATGGAAGAAACGCACGACAGTGTCCCTGAAAACATTTCAACCGACCAATTCGATCGTCAAACCGGCGACCGAACTGACAAAACGAACGCCTTTCGAGGCACCACACCAGGCGAAGATCGCCAAGCCGACCAAACGCACGCCCCGGGCCCACGGTGAACTCAACGTGGCTTCTGTTTCAAGCCTGAGCTCATCAACGCCCCAGGCTGGATGCCAGCACCCTTTCTCGCAGGTCGATTGGTGGCAATGACTTTGTAAATCTCCCAAACGGCGGATAGAATGAACGTTTGATCTGTCGAACCTACCCTTGATCGTACTCGTGACTCTTAGGGCCTGACGAATGTCAACTGCTTTTGAAGCACATAGAGACCATCTCCAAGTGCAGACCAGTACGTTACTTCAGAATGGCGACCGGATGACTCGTACGGAGTTCCTGCGCCGCTATCGCGCCATGCCGAATATCAGCCACGCGGAGTTAATCGAAGGGAGAGTCTACATGCCGTCACCCGTTTCCGCCGACCGCCACGGCGAACCTCATTTCGACCTGATCACGTGGCTTGGCATGTATCGAGCCATGACGCCAGGAGTTGTCGGTGGAGACAATTCGACGTTGGAACTGGACTGCGACAACGCTCCGCAACCTGATGGCTATTTGCGACTGACGGAACAAGCGGGCGGCCAATCTCGCCTGGTGAACGGATACGTCCAGGGGGCTCCCGAACTGATCATCGAAATCACAGCCAGCACGGTCAGTTATGATCTGCACGAAAAGATGAATGCATACCGTCGCAACGGCGTGAAGGAATATGTCGTGTGGCGAACAAACGATTCCGCCATCGATTGGTTCATTCTGGTTGATGGCCGCTTTGACCCACATCCCATGTCAGACGATGGCATTTACCGCAGCCTCGTTTTCCCCGGTTTGTGGCTCGACACCGTCGCTGTTCTGCGGGGCGACATGGCTCAAGTGTTGCAAATCCTGCAACAAGGCTTGGCTGACGCCAGCCATCAAGAATTTGTCATGACCCTTTCGCCCAGCGGCGGATAAAATCACACCCGCCAAGAATTGAAAGTGCCAGTTTCCGCCTGCTTGGTCGACCTAGGCTTTGGTCTTGGTTTTGGTTTTAAACAATGATTAACATCGTTCAAGTGCATTCTAACAACGTTGCGCGCGTGACGATCAGCGCAGCGGTTTTACTGCTGGTGCTGGGACTGTTGCCAGCTTCGGTGCGGGCTGAAGATGGAAAAATCTCATTCAGCCGTGATATTCGACCGATCCTTGCCGGGCATTGCTTCAATTGCCACGGCCCCGACGAAGCGTCTCGCGAAGCCGGTTTGCGGTTGGATACCGAAGCAGGGGCGCGAGCGATGGTGGTCGCGGATGGCGGTCCGGCAACGTTGATCGATCGTGTCACCAATCATGATCCCGATCTGGTGATGCCGCCACCGAGCGTGAAGAAACCGCTAACCGCTGCTCAATTCGACCTGCTGACTCGCTGGATCGATGGCGGCGCACCCTGGGGAGACCACTGGGCGTTCGAGCCACTGGTGAAGCCGGAAGTGCCTGCGGTTACAGCGTCTACCGATTCGACGCTCCACAATCCGATCGATCACTTTGTTCAAGCTCGCTTGGCCGCACGCGGTTCGGTTCCGTCGCCGGCCGCGGCTCGCGAAACCTTGGTCCGCAGATTAACCCTCGACCTGACCGGTCTGCCGCCAACCCCCACAGAAGTCGATGCGTTCGTTCGCGATACGAGTGATGACGCGTGGGACAAAGTCATCGATCGCTTGCTGAACTCACCAGCCTACGGCGAACGGATGGCGTGGAACTGGTTGGACGCCGCCCGTTACGCAGATTCAAACGGATATCAAGGCGACCGCGAACGAACCATGTGGCCTTGGCGCGATTGGGTGGTCGATGCCTTTAACCGCAATTTGCCTTATGATGATTTTACAATCTGGCAACTCGCCGGAGACCAGTTGCCCGATGCCACGTTTGAACAGAAGTTGGCGACCGGGTTTTGTCGCAATCATATGATCAATGGCGAAGGAGGCCGCATCGCCGAAGAGAATCGCGTCGATTATGTGATGGACATGACTGAAACGGCCGGCACCGTCTGGCTGGGACTGACGATGAATTGTTGTCGTTGTCATGATCACAAGTTCGATCCGCTGACCCAGAAGGACTATTTCCGTTTGTCAGCGTTCTTCAATCAAACCGCGGTCGATGGCAGCGGCGGAAACCCGCAAACACCGCCCGTGCTGGAAACACCCAGCGACGACCAACGGCAACGAATCGCCGATACCGAGTCTCAAATTGCCGAGCTTGAAAAGCGTCTGCAGACCCGCCAACGAGAACTGGCTGATTCACAGGACGCATGGGAAAAGGAAACCTTAGCACCAGCGGGCGATGCCGTTTGGCAACCGATGAAACCGATCGATGCCACCGCGTTGCACCAAACATTGACGATACAGCCAGACGATTCGATCCTGGCATCGGGTGAAAACCCACGTAACGATTCTTATACAATCACGCTTACGACTGGCCTGCAAAAGATCGCAGCGGTTCGGCTAGACGCCCTGAACCATGAAAGCCATACCCAAGGCGGCTTGGCGAGGTCAGATAGCGGAAACTTCGTGCTAACGGAAATCGAATTTGCGATTGAGCAACAAGACTCCGACCAAGCAACCCCGCTAAAGATCGCATCCGCGGTCGCCACTTATGAACAGGGTGACCTGAAAATCGCTTCCGCGTTCGATGGCAATCCGAAAACGGGTTGGGCCGTTTACCAAGGCAAGCCGATCGACCGATCGCACTCCGCCGTTTTTCGCTTTTCCGAAGCGGTTGCCGTCGGGCAGGACGCAAAACTTACGATCACGCTGCGACACGATTCCGTTCACGCCTCGCATAACATCGGACGGTTTCTGATCAGCGTTACAAGTTCGCCCGATGCGCAATTGGACGGTGACGACGATTCGTTGATTGCGATTCTAAGAACCGCAGCCGATCAAAGAACCAAAGAACAACGTGACCAGGTCGCCACCGCACGGCGTTCCGCTGATCCGGATTATGTCGCCTTACAAAAACAGCAGGAAGGATATAAGAAATCGTTGAGCGACCTGCGAGCCAGTATCCCCAAGGTGATGGTGATGCAGGACATGCCGACACCGCGAAAAACATGGGTGCTCGAGCGTGGGGTTTACAGCAAACCGACCGACGAAGTGACTGCGGATGTTCCCCAAACGCTACCGCGATTGCCAACCGGCGATCCGATCAATCGGCTGACCCTAGCACGCTGGATCGTATCGGACGACAACCCGCTGACCGCGCGAGTTACCGTGAATCGAATCTGGCAACAGTTTTTCGGTATCGGTTTGGTGAAGACGACTGAGGATTTTGGCGTACAGGGCGAAATCCCGCTCCAGCAAGATTTGCTCGATTGGTTAGCCGCTGATTTTCGTCAACACGGCTGGGATGTTAAACGACTGGTTCGACAAATCGTAACCAGCCACACCTATCGCCAGTCGTCGCGAATCAGCGAATCTTACGGATTGTCTTATGAGGATGACCCTGAAAATCGTTATCTATCGCGTGGCCCGCGTTTTCGTCTACCAGCGTGGATGATCCGCGACCAAGCACTGGCGGCCGGCGGGTTGGTCGTTCGCGATCTCGGCGGTGTGCCGGTGAAGGGCTACCAGCCGGCGGGTGTGTGGGAAGAAGCGACGTTTGGAAACAAGAAGTATGTGCAAGATCAGGGCGACGCACTGTTTCGACGCAGCCTATACACGTTCTGGCGACGGATCATCGCGCCGACGATGTTCTTTGATAACGCGTCGCGACAAACGTGCACGGTCAAAATGTATCGCACCAATACTCCGTTGCACTCGCTGTTGACGCTGAACGACGTGACGTTTGTCGAAGCCGCTCGC
>DIUH01000262.1 GCA_002428205.1 Planctomycetaceae bacterium UBA6163
ATCCCGACGCAGCCACCAACATTCGGGAATTTAGGCGTGGATTGTTGCCGTTTTCAATGGTCCGGCGATCAATCCAGTGGGCCGATCATCGTCTAGCGACTGGGAAAAAATCACGGTACTTCAATATAGTTTCCCGGCCCGTTCTGGCTGGCCAGTTCACGCAGAACCGACACGGTCGACTGTATGCCGACGCAATTGATATGAATGCGTTTTGCGGATGAACGATTCAGTGATGTTACTCGCTGGACAATCGATCGATCAAACTCGCCATCGGAAAAGACCACCATGGTTTCGGGTTTCATTTGCAGCGCGATCAGCAGTGCGTCGGTAGGATCGGTGCCGCCAACGGGCATCACCTGCGAAAGCTGGGTCGCCAGCACTTGGCGATTTGCTGCGGTCGCCGGGATCAAACCGCCACCATCAATCTGCATCGCCACCGTATTGAACAACAGCACCGCAAACTGCTGCTGGTCGGTCATTTGCGAAACCGCATCGATCACGCCCCGCGCGACTCGGTTGAATCGGTCGCCCGACATGCTGCTGGAACAATCGATGACGTAAACGACCGATGCGACTTCCGGTGGAACGAGCAGCGGATTGCTTGGCCCGGTTACCAATTCGCTGCGGACGATTCCGGCGTCTAGCTGAAAGGCCTTGCGTCCGCCTCCTCTGATATCGGTGTCGCCCGGATCCATGCTGACCGCCGGCAGGTTTGCCAGGTCGCCAACGCCAGCTGGCTTGACGATCTTCCACCGCAATCCCGGCCCCACTGCGGCTCCCGCTTGCACGCTGTCAATCAAACTCGACAGGTCGCCAAAAATCGATCCTTGCTGGCCGCCACCGTTTCCGCCTGACTGGGACGCAGCCAGATTCGCTGCCGCTCGCGCAGCGATCGCCTGTGCATTGGCCAGCGGATCGTTCCCACCAGAAGGCGTCGGCGGCATCGATCCGCCGTTTCTTCCGCTTGCTGAGCCGTTGGCNNCGGACGTTTGGCCGCCCTGATTACTCTGGCTGCCCTGCCGGCTTGAGCGGCCGCTTGTTCCGTTGCCAACCGCTGACGCTGATCCGCTTGCACCGCCGCCCTGCTGGCCCGCCATCATGCCTTTATCGCCAGGCGACCCGCCACTTCCGCCTCCGGATCCCGGTGACTTGCAAGGCATGCCCGGTTTGCCACCCGTACATTTGCCGCCGACAACCGCCGAACCGCATTGGTCGCAGATGCCGGGCGTTCCTGGCAGCCCCGGCATTCCTGGCAATCCGAGTGCCGAATTCGCTTGCGAGCTGACGTTTGGCACTGGAGTTGGCGCTGAAGTTGGTGTCTGACTCGTTTTCGTATCGTTTGACGGCGACACCGGCCCACCAGTCGATGTCTGCGACGCGTTCGGCGACTTCTTTTGCAAACCCGTGTCTTTCGAGTCGCCTTTTGTCAGCGACATCGATTTAAGCAAACCTTTGAAGAGCGCCGATTCAGGCGTCTGCTTTTCGCCTTTGGCATCGCCTTTCGCAGGCGGCGATTGCGCGAGCGAACTGGTCGCCCAGAATCCCAGCGCGGACAGCCCGATTGCCAGCAAAAAAGCCAGATCGATGACTTGTTTCGTTTTCATATTCATATTCATTCTCCAACAACTATTGTAACCGATTGCTGGTTCGTAGTCCCGCCTAAGTAGAGCGTTCAGCTTAAGACGTCGCTGGGAACCGTACCCGTACGCGGGTGCATATCGTTCGAGTATGAGCACCGACTGCGTCTGAGTACGAGTACCAGTACACAATTAGGAGTCTTAAGCTGGAAGCCGCCTAAAGGTGGGACTACGAACTTCAGCCAACAAACCGCATCACGTCGCGAATCAAGCCATCATTTCCGCCGCTTACACTACTGAATCCTCGACGAACCACTACCAAAGAAGATCACCAATTCTTCTCCATCTTGCTGCAACCACAATTGATAGGGCACGTTTTGATTGATCAGCGATTCTCTTAGTGAATCAAACTTATCAAAGCAGTCGGGCCAGATCGCGATCGTCATGATGTTTCGGCCTCGTGCCACATCACTTATCAAACTCATGATTTCCGAATTACCGCTACTGGACCCGAAATCCCACCCCGCCGATGGAACGGGAATGACTTCAGTACCGCCACTGGCCAGCTTATTCGTTCGTACATGATCAACATTAAAACTTTCGCCAACAAACGCAGGGCGACGCGCCAAGTAAATGCGATCGGATTTAAACAGAACCAAATACGATGCCGCGTTGCTTTCGCGAGTTTTCGGCAGTCGCAGCGACTCTTGTTTCGCTTGTGCCGCAGCAACGTAACGATTCTCACCCACTTTGATTTGTTCCTGAGCAGTTGCGACCGCGACGGGGAGCTGTTTGTTTTCTGCATCGAGGTCGGCATTCGACGTGGTCATTTCGCCAAGCGTCTTCGTGCTGGCGGCGTTGGCTTGAGTCAACTGCGAAAGCTCGGCTTCGGCCTTCGATGCCTGTTCAGAAAGTTCGATTAACCGACTGTCATCGCTGGATCTTGCCTGCAAGGGCGTGCTCGCCATCGCCGCAGCCAGCGTGGCATGTTGCGATGCTAACAGGTCGAGTTGATGAATCGAATCGCGGATTTCATCTGGCGTCGGGAGTTTATCGGCGGTGGTATCATCCGACTTGACCACCGCGCGAGTCTGGATCATCAATGCCAAAAGAATAGCGAGAAAGACGACTCCGCCGAACGTGTTGCAGATGGTATCAAGAAACAGGTCAAAACTGGTTGCGTCTGGTTCGCTGCGTCTGGTCATGATTCTTTTTCAACTATCCGTATAAAACCTTACGGCAGGGTTGGCATTTCAAAACCGAGCCGTATCGAATCCGCCGCGCCTGTCACATTATAACCATAGACCGCACCGCTATCGTCCAGATGTTCCTGCACGGCATGAAAGTCGGTTGTTCCACCCGGCTTGATGACCAAATAAATCTGGCGACTGGACAAATCATTGGCATCCAGCCATGCGAACAAATCGTTTGCCCGACGCGGTCCGGAGTAATCTTGCTTGAACTTCGTCAACGCATCGCGGATTTCGATCTTTCCCGCCGCCAGCGTGATTAACGTGATGAAACGGCCTTGTTCGGTTTGATCGCGAAACACCGGCGTGTCGTCCGACTCTAGCCGATTGATCTCGTTTTGCACTTGAGCCAGACGTTTTTCCAACTCTTCCAACAACGCGCGTTGGCTGGCCAATTCTTGTGACTTCAACAACAGTTTGTTCTCTTCTTGCTTTGCCGCGGCAAGCCGATTGGCAAGGTCGCTAGCCATTTCATTCGCAGCAACGATCTGTTGCTGAAGAATCTTGTTTTTGTCTTCCAGCTTTTCCGTCTCTTCTTGACGGTTAAACTCGTTGATACCCGCCGTTTCGTTTTGCGAATCGATCCGCTGTTGTATCTCTTCCGTCATGCGATCGACTTCGCCTTGCAACGTTTCGATCATCTCCAGCACCGATGATATATCGGCCGTTGGCGTTGCCGCAGCCGCTTCGACCCGCTGGGCCAATTCCAACACCAGCAGCAGTGTGATCAGAATAAAAATCCCAACGACCGCCGTGATGATGTCTTGGAATGCAAAGAACGAGACGCTCGGACCGTTGTTTCGACGTTTCATGGCTTACTCACCCGATTGTTCAAACGGCAGGATCCGGATTCGACTGACCACCTGCTTCAAACAATACTCTTGGCTGTCATCAAGAAAAACTTCCTCGGCCTTCTTTTGCGCAGTCATCCACAACTGGATCACCAGGGCGATCACCAGCGCCAGCAGCGTCGTTTCAAACGCGGTACTAAGTCCACCCGTGACTTCCTTCAATGATCCCACGATCGCACTGACATCGGCTTGCTGGTCCAGCAGGCTGCTGAAGTTTCCGATTGCCGATGCTAAGCCAAGAACCGTGCCGATGAACCCCAGCACCGGTATGGCCCATAAGAAACCACCGAGCGTGGCAAATGATGTTTGATGAGCCGATTCGTCTCGTTCGGCCAAGGAACGCAGGATATCGTCGACATCGCCAACGCGGCCCAGATTCTTCAAGTTCGACAACGCCACCAAGATTCGATTAAAGACGATGAATCGATCGGGATCTTCGGCGATCGCGTGAATGTTACGGATGACTTGGTCGGCCGTTCGTGACGACAGTACAAACTCATAATTCTCGGGGATAACCGGATGTGTTAATGCCCGACGCTGGATCTTTAGTTTGCTGCGTTTGAGCAATAGAATCACCGCGCTCCATACGCCGAGAAAGACAGCGGCGTATTGAGTCGGGCCGCGGTCGATCAACATCGCGCGAAAGTAGGATTCTGGCATGAAGTGAACCGCGACGAATAACGCGATCGTTACCAGCAATGCGACTATTCCGGCAAAGCCGGTGTTGACCGACGTGCCGCTGCCGGGTGTAACGCCGGCGCGACGTTCGGGGTCGCTGCGACTTGCGCTCAACGGTCGTGGCAAAGGCGGGACGCCTGTGGGATTTAAAACTTCCATGTTTAATTCGCTCCTGCTTCGGCACCAGCTCCTAGCGCCACTAACAAAAGAAAACCACCGATAACGAGCCCCAAGATGAGACAGATAGTAATGCCTATCAGGCGCCAGACTGCAGCGAGTCGACGGGCAGATTCAATCGCCCGACCTTCGCTTCGATGAATTGCAATATCTTTCAGCGAAGCGGCGTAACGAAGCACTAGAACGCCGCCGAATATCATGATGCCTGCAAAGGTTAATCCGATCAGTCCCGCAATTACCTTTGATGATCCGGTCAATCTTGATTCGCCGCCGACAATCATAAAGACGACCCAATAAATCGCACTCAGAACACCGTAAATAGAAATCAGCCAACCGATCAATAAGGCCCACGGTCGCGAAGCTTGCAATTCATAATACAAATCACGTTTCCCTCCCGACGTTGAAACACTCACGTAGCTTCCGCCGGATGCAGCGGCTTGGGTTTCCGCCGATTGCGAAAACGATTGCGGAAAACAATCTGCGGCTGGACGCCAATCGTCAAACCCGGCTCGCCAGACGAGTGTATCAGGGGCAACCTGACCGCTATTGACCGAACTCATCAGCGAAGCGGTCGTTAGCGGACCACGATTTTCACCATTGATGTGTGCGTACCATTGCACCGACATATCCGGGGACTCGGTCGGTCGGTCAACCGCTTGTACCGGTGCGACGGGGGCCGTCTGGGTATACAGCGGATTGACGGGGATCGATGCGGCCACATGTTCGGCGCCGCTTAACGATCTGGAATCAAAGCTTTTATCGCTGTTGAATAAGTTCCCATACTCGCCCGCCTTGACCCACGACCTTCCATCGGGCGACAGATCGTGCATGCGGGTGATTTGACCGCGCCGGGCAAGTTCCTGGATCTTCTGGCTGGTTAAAGGTCCGAGAATCTTGCCTTTGAACCGAACATACAAACGGTCTTCACTCATAACAATTCATTCTTCATCATTAATCAGCCAGATAAAACAAAGGACGGCCCGCTAATTGATCTCGCGAATTGCCGTTGAAAGCCGGTGCGCCGCCAGCGATCTTTCCGACGACAACGATGTCGGTCTGCGTCGAGCTTTCGGACGATGGCCGCGCGATCGCCAGTTGGCCATTATCGTCGACGGTCCGCTGGAGGTGCGGCATGGCGTTTCCGCCGGAATCTCGCACGATGCAGCCAACCCAAGTGTATCTCCGCTTTCTCAGGCTTGCCGATTCTTGCGACACCGTCGGAAGCGATCGATATAATTCGGCGACTCGCTTGATCACGACATCTTCGACCTCGCTGGCCAGTTTACTTGATAGCGCCGCAGGCTCATACCATATGTCTCGGATATGAGCCCGCTGGCTCAGCAGCGCCAATTCCTTCACCAATTGGCTCGCCAATTCGGGGCTCTCCTCGGCGGTGCCAGCCAACAAGTGGGCAATCAACATTTCTTTTACCAGTGAATCAAGCTCCGGGCGTGATCTCAATTCGGCAATCAGTTTTAACAGTTCGCGGTCCCAGTCCTTCGCGAACGTGGGTGCCATCGATTGATGCTGGATGTTTAACCAGCGAATCGTCGTGAAAGGCTCTTGAATGACTTTGAAGGGGCCACTGAGCGGTGCGCTTCTTTTAACTGCCCCACTGCCATTGACCACCAATTCGAGACTGCGCGGATCTGGCGTCTGGAATATTGCTTTATTTCGATCGTAGTAATGATTGTAAATGAAATGCCGCTTTCCTATACCATCGGTGTCGACGATTGTGTAAAGATCGGCCACAACCGTATCACTTAAATCACCCAGCAATCCCTGTAACGCCGTTACGCGACCGCCGTACCGCGACATCCGATCGTGCCATTTTCCGGTCGATGCCGCGGCAGGGTTGTTGGCCAAGCGAGTCTTTAAAACTCTGTCTTGAGCGAGTACGTTTGAAACGATTTGCTCAGTGAATGGGCTGTCGAGTGCCGTAGCGACCGCACTGGCCAGCGCGTTCCATTCTTCCGGCAAGTCCCAGTGCTTGCGTTCGCCGGCCGCTTTCTCGAACTCGGCCACAAGCGGCGAATCGGGGACTGCCCCCGAGAACGCTTTCAAGTTTCGCTCCAAGTCGTTCAGTGTCGCTGACTTGATGATCCGAGTGATCGCTTCCGACTCGGCTTGCTGGCGCATGCGTCGGTCCCGCAGCGCGTCGCGGATTGCCACACCGCGGTTCTTTAACGATGTCGCCTGTGCTTTCGCCGACGAGTTGGCTCGTCGGTAGGTCGATGCCAGTTCGTCGATCGATGAAAGCACTTCGACTAGCGAGGTATTCGCAACTTGATCAGCGGGCAATTTCTCGATCTCATCCAATCGCGACTTCAATGATGCGATCTGAGCAAGCAGTTGCGTCGTCTGGTTCGTTTCGATCTCGCTTTCCCACTGGGTGTAACGCCGCCGTACACCGAACGCGTTCGCCTTTTCATCTTCCGTGAATGCCAACGATTCGGCTTTGCCTAATGATGACAAATCCATCGCGTCGGGCGATTGCACATCGGCGAGCGTCAAGTATTGATTAAACTGTTCCACCCGCGATGCATCTTCGGCCAACAGCGATTGCAGCGATGCGTTGAGCGCCGTCAGGCGAGAATCGCGGACGACGTTTGGCGAATCGGCTTCCAGCTTGTTCCAGAAGGTTTCGGCGTCTGACAAACGTTTGGTATCGACCATCGAACGCAGTTGCGTTTCGGCTGATAAAATCTCGCGTTCTAGGTTATCGGCCCGCTGCCAAACGACAACGATACCGACAATGATCGCTGCGGTGGCGACGATCGCGGCCAGGATCGCTTGATTGCGACGCTTACCCGCGATGTCGATCTGTTCAACCGCCAGTCGATACCGCTGAATCAGCTCGATCGGTGGCGGTTCATCAAACTGGCTGAGCGCCCCGAAGGCAGCATCGAGCGTATGGCGATCGGCGCGGCGGTCGAGTGCCGCATCGAGTTTCCCGAGCGCCGCAGCACGTTCACGTTTCTCCAAAGCTTCGCGGTCGATTTCTTTCAACCACTCGACGGCCCCGGAAACCTGTTCGATCAATTCGGGATCAACTGGCGATTTGAACAACGCAGCCATTCGGTCCCAATCGGCAACCAAGGCCCGGGCGGCCGGTTCATCGAATTGGCAGAATGCGTCGTAGATTGACGAAGCGAGTTTGGAGAGCTCACCAGCGACGCGTGTTTGATTGATTTCCTCCAGTGCGGATTTGACCTTGATTGCCAAGTCGCGATCGACCTCGATGCGCCACGCGGGCCCCGTCAACTCGGCGAGCAACGAGCGCAGTTTTTGTTCGTCTTTGGTGGCGACGGCATCTTTCACATCGGGCTCAAGTTGTTTGACGCGAGCCCGTTCCCACAGTTCAATATCATCTTGCCAAACCCCATTGGTCGAATCGATTTCGGCGATGCGGCGCAGCGTTTTCAGTCGCCAAGCGAGCGGTGCGCGGGCGATGGCCAAGCGACGGTGGTGTTTTAAGAGCGCGTCGAGCGGTTGAGCATCGACCATTGCCTCGTTCAATTGATCGACCATATCCCGCTGCAAGTCTTGCGGCAGCGGGATTGAGTAGAACTGTAAGATCTCGCACCACTCATCGAACTCGGGAAAATCGAGAGCGGCGGCGGAATCGATCGCGTTGGGATTGAGGCTAGCCGACTGGATCGCTTCGCTGCGCAATCCTTTGTGCAACAGCGAAACGGCCTTGGAGAG
>DIUH01000017.1:0-3398 GCA_002428205.1 Planctomycetaceae bacterium UBA6163
AACGATCGCACCATTGGCATCCCGAACGAATTCCTTCCGGCTCGTCTGCTGGGGAACAATCAAGCGAGCAACCAAGGTCCGGCACTGGCCGATTGGACGCTTGAGCCGATTTTGCCGTCGATCGGCCAGCAGGCCGTGGGCTTTATTTCTGAATCAGCCGCGTCAGGCAAGCCATTTTTGCTCTATCTGCCGCTGACATCGCCCCACACTCCGCTGTCGGTCAACGAGGCTTGGAAGGGGAAAAGCGGACTGAACCTTTACGCCGACTTCGTGATGGAAACCGATGCGATCGTGGGCCACGTGCTTGATGCGTTGCGGCAGAGCGGCGTGGCCGACAACACATTGGTCATCTTCACATCGGACAACGGATGCGCCCCCTATGTCGGCGCTGCGGAACTGGAAAAGCTGGGCCACTTTCCCAGCGGCCCCCTTCGCGGTTACAAGGCCGATGCTTGGGAAGGCGGCCACCGCGTGCCGTTTATCGTGCGTTGGCCAGGGGTGGTAAAACCAGCCAGTGTTTGCGACCAATTGGTGCATCAAGCTGATTTGCTGCGAACGTTTGCTGATTTGCTGGGGACGACGCTGCCGGAGAATGCGGGCGAGGACAGCGTTAGTTTTTTGCCGCTGTTGAAGGGGGATGAAAAACCAGTTCGCGAAAACGCGATCAGCACCGGTGCCAGCGGTACGCCAGGATTACGTGTCGGCGATTGGAAGTACATCCCCGCCCCAGGCTCAGGGGGATGGGGCAAAGGGGGCGATCAATCCCAGCCTGTCCAGCTATACAACCTTGCCAGCGACATCAGCGAATCGAAGAACCTTGCCGCTGAAATGCCCGAAAAGCTTGAAAAGATGCAGACGGAACTGGAACGAATCATAAGCGCCGGACGCAGCACGCCGGGTCCGAAACAGCCCAACGACATCCGAGTAAAACGCTACCCGAATAGCGATTCTAAGAATCGGAGAAACTGAAGCATTATTGGCGACCGATCTTTTCGCCCATTCCCATCACCCAAACGGCCCGCTTTCAATCCGCCGCATTCGCATCCGGCGGCCCTGCATCATAAAGTTCCGGCATTGGTCGCGGAGCCTTTTCTCGCTATCGTTTGGGGGTCGCCCTTCGTTTCGGCGATAGTGTCACCCCATTGAACAGGATTCATCCGATGTCGACCCCTTCGACCACCTCGTCCGCCGCCGAAATCAAAGTCCAATTGCCTGACGGCACCATTCATTCCCATCCCGGCGATACAACAGCGATGCAGATCGCGTCGGGGATCAGCGACGGGCTGGCACGTGCGGTCATCGCCGCTGAAGTGAGCGGTAAAGTCGTCGATGCCAATCGACCGCTGGGCGAATTGGTCGATGATTCCGAGGGACTCGGCGGCCAACCGATGGCATTGCGATTGTTGACCAGTCGCGATCGCGAAGCGCTCGATGTCCTGCGACACTCGGCCGCGCACGTCATGGCTCGCGCCGTGATGCGTCTTTACAAAGGCGTCTCGCTAGCATTCGGTCCGACTACCTCAGGCGGTTTCTACTACGATTTCGAACTGTCCGAGAAAATCAGCGAAGAAGATTTTCCCAAAATCGAAGCCGAGATGAAAGAGCTCATCAAGGCGAAAGAACCGTTCGAACGTGTCGTACTGGGCCGTGACGAAGCACGTCAATTGTGTGACAACCTCAAGCAAGACCTAAAGGTCGAACACATCGACACCGGGTTGGCCGATCAATCGACCGTCAGCATCTATCGCCAAGGTGAGTTTATCGATTTGTGTCGCGGGCCACACATCCCCGACGCCGGTCGCATCAAAGCGGTCAAGCTTTTGAGCGTTGCTGGAGCTTACTGGAAAGGCGACGCATCGGGTCGCCAGCTTCAACGGTTGTATGGTACCGCGTTCTTTGACAAGAAAGATCTCGATGCTCACCTCGAACAGATCGAAGAAGCCAAACGGCGCGACCACCGCGTGCTGGGCAAAAAACATGGCCTGTTTTCAATCAATTCCGAAGTCGGCCAAGGGCTCTGCCTCTGGCTGCCCAAAGGTGCTCGCGTTCGCGTCACCTTAGAAGATTTCTTGCGAAAGGAATTGCTCGGGCGTGGTTATGATCCGGTTTACAGCCCGCATCTTGGTCGTGTTGAGTTATATGAAACCAGCGGCCACTTTCCGTATTACCGCGACAGCCAATTCCCGCCACTGTTTGCCAGTGAAGCGGGCGGATTGATCGATGCCTGGAGCCGTCGTCTGGAAGATGAAAATCTTACATCGGATGACGAAGACAAATTGATGGCCGCGGCTGAAGTTTTGGGCGTCAAGTTGCCTGATTATAAACCGTCTTCGTCTACCGAAGATCGCCGTGCCGTTCTTCATCATTGGCAAACCGAGCACGAGCGATATCTCGTCAAGCCGATGAATTGCCCTCACCACTGCCATATCTTCAAAGCACAACCGCGGTCGTATCGTCAATTGCCGCTGCGATTGTTCGAGTTCGGTACCGTCTATCGCCACGAACAAACCGGCGAACTGAACGGAATGCTGCGAGTTCGCGGATTGACTCAGGACGATGCACATATTTTCTGCACCGGCGATCAGGTCGAGCAGGAGTTTCGCGCGACGATTGAATTGACCAAGTTCGTGCTCGATTCAGTTGGCCTCAGCGACTATCGCGTGCAGTTGAGTTTGCGAGATCCGAACAGCGATAAGTATGTTGGCAGCGAATCGAACTGGAACCGCGCCGAAGATGCACTGCGCGGCGTGCTGGGCGACAGCGGTTTGGACTTCAACGAACAACCTGGTGAAGCCGCGTTCTATGGCCCCAAAGCTGACTTTATGGTTCGCGATTGCATCGGCCGGTCGTGGCAATTGGGCACCGTGCAGTTGGATTACAACCTGCCCGAACGTTTCAAGCTGGAATACAAAGGGAACGACAACGATGTCCATCGCCCGGTGATGATTCACCGAGCGCCGTTCGGATCGCTTGAGCGATTCACTGGCATGTTGATCGAACACTTCGCCGGCGCGTTCCCACTGTGGCTGTCGCCCGAACAGATTCGCGTATTGCCGCTGTCGGACAAAACGCTCGACTATGCCTATGCGGTTGCCAAGCAGCTTGAGGATGCTGGCTTAAAAGCGACGGTCGACTCGCGAGACGGCAAGGTCCAAGCCAAGATTCGCGACGCCCAGCTCGACTTGATCAACTACATGGCCGTTGTTGGGCCCAAGGAAGCCGAATCGGGAACGATTGCACTGCGAGACCGAATCGATGGCGACCTTGGCACGATGCCCGTTGCACAAGCGGTCGCGAAGTTGCAAGAAGAAATCGCCAACCGCACCGTTCGCCAAGCCGTCACCAGCAAACTGGCCATGCCCGAAGACGACGGAGTAGAACGAAACATCTACTGATGC
>DIUH01000017.1:3405-4981 GCA_002428205.1 Planctomycetaceae bacterium UBA6163
TCGCATTGCCTGTTGACTATGCCGTAACAGCGCTGCGCTTGTTACGGCCTACTTGGCTAGGTGATTTCATCGTCGCTATGACCGGTGCTATCCTGGCGACTTTTTCCCCGACGAGCAGTCGCTCGCAACCTTGACGCGGCCGTGTGTTGTATAACGGAGGACTGCGATTCGTTCCCTTCCTCCGGCCCCACCCGTTGCCTGTGTCTCCAGAAGCTCGCAAAGCGTTCCTGTCGATCGCCGTCGTCTGCGTCTTGGCCGCCTTGGCCTGGGCGTCTTTTTTTGAATCGTTGCCGCCGGCCGAGTTCAGCCTGCAATCGGGCGCAGACGTCAAAACGCTCGACCCGGCCCGTGCGACCGGCAATATCGAAGGCCGCATCCTGTTCGAACTGTTCGAGGGGTTGCTGCGGATGATGCCTGAGGGCGACCCCGACCCAGAAACTGGCCTGCAGCCGATGGCTCCCAAGCCGGGGATGGCCGCGTCGTTCGAAGTTTCCAACGAAAACAAGCGTTACACCTTTCGCCTGCGCGATGGCATCAAGTGGACCGATGGCACGCCGGTGACCAGTTACGATTTCGCTTGGTCGTGGCAACGCGTGCTTCATCCGGGTACCGCGTCAGAGTATTCCTTTCACCTACACAGCATCCCGTTCGCAAAAGCTTACAGCGATGGAACCGTTGCAGTGGGCGATCGCGTGGAGGTCGAGTTGTGGGATCGCCCTGACGAAACGCCCACGGGGAAAGCGACTTATCAGAATTATCCACGCGGGACGATCCTCTATGGCACGTTGCAAGAAATCCGCAAGCCGCCGGAACCGTCCGACGAAGAAAAGAAGAAGAACAAAAACGCCGAAGCGGATTGGACCGAATCGTGGGTTTATGTGATCGATATAGCGGAGCTCGATCCACAAGGAAATGTGCAGTGGGATGGGCCGACAAAACGCCAATCGTTCTCATCGGCGGTGAAATCGCCCGTCGCAGACCCCGATACCCAGCGGGCCCATATGGTCTTGGTCGCCTTTGACAAACTTGGCGGACTTGAAACCCCAGATGAAAAAACATTCATCGTCAACCTAAACGATCCGATTCCCTATTTTCCAAACATTGTTGCTTTCTACACGCTGTTTCCTGTCAACCGCGCGTGTGTCGAAGAGCACGGCAGCCCGCTGTGGACGAAAGCCGAAAACATCGTCACCAATGGGCCGTTCAAGTTGCAACTGCGTCGCTTAAGGGATCGTCTGCGGTTGGAAAAGAATCCGGACTACTACGATGCGGACAACGTTGCGCTAAACACCGTCGACTTTCTATCATTGGAAGGCGAAAACACCGCACTGAACATGTATGAGACCGATCAATTGCAATGGGTGACGATGCCGCCCGAAACGGTCTTGGAAGTGTTGAAGCAGCGCGAAGATTTTTATGCTGCTCCCCAACTATCGGTTTACTTCTATCGGTTGAACGTCGCTCGCCCGCCGCTGGACAACAAGCTAGTCCGTCGCGCGATCGCGATGGCAATCGATCGTGTCGAAATCGTCGAAGAAGTGACGAAATTGGGGCAGTTGCCCGCGACGACGATTGT
>DIUH01000076.1:0-719 GCA_002428205.1 Planctomycetaceae bacterium UBA6163
AATTGATAGAACTGCGACTGTGCTTGAGCTTCTTCATCGCTGCGGCCCGCCCCGACTTTCAATCGCACTTCTTGATATTGAAACGTTTGCAATGCCGCTTCGCGACCGCGTAACGAGGCTTCCAATACACGATAGTTCGCGCTCAATTCCCAATAGGCTTGTTCGACGTCGTTAACTAGGCGAACGACGGCTGCTTCAAAGTCCGCCAGCGCCACTTCTTCGTTCACTCGGGCGATCAACACACCGTTATATTGCCCGATGACCCCACTGGGCCCGGCGATCCGATTAAACTCCGTGCCCGCGCCACGCATCAAGGGTTGACGCCATTCGGCTTCGACCCAGCCGGTGAAATCGCTTGGGAAGGCGCGGAACGGTCGGTTGTTGCGGTCATAAAGCGTCACATGACGCAAGGCGAACCGCCCACCTTGGGCCGTTCGCTTGCTCAACTCGCTCTGGTATGTACCGGTCGTTCCTTGGAAAACTCTCGGCTGGAAATCGGCCCCGGGGGTTCCCTGCTGGACGTTGATCGGTTGGTCCTGTTTGTTCCAAAGCAATTGGCCGGTGAACTGCGCATCAAACGCCGCCAGCGCCGCTTCAACGCCCTGTTGCGGATTCGCATGCGCTAGCGAAGGATCGTAAATCGTTTGTGAAAATACCGGCTGAGTCACGAGTGTGCCGCCCAGTTCACGAACGACGGGGCTTTGCCGCACTGCCATTTG
>DIUH01000076.1:734-3789 GCA_002428205.1 Planctomycetaceae bacterium UBA6163
GCACAATCCTGCACCTCGGGATACGAAATCTGCATCCCCACGTTGTCGTGATACGACGTGCGGGTGTCATGCGGGCCCGGACCGGGTGCGACGCGGTTAATCATGCCGCAACCGCTCGACAGCACTGTACCCAACGCTAACGAAGCTCGTGCGACACGGTTCAGACGCGACTTTCTGGCCAACTTATCGATCAACATGGGAAACGGCTCGTCTTGTGGGCACGCGATAACCGCTTTCGTCATCACGACCCATACGAGCCGAACGACCAAAGCGACCCCGAGCATTAGAACTCGCGGCACATCAGTCATCGGCCGTACAAACCGACCATCTCAATCGTCACAAGCGATATTCGCAGCAGTTACAACAAGTGCCGCCGATACAATCGTTACAGGCTGACCTTCACCCGCTTACTGTGGTACCCGATCGCACCCAGAAATTGCCCGCGTTGCATCGAAGCCGTCCCCAGCACTAGTGGTCTGGGACAGCTAAAAATCAGGGTTGGTCCGTAGTGGGATTCGCCAGAATTCCCCGAGTGCGAGGGATTTTGGCGAATCCCACTACCCTAAAATTAAGATGTCACAGACCACTAGCAACAGCCGCCAGTTACGAACCTCAGGCATCGCTCAGCAAGCGTAGTATTCCCGATACCAGTCAACGAAACGCTGAACGCCCGTTTCGATCGGTGTGCCAGGACGGAAGCCCACCGCCTGGGAGAGTGCATCGATATCGGCGTAAGTCTCTGCGACGTCGCCCATTTGCATCGGCAAGTAATTTTTCTTTGCCTGCATACCCAAAGCCTGCTCGATCACTTCGATAAACCGTTCCAGTTTCACCGGTTGATTGTTACCGATGTTGTAAATCCGATACGGCGCCATGCTGGTCGACGGATCAGGTGTCTGGCCGGACCACTGGGGATTGGCGGCCGCGATCGCTTCGCTTGTTCGATAAACACCCTCGACAATGTCGTCGATGTAGGTAAAGTCGCGCATCATCTGGCCGTGGTTGAACACGTCAATCGGATGGCCTTCCAGAATCGCTTTGGTGAACAGGAACAGNNGCCTTTTTGCTCGCCGCATAAAGACTCAGCGGGTGATCGACGTTGTCAGTAACCGCAAACGGAATCGACTTGTTCGCCCCGTAAACACTGCTGCTGCTGGCGTATGTCAAATGCGGCACCTTGGCGTGCCGACACCCTTCCAGAATGTTGATAAACCCGACCAAATTGCTTTGCACATAGGTGCGCGGATGCGTCACGCTGTAACGCACACCGGCTTGCGCCGCTAAGTGCACGACACGATCAAACTTATGATCCGCAAAGACTTTGTCGACCGACACTTGGTCTGCTAAGTCGGCTTCCACAAATGTGAAGGTTCCTGAACCGGGTTCAGCAGCGACTTCTTCGATCCGCTTCAACCGGTCACGTTTTAGCGAGACGCTGTAGTAGTCGTTAACGCAATCAAAACCGACTACGTTTTCACCACTGCGCAACAACCGCAGCGCGTAGTGAAAGCCGATAAAACCGGCAGTGCCGGTCACAAGATGGGTTCGCATGGCAGGTAAATTATCGCGGTTCGCCACCGGGCACAATCCGCGTGATGCTGACCTTGGTTCGGCGCAGTTCTTCGATTTCCGCCGCCATTTGCTGGATCAAGTCGGCGATCTCGGTGCCAGCTTTTTCGCCAATGTGCACAGTCAATGCCTTGCGGGCACTGTAGGTCAGACCACCGATGCGTGGCTGGCGAGGCTTCGGTTCAGCCTTACGTTTGGTCGAAGGAGTCGTCACGGTTCGCAGTCCTGAAAATCGAACGGGCAAGAAACGGAAACTAAAAGGCGGAAGCTGCCCCCTACTTTACTCAACGGTCACACTTTTGGCCAAGTTTCTTGGCTTATCAACGTCACATCCGCGCAATAGTGCAATGTGATAGGCCAGCAATTGCAGCGGCACGACCGACACGATCGGCTGTAGAAACTCCGGTGCCTCGGGCAAGTGAATCACGTCGTCGGCAATCGCTTCTACCCTCGGATCGTCGTGGCTGGCAATTGCAATGATCGGGCCGCCTCGAGCCTTGACCTCTTCCATGTTCGACATCACCTTCTCGTAGGTGGTTCCAGGCGGCACCAAGAAAACGCTCGGCGTATGAGCATCAACCAGCGCGATCGGGCCGTGCTTCATTTCTGCTGCCGGATAACCTTCGGCATGGATGTAGCTGATTTCTTTTAGTTTTAACGCACCTTCCAGCGCCGTTGGGAAATTATAACGGCGTCCCAGATAGAGGAAGTTGGTCGCGTCCTTGTACTTCTCGGCCACAATCCGCACCCGCTGGTCACAACCAAGTGCTTGCTGGACCAAACCAGGCAAGCTTCTCAATTCTTCGATGATCCGCTTACCAGACTCGTAACTGATGTGCCGCGTTCGACCAAAATAAAGGGCCAACATCGCCAACACACAGCACTGTGAAGTGAATGCCTTGGTGCTGGCCACGCCGATCTCGGGCCCTGCGTGCAGGTAAATACCGCCGTCGGCCGCTTGTGCGATCGAGCTGCCGACGACGTTGCAAATCGCCAGCGTTCGGTGTCCCTTGCGTTTCGTTTCTCGCAACGCCGCCAGCGTATCGGCCGTCTCGCCGCTTTGTGTGATTCCGAACACCAGCGTGTTGTTTTCTAGTGGCGGATTGCGATACCGCAACTCGCTGGCATACTCGACTTCGACCGGAATTCGTGCCAATTCCTCGATCATGTATTCGCCCACCAGCGCCGAATGCCAACTCGTTCCGCAACCGGTCAAAATGATCCGATCGACGCTGCGCAATTGCTGGGGCGTCAGGTTCAAGCCGCCGAAAATCGCTGTCGCGTCTTGATCGTCCAAGCGGCCGCGCATCGCGTTTTTCAGCGATTCTGGTTGCTCGTAAATCTCCTTCAACATGTAGTGGTCAAACCCTTCCAGGCTGACCGCTGACGAATCGAGTTCGACCGTTTCGATGTTAGGCAGAACCATTCCCTGGTCGCGGTGGCGAACCGAAAATCCGCTCGGAGTCATTACCGCGATTTGGTGGTC
>DIUH01000076.1:3906-5059 GCA_002428205.1 Planctomycetaceae bacterium UBA6163
CGCCCGTTCTCCGTGTCGCTGTCGTCGCTTAAATCAAGCTTCAATCCTTCAGCAATCAAATGCGCCACCACTTCGGTGTCGGTCGCTGAGCTGAAAACGTAGCCCTTTTTGGTTAATTCATCGCGAAGGCTAGAAAAGTTCTCGATGACGCCGTTGTGGACCAGCATCAAGTCGCCGTCGCCGCCGACGTGAGGGTGAGCATTTTCTTCGCTTGGTGGCCCATGCGTCGCCCAGCGGGTGTGGCCTAAACCGAGCGATCCGTGAAACGGACGGTTCCCCATCCGGCTGGCTAGTTGATCGATGCGACCAACCGAACGGCAGACACGAAAGGGAGCATCACTGGCCGCACCACCACTGATCGCGATTCCGGCGCTGTCATACCCGCGGTACTCCAGCCGTCGCAAACCTTCGAGCAAAAATGGGCTCGCTTGACCACTTCCGACATATCCGACGATTCCACACATATCTTCTACTTTGCTCGTTTTGGTGCCAAACCGTTGATATACCAACGCAATGGTTTGAAGCTAAACGTAAGTCATAAACTTGCGACGCTTCCGGTCGCGTGGTGCATCCTGTGCAAATCATTACTTTATCTGTATCAAGCTTTTGCGGACTAGGCAGATTGTACCGAATCGCCGACATCAAGCCGCTTGACCGCCCCGTTTGATCTCCCTGCGCAATCTTCGCCGTTCCGCCTTGCCCATCGAAGCCCAGTCGATCGACGGGTCGTCTCCATCGCCAGGCTCGTTGTCGTCTTGGTCTTGCGTTTTTGACCCGCCAGGTTTCAGCGGGGTTCCGCCACCAGGTTTTCCAGACGATGAACTTCCCGCATCAACGGCCGTAGCTTTCTTCTTGCCAAACCATCCGAAAATCCCGCCTTTTCTTGGCTTTCCATCCCCGTTGGCGTCATCCGCGGCATCTGCGACACCGGCGGAATGGGGGGGTGGTGATTCGCTCGCTGCGGCGGCCTGGTTTGCCACCACAGCCGGTTGGACGTTGACCGGATCGGGCTTTTTCGCCGCATGCGCCGCATTAAAATTAGGCTCGATCGCACCATCCGGTTTGCTACCGCTCTCATCCGCCGACTTGTTTCGTCGCCAAAAACGGAACGAAAACCGCGATTTTTGCGATTCTTTTTCGTCCTTGCCTTGCT
>DIUH01000390.1:0-2823 GCA_002428205.1 Planctomycetaceae bacterium UBA6163
GTGCCGGCAAACGTTATAACCGCGAAACGTTGGCCGTAACCTTCAAAGGGCATTCGATCGCGGATGTCCTTGATATGGACATTTCCCAGGCACTCGAGCTGTTTCAGAATATCCCTAAGATCGCCGAGACCTTACAAACGCTGGTCGATGTCGGGTTAGAATATTTGAAGCTTGGTCAACCGTCGCCGACGCTTTCTGGCGGCGAAGCCCAGCGGATCAAGCTGTCGCGTGAATTGAGCAAACGCGCCACGGGTCGAACGCTTTATATTCTCGACGAACCGACCACCGGTTTGCACTTTGCCGATATCGAATTGCTGCTAAAGGTTTTGCACGGTTTGGTTGATCGCGGCAATTCGGTGGTCGTGGTCGAACACAATTTGGACGTGATCAAAACGGCGGATTGGGTAATCGACCTGGGGCCACTAGGCGGCGACAAGGGAGGCGAAATCGTTGCCGAAGGGACGCCGCGAAATGTCGCTCGGATCAAACAAAGTTATACCGGCGCGGCGCTCGCTAAAATCTTTACACCTGCTTCACGCAATCAGGCGTCAGCAAAATCTAATAGTAAGAACGGTGCGAAATCCAACGGCAGTTTCACGCTTCCGCCTTCGCGAACTCATCTAACGGTCGAAGGTGCGTGTCAGCACAATTTAAAGCATGTCGATGTGTCGATCCCACGCGACGCGATGACCGTTTTTTGTGNNTCGAATCGCTGTCGTCTTATGCAAGACAATTTATCGGCCAAGCCCAAAAGCCTAAAGTCGAACGGATCGAAGGGTTGTCGCCAGCGGTGGCGCTGGAACAAAAGAATATCGGTCACTCGCCGCGCAGCACCGTCGGCACGGTGACCGAAGTCTATGATTACATGCGAATCCTGATGGCTCGGCTCGGCGTGATGCATTGCCCGAAGTGCCAAACGCCAGTCGGAACTCAGACGGCCGACCAGATCATCGACAAGGTGATGGCGATGCCCGACGGGAGCCGCATTCTGTTGCTCGCGCCCGTCGAAATCGAACCGGGCGAAGCGCCGGCCGATGCGTGGCGGCATTTGAAAGCGGGCGGTTATCAACGCTTGCGGATCGATGGCGTTACGCACCCAATCGATCAAGCGCCCGCTTGGGACCCACGTCGCAACCAGCGGATTCAAGTCGTGGTCGACCGCGTCGTCGTCGCCGCAAATGAACGATCGCGAATCGGCGACAGCGTCGAACAAGCGTTGTCGTTGTCCGGTGGAATGCTGGATGTCGCGATCGCCGACGCGAATCGTGACGAGCCGCACTGGGACGAAAAACGACACAGCCAGCATTTGGTTTGCGAGTCGTGCGAACGCTCGTTCCAGCCGCTGACGCCGCATCACTTTTCGTTCAACAGCGCGGTCGGTTGGTGTCCACAATGCGACGGCTTGGGGACTCAGCGCGGAACGAACCCGGCGGCACTGCTGAGCTCGTATTCGGATTCGTTATTGCAAGGTGCATCGCTGCTTTGGCCCGGCGTCGCGTCGCCGGTTTCGGTGGCGATGTTGCGGGCGCTGTCGCGAGCGACCGGATTGCCGTTGGAAACGCCGATCGAAGAACTGACGATGTCTCAGCGGCGGGTGCTGTTTCACGGCACGGCAGCTCGCTGGATCGAGGTTCGCGCCGGCGATTTTGCCGCTGATGCCAATCCGTCGCAATTCGGTTTCGGAGCCGCGGGGGCCGATGGTTCGCTGTTCCGTTATCAGTTCAAAGGGTTTTATCCGGCGCTGGAAGAAGCGGCGCGGTTGACGCCTTCGCTGCGCGGGAAGTTGGAACTGTATGTCGACGAGATCGCGTGTTCGACTTGCGACGGGGCAAGGCTGCGCGACGAAGCCGCGTCGGTGCGATTTCGCGAGATGACGATCGGCGACTTGGTGCAAGTGCCGCTGGGTCGATTGGTTGAAATCGTCGGTGGTTGGAAGTTGAACAAACGCGAGCAAAAAATCGCTGGTGAGTTGATTCGCGAAATCGAATCGCGAGTCGCGTTTTTGGTCGACGTCGGGCTGGAGTATCTGACGTTGTCGCGTGGCGCCGCGACGCTTTCGGGCGGCGAATCACAGCGGATTCGGCTGGCCGGTCAACTCGGCAGCGGCCTGTGCGGCGTGTTGTATGTTCTGGACGAACCGACGATCGGCCTGCACCCACGCGATAACGGGCGGTTGATCGCGGCGATGCACCGACTGCGTGATCTCGGCAACACGTTGTTGGTCGTCGAACACGACAAGGACGTGATCGCGTCGAGCGATTACTTATGTGATTTCGGGCCGTTGGCCGGTCGCGGCGGCGGTCGCGTGGTGGCCCGCGGCGAGCCCGGTGCGATCGAGCCGATGCGTGATTCGGTCACGGCCGGCTTTATCGACGGCAGCCGCACGATCCCGCTTCCCGAAGTGCGGCGCGAAGTGGACCTGTCGGCCGCCGCCACAACAACATCGATCCGTGGACGCTCGACCGGTCCGATTCAAACGCCTTGCTTGGCGATCATCGGTGCGCGAGAAAACAATCTGAAAAGCGTTGATCTGCGAATCCCGCTGGGCGTGTTGACGGTCGTCACCGGCCCGAGCGGATCGGGAAAGAGCTCGCTGATCAACGGCATTCTTTATCCCGTGCTCGCTCGGCGACTGCACCGTGCTCGCGTCAAACCAGGACGTCACGAACGCGTCGACGGCATTCGATACATCGATAAAGTGATTCGCGTCGACCAATCGCCGCTGGGCAACACGCCCAGCAGCAATCCGGCCACCTATACCGGCGCGTTCGAATTGGTCCGCAACCTGTTCGCGCGGTTGCCCGAAGCGGGTGAGCGGCATTT
>DIUH01000390.1:2856-3050 GCA_002428205.1 Planctomycetaceae bacterium UBA6163
TGCGAAGGATCGGGACGCCGCCGGATCGAGATGCATTTCTTGCCCGATGTTTGGGTGGAGTGCGAAGAGTGTGGCGGCAAGCGATATCAGGAAGAAGTCTTGGCGGTGAAGCTGCACGGGCGTTCGATCAGCGACGTGTTGGACATGCCGATCGGCGAAGCGGTTTCGTTGTTTGCCGATCAACCGCGATTGGC
>DIUH01000041.1:0-1436 GCA_002428205.1 Planctomycetaceae bacterium UBA6163
ACGACAACGGCGATCAGCATCAACAACCCCATCGGCGACTGGGCGATCCACTCGCTGGGCAACCAATCGACCAACGGCCCAGGCAGCGGACGAGGCGGATTGGTCAGCACCGAATCGATCGCCAGCTTGGTGCCATAAGGCGGAACTAGCTTCAGCAGGATCGCAAAGGTCAGGATGCCCAGCGAGCCGATGACGGCCGGACGATGGCTGCCGAGCAAACGCCAGAACTCGCGAAACAGCTCGAAGAAACTGCGATTGCGGGTCCCGAGCTTCTTGCCGCCACCGGCCGAATCGCCGTGATGACCGCCGCCATGATGGCCACCGTGGTGGCTTGGCGATGAATCGGCCGACTTGGGGTTACGATTTCGCTCTCGAACCGTTTGGCGATACTGGGCGAAGCGGATTCGCGAGGGAAGTGTGGGCATGCGTTATTGGTAGGCTCTCGTGCCGATTCCGGCAAGTCGCGTTCAGGTCGCGGGTGCCACGCGGTTGGCCGTGACTTCGATCGCGTGGATCAGCGCCTTGGCCTTGTTGACCGTTTCTTCGTATTCGGCATCAGGATCGCTGTCGGCCACCACGCCGCAACCGGCTTGCACGTGGACGCTGCCATCTTTGATCACCATGGTTCGCAGGGCGATGCAGGTGTCCATGTTGCCACGATAATCGAAATAGCCGACTGCACCACCGTAAGGGCCGCGGCGATGCGGTTCGATTTCGTCGATCACTTCCATCGCACGCACTTTCGGAGCGCCAGAAACCGTGCCCGCTGGCAAACACGCCTTGATCGCGTCAAACGCGTCGAGCTCGTCGCGCAACACGCCCTGCACCTCGCTGCTGATGTGCATCACGTGGCTGTACCGCTCCACCACCATCACTTCGGTCAACTCGACCGTGCCGTACTTTGCCACTCGCCCGATATCGTTGCGGCCCAGGTCGACCAACATCACATGCTCGGCTCGTTCCTTCGGGTCGGCCAGCAATTCGGCCTGCAGCGCCCGATCTTCGGCTTCGGTTTTGCCCCGACGACGCGTCCCGGCAAGCGGACGAACCGTGACGACACGATCGGCAACGCGGCACATGATTTCGGGCGAACAGCCGACCAACACCGCATCACCGGTGCGAACAAAGAACATGAACGGGCTGGGGTTGATGATCCGCAGGCTGCGATAAATCTCCAGCGGCGGGACATCGGTCTGGATCGAAAACCGCTGGCTGGGGACGACCTGAAAGATATCGCCAGCATGGATGTATCCGACACATTTGCGGACCGCGTCGCAGAACGCCTGACGCGAAAAATTGCTGGTGATTTCCAGCTTTTTCGCAGGCACCTGAGGCAGTTCGGCGATCGCGAACTTGGGTGGCGAAGCCAATTTAGCGGTCATCGCGTCGAGCCGCTGATTCGCCGCCGCATAGCTCGATTTCGGATCGGCACCTTT
>DIUH01000041.1:1455-13361 GCA_002428205.1 Planctomycetaceae bacterium UBA6163
GGCGCGTTGGGCAAGTTTTCGACATAACGGACAACGTCGTAGCCCGCGTAGCCGATCGCACCGCCAATGAAAGGCGGCAAGGAATCGACGGGCGCGACGGTCGTTTGCAGGTGCTGGCGAAGTTCCGCCAGCGGGTCAACCGCCGTTGTGGTCACGGGCGGTTTGTCGCCGTCGACGACGGTCAGGTTGTTGCCGGTGGCATAGACGCGTTTGATCGGATCAGCAGCCAGGAAGCTGTAGCGACCGACTTTTTCGCCGCCGATGACGCTTTCAAACAGACACGCTTGGCCGCCGCTATCGAGCGCCGCAAAGGCGCTGACCGGCGTCAGCGTGTCGCCGAGCAGTTTGCGATAAACCGGTACAAAATCGTATTGCGCGGCGAGTTGTGAAAACGAATCGAGAGCGGGCTGGGACATGGTGTGCGGTGGGTCGCTGATTGAGCTGCGAAGATGACTAATTCAAGTCCGATTCGCGTTTGCCTGGATCGCTGAGATGTTGGTGAAGATAGTTGGCCCGTTCGATGTTTCGGTCCGAAGATCCCAGCAACTTGCCTCGCAATTTTTGCAGGTGAGCCGGTTGAGTGTGGATAAACAGTTTGTTGATAATATTTACCGCGACCTCGTCAATCAGCCCCAAGTTCACTCCCATTCGCACTTTTGACAAATAGTGCATCGTCTCTTCGCTGCTGATTTTCTTGGCCGTGCAAAGGATCCCCAGCGCCCGGCTGACGTCGTCGTGCAGATCTTTTTCGCTCTGTTCGACCAAGAATTGCCGTGCCCGGCGTTCGTAATCGATCAACAGCGGCACCACTTCGGACACCTGTTGCATCAATTCGACTTCGGTTTTGCCGAGCGTGATCTGGTTGCTGACTTGGTAAAAATCACCGGTGTACTGCGACCCTTCGCCGTAGAGACCGCGGACCGTGACGCTGATTTTTTGCAAGCTGCGAAACACTTTGTCGATCTGGCGAGTGATCACCAACGCGGGCAAGTGCATCATCACGCTGACCCGCAAACCCGTGCCGACGTTGGTCGGACAGGCCGTCAGGTAGCCATATTTGGGGTGATAGGCATAGGTGATCGCACTTTCGATCAAATCATCCAAGCGGTTGATCTGTTGCCAAGCGTTTTCCAGGTCCAAACCGCTGTGCATCACCTGGATTCGCAAGTGATCTTCTTCGTTGACCATCACGCTGAACTGTTCGTTCGGATCGATCGCGACACCTCGGGCGCCGTCGCTGTCGGCCAATTCGCGGCTGATCAATTGGCGTTCGACCAAGAATTGTCGATCGACCTCCGACAGCTCTTCGACGTCGATGTAGCGGACTTCGTTCAGCTCGGGGATTTTGTCCAAACGGGCCCGGATGGTCCGCTCGATGCTCAACCGATCTTCATCGCTGCAGCGGCGAATGAACGGGAAATCGGCCAGGTTGCGAGCCAAGCGGATCCGGCTGCTGATCACGATGTCCGATTCCGGACCGGTCCCCTTGAGCCATTCGCCACATCGTCCGGCCAGCTCGTCAAATGTCTGATCTCGCTGCACGTTCTTGTTACTCCCGCCCGAAATATTCGCGTAATGATCCAATTGTCGCGGAGAATCCGAGGGTGGGGAATGGCGGGTATGAAAAATGACTTAATGACTTACCGATTGCCGGTCTCTTCCAGTTCACGAATCCGGTCGCGGATCTCTGACGCCCGTTCGTAATCCTCACGCTCGATCGCTTCTTCCATTTCTCGCCGCAATTGAATCAGCCTCGCCTGCGAATCGGCCGACACAGCCGCACGCCGCGGGTGTTTCCCCTTATGTTCCGCCGCGTCGTGGATGTTAACCAACAACGGTTCCAGTTCGGTGTCAAAATGTGTGTAATCGTACGGGCAGCCCAATCGGCCGGTGTTGCGGAACTCGAAAAAGCTGATTCCACAGACCGGACACTCCTTTTGTTCTGTCTCGGCCGACGGTTTTCCGGTCAATTTCAGTTGCTTGGCCAGCGCCCCGGCGATCGAAGCCGAGGGTGACGTCGATTCTTTGGCCAAAAATGTCCTGGCGTGTTCTTCACACAGGTGCATGACCTGGGGACCATCGGGGCCGATCAGCTCCGTGATGTGAAAAGTCGCCGGTTTTTCGCAGTATTGGCACTTCATGATCGCGTCGCTTTTCAAGCACGGGGCCGCCGCATCGTTCTCGTCATATTCGCTCGGATTCTACCGGTGCCACGGGGACTGTCAACGAACGCGATTGAGTGATTAAGCTCTGATGGCCTAGATGACGACATCTTAGAGAGGCCGTTCGAATCGGGGTCTGAACGTTTCGAATGTGGCTAAGAAAATCAAACAAAACAACTCGCCTTTCAAGGGTCAGCCCCCTTTTTCGGATTGGCGTCTGCGGCTGGATCGATGCAAAAAACCAAAGTGGCGATTGTCGGACTGGGAACCGTTGGCAGCGGCGTTGCCAAACTGTTGCTCGATCATGGCGATCGCACCGCCCGACACGCCGGTCGCACGCTCTGGCTGGAAAAAGCGGTCGTTCGCGACCTGTCCAAGGCCCGCGATGTCGACGTGCCCGCCGGCGTGTTGACCGATGACGTCGAAGAAGTTTACGCGAATCCCGAAATCCAAGTCGTCGCCCACCTGGTCGGCGGATTGGAACCAGCCAGAACGATTTTGTTAAAACTGTTGCAGTCGGGCAAAGACGTCGTCACCGCGAACAAGGCGCTGCTAGCCGAACATGGCCCCGAACTTTTTAACGCCGCGCGAAAACTCGGCCGCACGATCGCTTTCGAAGCGTCCGTGGCTGGTGGTATTCCGATCATCACCAACATTTCCCAGTGTTTGTCGGCCAACGCGATCGAATCGCTCGAAGGGATCCTGAACGGCACCAGCAACTTTATCCTCACGCAAATGGATCGCCTGGGCACTCCTTATGCCGACGCGGTCGCTCAAGCCCAGAAGTTGGGCTATGCCGAAGCCGATCCGGCGATGGACGTCGACGGTACCGACGCGGCCCAAAAGCTGGCGATTCTGGCCCACCTCGCTTTCGGCGCTCAAGTCGCTTGGCAAGATATCCCGCGCGTCGGCATCGAGAACCTGGAAACCGATGATTTGCGATACGCGTCGCAGCTCGGCTATGCGATCAAATTGCTGGCCGAAGCGAAATTGGTCGACGGTAAACTCGATCTGCATGTTTCACCCACGCTGATCAAACGCCGCACGCCGCTGGCCGAAGTGCAGGACGCATTCAACGCCGTGCGAGTGGTCGGCGACGCCGTCGGCCCGGTCTTTTATCATGGCCAAGGTGCCGGCCAAATGCCGACCGCGTCGGCTGTTGTGGCCGACATGATCGATACGGCCGTGGGGCGAACGCGATTGACGTTTGAGACGCTCGAGCCGTTTTCGACAACTTCGCCGCCACGGGTCAGTTTGCGAAACAGCGATGAATTGCCCGGCCGTTATTACTTCCGTTTGAAGGTCAAAGACCATCCCGGCACGCTTGCGGCGATCACCGGAGTATTTGGGAAGCACAACCTGTCGATCGCGTCGGTGATCCAGCACGAGCGAAACGGCAATGGCGACGACGCTGATATCGTGCCGCTGGTGATCATGAGCCACGAAGGGGCCGAAGGCTCAGCCCGCGCCGTTGCCGAGGCGATCGAGTCGCTGGGCGTGGTCCGGGGAACGGTTACACGGTTGAGAGTGAAAACGCCGTGATGACAGCCCTATCGGCTATCGTTTTTTTCTGCAAAGACGAAAGATCTTGTGTTTCTGCGGACCATCGACGTGGCCGTTGGGGGACAGACCAATTTTTATCAAATGCCAAAGGGCACTCGACAACGCGGTTCCCTGACGACACCTTAGCGAGGCTGGCCTAACAAGTGAAGAAACGTGAGCGTGCTGCGGTTGTCGCCCAGCGTTTAGCAGCCCTCTATCCCGATCCGCCGATTCCGCTGGACCACACCGACGCGTTCACCTTGTTGGTGGCGGTTGTGCTGAGTGCGCAGTGTACGGACAAGAAGGTCAACGAAGTCACTCCGGCGCTGTTTCGTGTCGGTGGCACGCCCGAAAAAATGCGTGCGATGAAAACGGCGGATATCCTAGCCATCATCCGGCCACTTGGCCTGGCCCCCCAAAAGGCGAAGGCTTTGTCAGGATTGTCCGAAGCGATCGTGACACAATTCGGTGGCCAGGTGCCACAGACATTTGAAGAACTGGAAACGTTGCCAGGCGTCGGCCATAAATCGGCCAGTGTCGTGATGAGCCAAATTTTTGGGCTGCATGCGTTTCCCGTCGACACGCACATTCACCGTTTGGCCCATCGATGGGGGCTCAGCGACGGTTCGAGCGTGGTGAAAACCGAACGCGACTTAAAGCAGCTGTATCCGCCGGAATCATGGCGAGATTTGCATTTGCAGATCATTTTCTATGGTCGCGAGTATTGCACCGCACGCGGGTGTGACGGCACAAAATGCCCCCTCTGTCGCGAACTTTATCCCAAGCGAAAGTCGGCGGTGATTCATCGCAAGTAACCCGAAAACGTAAGCCCACCGATCAGCCTTGCCTTGGGAAGGCAAAATCGACGATTCTCTGTCTTGAAAGATTGTTTCAGACCGGAACACAGCCAAACGGCGAACGTAAAAGGCACACGAACGTTGACTTTAACGTTAACGGGCCAGGGCGATTGATGATGAAGTTCGATGACCAAGATTGACCGCTACATCCTGATTTTGTTTGCCCGCACGATCCTGATCTGCTTTCTCAGCATCGGTGGAGTGTTCGTCGTCTTTCATGCGTTCAGCAACCTCGACGACCTGCTCCGCTTGGGCGCCGATAGCGGTTCGATGACGATGGCGTTGATCGGTTTTTATGGTCCCTACATGTTAATGCTGTTCGACTGGACCGCTGCGATCATTGCGCTGATGTCGATGTTGTTCACCGTCGGGTGGCTCCGGCGAAGTGGCGAGATGACGGCGCTGCTTGCCGCCGGTGTGCACCACGGGCGAATCTTGCGGCCGATGTTGGTGATGGTCGTCCTGGTGATCGCTTGCCAATGGGGACTGCGCGAGTTTGTGATTCCGTCGTATCGCGAAGTGTTGACCAGCAAGCCCGATGAACTGCGAACCGCACGGGCCCAGGCGATGCTGCCGTCTTATGATAAGTCCAGTGGCATTCAGATCGAAGGCGAAGGGCTGTATCCCAACGAATCGAAAATCGATCAACCCAGCTTCCGCCTGTATGCTTCGTTGCCTGACTATGGCGACATCATTGATGGCGACTCGGCGATCTGGCAGCCGGCCAGCGATCGGTTGCCGGCCGGTTATTTGATCACCGGTGTGACGCGTCCGGCGGGCATCGACGAACTCGATGCGGGTGTCGTTAATGATCGACCCGTGATCATGACACGCAAAGAATTGCCGTTTCTTCAGCCCGGCGAATGCTTCGTCGCCACGACGCTGAACATCGAAGTGTTGCGCGATAATCCGCGATCGACGCGGATGGCGGGGTTGGCCGAGTTGATCCGCCGAATCCGCAACGGATCGGTTCATAGCAGCAAGGAATTGCACACGTTGCTGCACGACCGCATGCTGCGTCCGCCACTGGACCTTTGCCTGGTTTTGCTCGGCCTGCCGTTGGTCGTCAATCGCGGTGATAAAGGTCTGTTTAATGTGATTGGCCAAGCGATCGGAATCGTGCTGCTGTTCTTTGGCTTGAAAACGTTTTCTGCGGCGATGGCCAGCGGCGGGTACTTCCTCACGCCAGCCCTGGCCGCTTGGGTGCCGTTGATTGTGCTGGGGCCGCTCGCTTACGTTCGCTATCGCGACGCACAAGAGCAGTGACCGGTCACGCGAATACCCAATCGACTGCACCGCTGCGGCTTTGCCCGCGTGACATCGGTGTGGTGATCCCGACATGGAACGAAGCGGCGGCGATCGAGCGAGCGATCCGATCGGTCAACGAAGCGGGCGAAGTGATTGTGGTTGATGGCGGCAGTGTCGATCGGACTTGTGAGATTGCCGCCTCGCTGGGTGCGAAAATCATTGCAACAAAGCAACCCGGCCGTGGTCTGCAACTTGCCTGCGGTGCAGCCGCTTGCGACCTGCCGGTGCTGTTGTTTTTGCACGGCGATTGTTTTCTAGAAAACGTCGGCGATTCAAAGCCATCGCCGCTGCGACAAATCTGCGATGGGCTCAACAGCCACAGCGATCGAGGGTGGGGCGCGATGCGACAACGGATCGATGCCCCGCAACGAATCTTTCGCTGGGTCGCTTGGGGAAACGCGTTGCGAGTGAAGTATCGTGGGATGGCTTTCGGCGACCAAGCGATTTTTGTGCGTCGTGATTGGTATTTTGATGCGGGCGGTTTCGAAGCGGTGCCGTTGATGGAGGATGTTCGATTGTCCGGTCGACTGCGACGACGTGGGTGGCCGCTATTGATCGATGGGCCGGTCGTGATTAGCGCTCGTCGGTGGCAGCGCCGCGGCGTGATCCGCCAAACGCTATTGAACTGGTCGCTGCAGGTTGCTCACCGCATGGGCGTTTCACCGACGCGATTGCGAGATTTTTATCGCTGACCCAGCTTTGCAAAGCTGCACAGATACTCAATCGGGCGGGTCAGGTTAGAATACGGCTGCTTCTTTCAAGCGATGGTCCGTCCCAATTCGGACCGCAACCTTTTCTATGCAATTTCAATAAGACGGCAGAGTACGTGACTTCAACGCCGGCCCCTGACGATTCGCCCCGCATTGAAATGCCGCCTGAAACGGTGGACGCGGACGCTATGCAAACGCATGGGGCGACCGACCCGACGAATTTGGCGGATGAGAGTTCCGGCAGCGGCTTTGATTTTTCGTCGATACCGGTTGAAGCCGCTGATCAAAACGACGACGGATTTTGGGGCGAAGACACTCGAGGATTTGATTCCCGTGCCCCGCAAGATGGTGAAAATGCGGATCAGGGGGAACAGTGGGCGAGCGATGATACGTTCGGATTAGCCGGTGAAATACCTTCGCGCGTCGGTGAATACCGTGTCCAGCGTTTGATCGGCAGCGGCGGCATGGGGCGTGTTTACTTGGCAGAACACGAAAAGATGCAGCGAATCGTGGCACTCAAGACGCTGCCGCCGGAGCGGATGCAGCAGGCCAGCGCCGTCGATCGTTTTTATGCCGAAGTGCGTGCCGCGGCGCGATTGCTGCACCCCAACATTGTGACCGCCTTCGATGCGGGCAACGCCGGCGGGATTCACTATTTGGCGATGGAATATGTCGATGGACCGACTCTGACGGCGTTGGTTGCCAAGTCGGGGCCACTGTCGATCGCCGATGCGGTCTCAGCGATTCGCGATTGTGCCCGCGGGCTTGCCCACGCTCACGCCGCCGGGATCGTGCACCGCGATGTCAAACCGAGCAACTTGATGCGGGCCAGCGACGGGACGGTCAAGGTTGTCGACCTGGGGTTGGCCTCGGTGGGGCGAAACCCCAGCGGAAACATCGGCACCAAAGATCGCGACGCGGGAAAACTGGTCGGCACGATCGCATTTATGTCGCCTGAGCAGTTGGAAAACCCCGACGCGGTGGATGCCCGCAGCGACATCTATTCGCTTGGCGCGACGTTTTACTTTTTGCTGACCGGCCATCCGCCGTATCAAGGCGATTTCCTGGCCCAGGTTCGCGGACATCGCCACGATCCGTTACCAGAATTGTTCGCCGTCCGCCCCGATGTCGACTTGCGACTGGAACATGTGCTGCATCGGATGATGGCCAAACGCCCCCAAGATCGCTATGGATCGTTGGTCGAAGTCATTGCCGACTTAGCGGTTCACGACACCAGCGAATCGATTCCCGCTTGGATCACCGGTATCAGCGCTAGCCAGTCGCCCGTCGAATCTTCGACCATTCATGGACTGTCGACTCGCGGCGAAGTCCCCAAGGTGATGGCGATCGATTGGGGCATGTTTTATGCAACCTGTGCCGTCGCCGAACCATCGGGCAACGTCGAATTGCTGCTGCCAGGTGGCGATGGGAAAGCGCAATACCGCATCGCTGTGGCCGACGGCGATCCGCCGATTTTCGGCGACACCGCGGCGGCGCAGCGCGAGCATCGTCCGGGCACAGTGATCCACTGCTTGCCGCTGTTCATCGGCCAAACAAGGATGGAACATGTCATTGCGGGACGGCGGTGCCCGGCCGAAGTGCTGATGGCAATGCAATTGCGCCACCTGACTCACGTCACTTGGCCGGAACGCGGTTTGCCGCGCGCCGTCGCGATCACGGTGCCATCCTGTTACGACCAACTGCACCGCCAAGCGATTCTTCAAGCAGCCTCAATCGCCGGAATCAAATCGGTTCGCTTGGTCGATCGATCGTTGGCGGCGCTGCAGTCCTGGCATCTCGATTCGGCCCAGCGACACGTCAAAGCGATTTCCATCGATAATGTCGCTGCGACCTCGTTGCCAACGATCCACGAACGACTCGATCGCGAACCGATGCAACTTTCAGCCGAAGACGCCGCGCGGCCTCAGATCATCATCACGATTTCTGGCAATGCCACCGAAGTGGTGATCGCCAGGCGACGCGGCCCTCGCGCTTTGCAGATGGCGACGGTGGGCCAATGGCACAGCGGCATTCTGCAGTGGCAACAAAAATTGGTCGACTTGGCCAGTATGACCTGCCGCCAAAAGTTTGGCATCGATCCGTTGCATTCGTTGGAGTTCGCTTCGGCGATGCAATTGGCGTGCGAACGTGCATTGACGCGATTCTTGCTGTCGGAAACATCGACGATCAGCATCCCGCATGAGGGGAAGCGAGTGGAGTTTCAAATCGATCGCGAGATGTGGCTGGAGGCTTGCGAACCGCTGATCACCGAGTTATTGGAAATGATCGCCAGCGCCCTGGACCGAGCCGACGTCGATCCAACCCGGATTCGCCACTGCTTGTTGTTCGGCATGCCGACCCGTTTGGCCGCCACTCGTAAACGGATCGCTGGTGTCCTGGGGCACAGTGTGAGTTGGATTCCGATCGACCGGACCGATGTCGCCCGCGGCGCGGCGGCTTGCGTCGCCGGCGAATTGCCTGGCCGCGGCGACATCCCGTTGCCGCCGCAACCTTCGACCTGTCATGACCTTGGTTTGTTGGTGATCGACGCCAAAGGGCGACGTCGAATCCGCACGATGATCCCACGTGGCACGTTGATCCCGGCCCGCACCAGTCGGCCGATCGCCGCCGGAAACATCAGCAAACACAACCTCGCATTGGTCGAATCATCCACCTGGCGGGAAACATCGTGGCGATCACTCGGCACCCATCGTATCGCTACGGATCCCAATAACCCCAACCTGGAACTTACCTTCGAAGTCGACATGGATGGCGAATTGGTCATCCGCCGACGCGACCCACAAACCGGCATCATCGAACGCTTGCCGCCGCGTCCCCAACCGGCATTCGACACCGAAGAACTGGCACAATGGACAGAATGGGTCGCCGAACTATTACCACCCCCTAAACGACCGGCTCGAACGAGCTGATATTTTCTGATCAGCGATTATTTCTAATGATGAGGACCGTCGAAATCAGCGGTATCTAACAACGCAGCCTCGGTTTCAATAGTCACCGGCAAATCGCTGGCCGTGGTCGCCAAAGGATCATAGGCAGGTTCTGGAGGGACCTGGGCGACGATCACTGTAATATTATCATCGCCGCCATGTTGCTTCGCAATCCGAATAAACTCGTGGCAACAATCATTACAAGACTCAGATCGATAGATCACATTAAGGATCGTGTCGTCGTTTAAATGGCGATGTAAACCGTCGGTGCAAATCACCACATGATCGCCGCGACGCAATTCCACCTGACGAACCTCCGCCTTGATCTCCTCCTGGCTCTTACCACCCAATACATTCCACAACACATTGCTCCAACGACTGGTCGCCTCATCCTCCGGATTCATGCCGCCCGATTCGACCAGTCGTCGGGCCATCGTATGATCAGTCGTTAACAATTCCACGCGACCATCTCGAATCAAATAACAACGACTATCACCCGCATGCACGACATACAAACTGGGCCAAACCAAATACGTCATCGTCAGCGTTGTCCCCATACCCGACAACGTGATATCACGCTGGCCCTCGGATTGGATCTGGTGATGGGTGTCTCGCAATAATTTCTTCAAACTGTCAATAAACTCGATTTCCGCAGCTCGGTTAAATTGAAAGAACCAATGGATGTTGTTCAACAATCGTTCGATCAGGTAACGAACCGCTAACGAACTGGCCCTTTCACCACCGGCGTGTCCGCCCATGCCATCAGCCACCAACATCAACCAACCGCAGATTCCGCCGAACAATCGTGTCTGCGGTTCCACACCGAGGCTGTTGGCACCAATCACCATCGATTTGGAAAGCTGGGCGATCAAAAAAGAGTCCTGGTTGGATTCGCGTTTCAACCCAATGTCGGTAACGCCATAGCAATTGTGTTCGTCGATCATTCCAGCCAAACTCGTTTCAAGATTTTGGATCATTCAAGCTGTCCCGACACGCCGATTTTACGCGTGCGCCGCCCGACATGATACGCTGCCGGCGCGGTCGCGGGAGCCGTCGCGCCGGCGAGTTTTTCGGCGTGATTGAGACAAAGACCGGTATTATCACACAGGCAAAATCGGCCCGCCCATCTGGAACGCAAGTTTGCCCTGTTGTGCGGGGTCTGCAAGGATGTCACCATTGACGTTTTCAGCTACCGCAATGAAGCCGTTGCCATGCTCGCTTGTCTACGCACTTTTACACTATTGGGTATCGAAGCGATGCCCGTTGAAGTCGAGGTCGACCTGTCGCCGGCCGCGATGCCCAAGACGACGCTTGTCGGATTGCCCGAAGCGTCGGTCAAGGAGAGCACGCATCGGGTCGAACGGGCGATCGTCAACAGCGGATTCATCCGCCCGCAAGATCGCGTGGTGATCAACCTCGCACCAGGCGACCTACCCAAGCAAGCTCCCTCGTTCGACCTACCGGTGGCGCTCGGCGTACTGGCCGGCAGCGGACAACTGATTTCCGACCGGCTGGAACAATATGCCGTTGTCGGCGAACTGGCGCTGGAGGGTCACACCCGTCCCGTCAAAGGGGCGCTGTCGATGGCGATCGCAGCGGCCAAACAACTCGGCATGCGCGGCATTGTCGTCCCGGCCGAAAACGCAAACGAAGCCGCCGTGGTCGAACAGATCGAAGTCATTCCCGTTTCCAATCTCGCCCAAGCCGTCGGTTTCTTTTCCGGCGCGATCGACATTCAACCGCACCCGAGCCAATTGCAAGAATTGTTCGAGCAATTCAGCATCTATGACATCGATTTCGGCGACGTCCGCGGCCAAGACACCGCCAAACGCGCGATCGTGCTGGCCGCCGCCGGCTCGCACAACCTGATCATGATCGGTCCGCCTGGCAGCGGTAAAACGATGCTGGCCAAGCGGATGCCGACCGTACTGCCGCAATTGACGCCCGCCGAGTCGATCGAAACGACACGCATCTACAGCGCCTTGGGCCAACTGCCCGCCGGACAACCGCTGATGGCGCGACGACCATTCCGCAGCCCACATCACACGATCAGCGACGCAGGGCTGGTCGGTGGCGGCAGCCCGCCAACGCCCGGCGAAATTTCCAAGTCGCATAACGGCATTCTTTTTTTAGACGAATTGCCGGAATTCAATCGCAAAACGCTCGAAGTGATGCGGCAACCGATGGAAGATGGCATCGTCACGATCTCTCGCGCCCTTCGCAGTTCCACCTTCCCGGCCGACTTCATGCTCGTCGCCGCCGCCAATCCGTGCCCGTGCGGATACCGCAGCGATCCCCGCCGCAGTTGCCACTGCACACCGCCCCAAGTCGAACGTTATATGTCCAAAATATCGGGCCCGCTCATGGATCGCATCGACA
>DIUH01000169.1 GCA_002428205.1 Planctomycetaceae bacterium UBA6163
TTGGCCGCGATTAAAATCGGTCGTCGACAGGCGACGGCAACCATTTGTGAACACCGCAAATGATGCTCGACAATCGACGTGCGATCGAACCAACCGTCGTTCGTGACGTTAACGATGGCGTCGGGGTTTTTCTGTTGCGAGATCAATTCCCCGACGTGATTGACGGTCACGCGTTCGACAGCGGTTTCGATACAAACATTGGGCGATACGACTAAATCGCCAACTTCCATCGCCACAGGCCCATTGCCCGGCAAGATTCCCATACCCGCCGGGATCCAGCGTTTGATGAACGGCAGATAGTCGATCAGTGGGATGTACTCTCCGAACATCACCAAATGGGTTTTNNTATCGCACCACGGCGCATCCGCCCAGCAGATCAGGCCCGGTCGCTTGCCCTGTCACTTGGCGAAGCGAGCTTTGAATCTGTTCGGCGCGCCGCTGGAAGATCGATTGACGTTCCGCAATGATTTCTCGCATCACGTCGTCGCTGACCGTTTGCCCTGGGAATCGTGCCAGTTCTCTGTCCGGCTCAGCGACGAACCAGGGCAACGATCCGGTGAACATCGACTCGGGCCAAACAACGGCTCCCAGTTCCATGCCCTTCTCCTTGGCCAATCGCGCCGCTTCGACTGATTGCTGGTAGTAGGCATCAAAGATTTGTCGTTCACGTTCTTCGCTCTGTTCAAAGACGATCGGTTCGTCGCGTCCCAGCAGGGCGATCGTTGTCGAACTGGTTCGCGGCAGACTACTCGCTTGAAGCAATCGCCATCCGCCGTAAACCAAGGTCGCGGTCAATGCCGCGCCAGCCAGGATCGCGATTCGGTTCAATTCGCCAAGGTTGCTGGCCCCCAAACATCGCAGGATCATCAACGCAAATGCCGAATTGACTAACGCAACAAGAAATGTGACGCCGTAGCTGCCAAAGGTATCAGCGATCTGTATCAAGACCGGAACGTCGACCAGTGAGTGTCCGAGCATCGCTGCTGAAATGCCGGTCAACAGATAATTACGAACGCATTCTAGACCGGTCCAAACGATCGGCACCGATAGTCCGATACCCAGACGTTTGTAGCCGCGGCCCGACGCATGTTCGCCGATCGCTTGCGATCCCCAAGCGACTCGAACCAGCATCATCCAAACCAGCGGATAAACGGCCAAGTAAGCCGACAATGCGATCCAAGCGACATTCATGGCCGGATGCGCGTGGCGGATGCCCTGCATCGTCACGGTCCAGTAAACGAAAGCGCTGAGATAGAAAATCACATAATCACGGCGACTGAGTGTCCGACGTGAAGCGATCAGGATCCACGGCACCAGTGCGATCCAGGCGAGCGGCCAAAGTCGCATCGGCGGTTGGATCAACCACATCAATAGGGCACCACTGGCGGCCAGTTTCCAGGTCGCCCAGCGAGGGTTGTCGATCGCCGTCGCCCCCCATAAGGGCGCCGGATTCGACGTTCGGTCATGTTCGATCGATGTGTCCACGGGAGTGGATCATAGAGACCGAAAGGAGGTCTGCGAAGATCGATTCGTCGCCGGGGTGGCCGATGATCTCCTTAGCATCGCGTTACGACGGCGCGCGACGGTCGACCCATTGACGCTCGACACCACCAGCGGAGATTTGATCGGTAGCGCGATTTGCGTTTGGCTGGCCAGTCAACGCAGGTTGATCGGTTGATCGGCCGTTTCGCAATCGATCACTCCAGCGACGGCCAAACGAAGGCTGCTTCGGCCCCGGTGCGACCAGAAAGACCATTCCCAAACCGATGATCATGCCGGCGGCGCCGCCACCGACAGCCAAGATCTTGGTCGACGGACCGACGGGGTTATCCGAAACGGTAACGGGGCCGAGTCTGGCGATCAGGTTGGTGGAAACCGCTGCCGATCGGCTCGCCTCTGCATCTGTTAAGGCGCGTTCGGCTTGTTCCAGCAAGGCCGTCCGATGCTTCACCTCCGATGCGTATCGGCTGTAATTAGTGCGGATATCCGCAAGCCGTTCAAGGCGTTTTTCCAAGCCGTCACGTTTTGCCGTCAAGCGTTCCACGCGTTCGGTCTCGATCTTGATCATCGGTTCCATTGATTGAAGAACGGACCCGATTTCCTCTTCGATCGCCTGGCTGATCGCGACTTCGGCGATTTCCGCGGTCTTAATCTTCGGATGATCGGGACGCATGTTGCCACTCAACTTCGATCGTGACAGTTGCGCGTCGATCAACCCGTCTTTCAATCGTTGCAGCGAGGGCTGTCGGGTCAGCAAATCCGCGCCGCTGACCAACAAGTGATTCGGATCGGAAAGCCCACGTGTCAGAAACTCTTTTAATGAATGAAGTTTCTCAAGCTCCAGTTCCGCGATCTGTAATTCTTTGATCGTATCTTCCATCGCGCGGCGATTGGCCCCTTCGCCATTGATCGCTTCGGTCAAGTTTCTCAATTCGCCTAAGTCGCTGCCGAAGTTCACTTCGATCTCGCGCATGTTGTCTGCGGCGGTTTTCAAGCGTTCTTGGGCAAGCGTTTTGGCGTGAGTCAATTCGGCAATCAAGCTGTCGGCCCGCACCTGACGAACCTGACGCATCTGTTGTGTCAGACTGTCAAACAACGCTTCGCAAAATTGGCGAGCCCGTTCGGGCGAACCCTGTTCGACTTGTAGGTAAAACATATCGCTGCCACCGAACTCACCACCGCGTGGTGCGCGCACATTTACCAATTTCTTAGCAGTACTTGCCACCGTTGTCGCAGTTGGCCAATTCGCAGCGCTGCCACTGGGCGGACCAATCGTTTTCAGCGCCGCAGTAACCACTTCCAGGTTTCTTGCCATTTCAAGAATCGTCTCTTGGGCAGCCTTCAATTCGGTCTGACTTGAAAAGCGGCCTAAACGATCGACCGCTCCGGTCGTTTCGTCGCGTAGCACCATCGGTTGGCTTGCAGACCAATAATCTCGGCTGACCATCGAATAGCCGACGCCGGCGGCGGCAAACAAGACCGCACTGCCGATCCATAGTGGCGAAAACAATATCAGCACGTATCGCAAATGTTTCCATGCGATCGGTTGGTTTAAGTTTGACATTCCAATCCAAGTACGGCGCGGATTAACGAAGCGAACTGCAGCGACGGTGACGATGGCAACCTAGTATGTCCGGCTAACACAACCACTCTGTTTAATAGGTCATACTTTCCGCCAATGGTGGCAAGGTTATCACGGCTTGATCGATTTTTTGATGATACGCAAAGGACTTAGGAACAGCACGCACCATCTGTCGTTTGGTGTCCAAAGTATCGATGCACGTCATGATCGGGATAACCGTCATAAAACCTCTTAATCCAGTGACGTCCGGGTTCCCCCATTAGATGACGCTGCCATCCCAATCGTCGCAGTAGACGATCGGTGATGCCGGTTGTGCTGACATGCGCAAAGATGGCAACCGCACCGCGAAGCCGCGCAACCTCGTCAAGGATCTCGCAAGCGCCGCGAATCGTGCTGAGGTGTGTCTGAGGCCCAGCCAAGATCAAATCAAGCGTTAGATAACGACTCAGCAGGGGGCTGTGGTAATGCAGCACACAATGGTCCGTTCGTTGTGATCGAAACCGGCTTTCCAGCCAAACCCTAGCCACACTGGTTCGTCGTGCTACAATCCCACAACGGATGTCAAGCAGTTTACCGCCAGCCATTCTGATTTTCCCAGACGGCCAACGCTTTACGATCCCAGCTTGGGTTTGAAGATCCGTAACCGTTCGTTTCATCATGATCACTACGATTGATAGACTTCGACGCACCGCTTCGGCGTGATTCGTTTGACACAGCGGTTTTACGGGTTACGTAGGATGGAACCACCGTTTGTGGCGATTGCTAGATTACGATACCTTGCAATTCATAAGACGGTTCGAAAACCTATCATTTCCTTCTCGAACCTGGCGAATCGAGAACACAGCTAGCGACGCCACACATGATTGATCACTCCCATTTTCTTTCGATGCTGTTTGACCGCGCAGGCCAACATCCTGATCGTGACGCGATTGTTTTTCTTGATGAAGAACTAAACGCTAAATCTTTGACCTACCGAGAACTGTGGCAACGTTCGGCCGACGTTGCAAATCGCCTTCGTGGGCACGCCCCCACCCAATCCGATGCGAACTCCGGGACCCAACCTCGGGCGCTGTTGCTGTTTCCACCAGGAATCGATTTTTTTTCCGCTTTCTTCGGCGCTCAGTTGGCTAATTGGATTCCTGTGCCGGCAGGTTATCCCAAGCCGTATCGCGAAATGCCGCAACTCAATTCCTGCGCCCGCGACTGCACCCCCAGCGTTATCCTTTCCAACTCTCAAACACTCGCTTCCCTTGACCACAGCAAACTCGACCCGGCTGCTGATTTGCCCGCGATCGCTGTTGATGACTTGCAAGCTTGCGACTCAACCGATGCGTACGATGTTGCGACAAGCGGCATAACGGCCGACAGCACCGCGTTTCTGCAGTACACATCCGGCAGCACCAGTAATCCCAAAGGCGTTGTCGTTTCCCAGCGAAATCTGATGGCCAACCTGGAGGCGATCCGAACCGGATTTGGGCTGGACTGGGTCAGGCCAACCGATCGAGCAGTCGCAACGTCGGTTTTTTGGTTGCCGCATTTTCACGACATGGGACTGATCGGCGGCGTGCTCGCCCCGCTGTACATCGGCTTTCGAACGGTCTTGATGAGCCCCCAGTCGTTCATTCGACGACCGATCCACTGGCTGCGGACGGTGCAAAAGTATGGTGCCGTGGTCACCGGGGC